>NZ_CP012981.1:0-315977 GCF_001411495.1 Burkholderia cepacia ATCC 25416 | reverse complement strand
GCGCACCGTCGGCCACCTGGTGTTCTCGTACTTCTGGGCGCGCATGGCACGTCTCGCCCTCGACAAGGAAGCGTCGGGCGATCCGTTCTACAAGTCGAAGCTCGCGACGGCCCGCTTCTACTTCGCGCGCCTGCTGCCCGAGACGGCGTCGACGATCCGCGCCGCACGCGCCGGTTCGAAGACGATGATGGAAGTCGACGAATCGCTGTTCTGACGCGAGTCCGGGCGGGGCGCGAGGCGCGCCGCCCGGATGCATCGGTTCCTGGTACTCACTTCTCCGTGCAGCCCCAACCTCCGCGCTGCACGACACTATCCGGAGACATCCCGTGAGCAATTTCCTGATTCGCAAGGTCGCCGTGCTGGGCGCCGGCGTGATGGGCGCGCAGATCGCCGCGCACCTCATCAACGCGCGCGTGCCGGTGCTGCTGTTCGACCTGCCGGCCAAGGAAGGCCCGAAAAACGCGATCGCGCTGAAGGCGATCGAGAACCTGAAGAAGCTGTCGCCTGCGCCGTTCGGCGTGAAGGACGACGCGAAATACCTCGAAGCCGCGAACTACGAAGACGACATCGCGAAGCTCGCCGAGTGCGACGTCGTGATCGAGGCGATCGCCGAGCGGATGGACTGGAAGCACGACCTGTACAAGAAGGTCGCGCCGCACATCGCGCCGAACGCGATCTTCGCGACCAACACGTCGGGCCTGTCGATCACGAAGCTGTCCGAAGGTTTCTCGGACGAGCTGAAGTCGCGCTTCTGCGGCGTGCACTTCTTCAACCCGCCGCGCTACATGCACCTCGTCGAGCTGATCCCGACCGCGCATACGCGTCCGGAGATCCTCGACCAGCTCGAAACCTTCCTGACGAGCATCGTCGGCAAGGGCGTCGTGCGCGCGAAGGACACGCCGAACTTCATCGCGAACCGCGTCGGCATCTTCTCGATCCTCGCGGTGATCACCGAGGCCGCGAAGTTCGGCCTGCGCTTCGACGAAGTCGACGACCTGACGGGCAGCCGCCTCGGCCGCGCGAAGTCGGCGACGTTCCGCACCGCGGACGTGGTCGGCCTCGACACGATGGCGCACGTGATCAAGACGATGCAGGACAACCTCGCCGACGATCCGTTCTTCCCGGTCTACCAGACGCCCGCCGTGCTCGCCGAACTGGTTAAGCAGGGCGCGCTCGGCCAGAAGACGGGCGGCGGTTTCTACAAGAAGGAAGGCAAGGCGATCAAGGTGCTCGACGCGAAGACGGGCACCTATGTCGACTCGGGCGCGAAGGCTGACGAAACGGTCGGCCGCATCCTGAAGCGCCCGCCAGCGGAACGCCTGAAGCTGCTGCGCGAGACGGACCATCCGCACGCGCAGTTCCTGTGGTCGATTTTCCGCGACGTGTTCCACTACATCGGCGTGCATCTCGAATCGATCGCCGACAACGCGCGCGACGTCGACCTCGCGATCCGCTGGGGCTTCGGCTGGAACGAAGGCCCGTTCGAAGGCTGGCAGGCCGCCGGCTGGAAGCAGGTCGCCGAGTGGGTGCAGGAAGACATCGCGGCCGGCAAGGCGCTCGCGAACGTGCCGCTGCCGTCGTGGGTGCTCGAAGGCGCGGTTGCCGAGAAGGGCGGCGTGCACACGGCCGAAGGCTCGTGGGCACCGGCTGCGAAGCGCTTCGTGCCGCGTTCCGACCTCGCGGTCTACGACAAGCAGGTATTCCGCGCGCCGCTGCTCGGCGAAGCGGGCGCCGATCCGAAGACGTACGGCAAGACGCTGTTCGAGACCGACGCGGTGCGCGCATGGGTCGACGATCGTGCGGGTGAAGACGACGTCGTGATCGTGTCGTTCAAGTCGAAGATGAACACGATCGGACCGAGCGTGATCGACGGCCTCGTGCAGGCGATCGAACTCGCGGAGAAGGACTACAAGGGCGTGGTGATCTGGCAGCCGACGTCGCTGAAGCTCGGCACGCCGGGCGGCCCGTTCTCGGCCGGCGCGAACCTCGAAGAGGCGATGCCCGCGTTCATGATGGGCGGCGCGAAGGGTATCGAGCCGTTCGTGAAGAAGTTCCAGGAAGGCATGCTGCGCGTGAAGTACGCGAACGTGCCGGTCGTCGCGGCCGTGTCGGGCATCGCGCTCGGCGGCGGGTGCGAGCTGATGCTGCACAGCGCGAAGCGCGTCGTTCACGTCGAGAGCTACATCGGCCTCGTCGAAGTGGGTGTCGGCCTCGTGCCGGCGGGCGGCGGCCTGAAGGAAGCGGCGCTGCGCGCAGCGGACGCCGCGACGGCCGCGAACGCGACCACCGACATCCTGAAGTTCGTCACGAAGTCGTTCGAGAACGCGGCGATGGCGAAGGTCTCGGCCTCCGCGCACGATGCACGTGCGATGGGCTACGTGAAGCCGTCCGACACGATCGTCTTCAACGTGTTCGAACTGCTCGACACCGCGAAGAAGGAAGCGCGTGCGCTGGCCGCCACCGGCTACCGCGCACCGCTGCGTGCGAAGGACGTGCCGGTCGCGGGCCGCTCGGCGATCGCGACGATCAAGGCATCGCTCGTCAACATGCGTGACGGCCGCTTCATCAGCGACCACGACTACCTGATCGCGAGCCGCATCGCCGAAGCCGTGTGCGGCGGCGACGTCGAAGCCGGCAGCCTCGTCGACGAGCAGTGGCTGCTCGCGCTCGAGCGCCGTGCGTTCGTCGAGCTGCTCGGCACGCAGAAGACGCAGGAACGGATCATGGGCATGTTGCAGACCGGCAAGCCGGTGCGTAACTGAGCGAGCGATAAGGCAAGGAGTCTCAAATGAGCAAACAATTGCAAGACGCATACATCGTCGCCGCCAGCCGCACGCCGATCGGCAAGGCTCCGCGCGGTGTCTTCAAGAACACGCGCCCGGACGAGCTGCTGGTCCACGCGATCAAGTCGGCGGTTGCGCAGGTGCCGGGCTTCGACACGAAGCTGATCGAGGACGCGATCATCGGCTGCGCGATTCCGGAAGCCGAACAGGGCCTGAACGTCGCGCGGATGGGCGCGCTGCTCGCGGGCCTGCCGCAGACGGTCGGCGGCGTGACGGTCAACCGCTTCTGCGCGTCGGGCATCACGGCGCTCGCGATGGCGGCCGACCGCATCCGCGTCGGTGAATCGGACGCGATCTTCGCGGGCGGCTGCGAATCGATGAGCATGGTGCCGATGATGGGCAACAAGCCGTCGATGTCGCCGCACATCTTCGATCGCAATGAAGACTTCGGCATCGCATACGGGATGGGCCTGACGGCCGAGCGCGTCGCCGAGCAGTGGAAGGTGAGCCGCGAAGACCAGGACGCGTTCTCGGTCGAGTCGCACCGCAAGGCGCTTGCCGCGCAGCAGGCCGGCGAGTTCAACGACGAGATCGCCGCGTACACGATCACCGAGCGTTTCCCGAACCTCGCGACCGGCGAAGTCGACGTGAAGACGCGCGAGATCAAGCTCGACGAAGGTCCGCGCGCGGACACGTCGCTCGAAGGCCTCGCGAAGCTGCGCACGGTATTCGCGAACAAGGGCTCGGTCACGGCCGGCAACAGCTCGCAGACGTCGGACGGCGCGGGTGCGCTGCTCGTCGTGTCGGAGAAGGTGCTGAAGGAATTCAACCTGACGCCGCTCGCGCGCTTCGTGAGCTTCGCGGTACGCGGCGTGCCGCCGGAAATCATGGGCATCGGCCCGAAGGAAGCGATTCCGGCCGCGCTGAAGGCCGCCGGCCTGAAGCAGGACGATCTCGACTGGATCGAGCTGAACGAAGCGTTCGCCGCGCAATCGCTGGCGGTGATGCGCGATCTCGGCCTCGACCCGTCGAAGGTCAACCCGATGGGCGGCGCGATCGCACTCGGCCACCCGCTCGGCGCGACCGGCGCGATCCGCGCGGCGACCGTCGTGCACGGCCTGCGCCGTCGTAACCTGAAGTACGGGATGGTCACGATGTGCGTCGGCACCGGCATGGGTGCCGCGGGCATCATCGAACGCCTGTAAGCAGGACACGACGCAAAGCGACGACGGTGCGCGGGCCACAAGCTCGCGCACCGTTTTCTCGTTCCGGTAGAGGAAAGTCAAAGGAGACGGTTGTGGCTGAAATTCAAGTGGAACGCGCCGAAGGCGTGATGACGATCACGATCTCGCGCCCGGCGAAGAAGAACGCGCTGACGGCGGCGATGTACCAGACGATGGCCGATGCGCTCGCCGACGCGCAGGAAGACAAGGCGATCCGCGTGATCCTGCTGCGCGGCAGCGACGGCAATTTCACCGCGGGGAACGATCTCGAGGATTTCATGAAGGCGCCGCCGAAGGACGACACCGCTCCGGTGTTCCAGTTCCTTGCGCGGATCAGCACCGCGAGCAAGCCGATCGTGGCCGCCGTGCCGGGCCTCGCGATCGGCGTCGGCGTGACGATGCTGCTGCACTGCGATCTGGTGTACGCAGCCGACACCGCGACGTTCTCGCTGCCGTTCGCGCAGCTCGGCCTGTGCCCGGAAGCTGCGTCGAGCGTGCTGCTGCCGCGCCTGGCCGGCCATCAGGTCGCCGCCGAGAAGCTGCTGCTCGGCGAGGCGTTCGATGCGCTGGAAGCGCACCGCATCGGCATCGTCAACCGCGTGCTGCCGGCGGCCGAGCTCGACGCGTTCGCGGCGAAGCAGGCGGCGAAGCTCGCGGCGCTGCCGGCGGCATCGCTGCGCGTGACGAAGGCGCTGCTGAAGGATACGGGCGGTGTGGCGACGTCCGCGCGGATGGCCGAGGAGGCGGGCCACTTCGCCGCGATGCTGCGCGCGCCCGAAGCGCGCGAGGCGATGACGGCGTTCTTCGAGAAGCGCAAGCCGGATTTCCGTCAGTTCGACTGACGGAGCAGGCCGTGCCGGCGATGGCTCGCCGGCGCGCCGCCGCGAACGCGATCAGGCCGTGCCGTAGTCGACGTGGCCGGTTTCGCGGCAGAAGCTGACGAGCCGCAAGCCGGCCGCTTTTGCGATTTCGATCGCGAGCGACGACGGCGCGGAGATCGTCGCCACCAGCGGGATGCCGACCCGTGCGGCCTTGCGCACGAGCTCGTAGCTCGCGCGGCTCGACAGGAACACGAAGCCGTCGGTCGCGTCGGCGCGCGACAGCACGAGCGAGCCGATCAGCTTGTCGAGCGCGTTGTGGCGGCCGACGTCCTCGAACGCCATCCGGATCGCGCCTGTTGCGTCGCACCACGCGGCCGCGTGCAGGCCGCCCGTGAGCCGTGTGAGCGCCTGATGCGCCGGCAGCGCCTGCGCCGCGCGCGTCAGCGCGTCGGGGGCGAGGCGCGCGAGAAAGCCCGTATCGGGCACGCGCTCGGGCGCGAGGTCGAGCAGGTCGATGCTTTCGATCCCGCATACGCCGCAGCCGGTGCGCCCCGCGAGCGCGCGGCGCCGGTCCTTCAGCGCGGCGAACGCCTGCTGGACGACCTCCAGGTGGACTTCCGCATGCGGCAGCGGGGCGTCGGCGTGCAGGATCACCTCGATGTCCTTGATGTCGCTGCCGCGCGCGACGATCCCTTCCGAGATCGCGAAGCCGACCGCGAACGCTTCGAGGTCGCACGGCGTACACATCATCACCGCGTGCGAGATGCCGTTGAAGACGAGTGCGACGGGCCACTCCTGGCCCACGTAGTCGTGCGCGGTTTCGACGGCGCCGCCGCGCGTGCGGCGTACGGACAGTTCGATCGCGCCGCGCGGTTCGTCGCGCATTTCACCGGATTCGGTCGGATTCACGAGCACTCCCGTTGATTCGGCGCGCGGGCGGCGGCATTCGTATCCGCCGCCCGCACGCAGAGGTTCTAAAATACCCCAGGCAAGCCGGCCGCGCCGGCATCCGCCACATCAGGTAACGATCATGGGACTCAGCGACGCTCCACTGCTATTCGCCTTCGAACACGAATCGTCGGAAAACTTCACGTACATCCCGATGATCGTGCGTTTCAATCTCGACCGTTTCGGTCTGCGGATTTCGCTGGAGCAGTGGCAACTGCTGCCGCTCGAGGACCGCAAGCTGCTCGCACGCTTTCCGGCCGACGACGACACCGCGATCGAGCCCAACTTCGATCACGCGCTGTTCGAAATGCTGCGTACGCACGCGGATCTGGAGCCCTCGTGGTTCCAGCCGGACGAGCAGCCGGCCTGGCGCGCCACCGACATCGTGCCGGAGTCGCTCGTGCAGCAGAGCGCGCTGGCCGGGCTGACGGCGCCCGGGCTCGCGCAGTGGCAGCGGCTTGCGCCGTTCCAGCGCTACGTGCTGGTGAAGCTGTCGCGCAAGCCGAAGCTGAACCACGATTTCCTGCCCGCGATGCGGGAGTTCGGGCTGACGGCCACGCACTGAGGTGGCCGCAGCCGGGTGGAGGGGGAGCGCCGTTCGGCGCTCGTCCGTCAGAGCGGCGGCAGTTGCCGCGGCTTGCGGTCGGGGCCGGTCGCGACGTAGGTGAGCGTCGCTTCGGTGACCTTCACGATTTCACCCATCAGGCGCATGCGCTGCGCGTACACCTCGACGTCGACCGTGATCGACGTGTTGCCGGTGCGCATGATCGTCGCGTAGAAGCTCAGCAGATCGCCGACGAACACCGGCTGCTTGAACACGAACGAGTTGACCGCGACCGTCGCGACGCGACCGTTCGCGCGCTGGCTCGCGGGGATCGAGCCGGCGATGTCGACCTGCGACATGATCCAGCCGCCGAACACGTCGCCGTGGACGTTCGCGTCGTGCGGTTGCGGGACGACGCGCAGCGCGGGCTGTTTTTGCGGGAGTTCGAGGGTCGAATCGGTCATGGCGGGGGCTTTCATCCTGTAAGAAACATGCCGCCGTGCGCAGGCCGGCCGGCGAGGGCGCCGGCAGCGGCGCGAAGCGGCTTCTGCGACAATACAACGTTCGCAAATTGTACGAGAAAGTGAGCGAGCCGGCCGCCGATCACGCGCCCGGCACCGCCGCCGATCCTTCCCCTCATGCGCCGATTTCCTGCTTCCGGCGAGCCCGCGCCGGCTTCGACCGGGCCCCGCAACGACTGGCAGACCATCCGGTCGCTGCTGCCGTACCTGACCACCTACAAATGGCGCGTCGCGCTCGCGCTCGGCTGCCTGATCGGCGCGAAGGTCGCGAACCTCGGCGTGCCGGTCGTGATGAAGCGCATCGTCGACCACCTGTCCTACGTCCAGCAGATCACCGCGCTCGGCCGCGCCGAACAGTCGGCCGGCATCGTGCTCGCGGGCGGCGTCGGGTTGCTGGTCGTCGCCTATGCGCTCGTGCGGCTATCGACGTCGCTGTTCACCGAGCTGCGCGAGATCCTGTTCTCGAAGGTCACCGAGAGCGCGGTGCGCCAGCTCGCGCTGCAGGTGTTCCGGCACCTGCACGGGCTGTCGCTGCGGTTCCATCTCGAACGCCAGACGGGCGGCATGTCGCGCGACATCGAGCGCGGCACGCGCGGCATCCAGCAACTGATCTCGTATTCGCTGTACAGCATCCTGCCGACGCTCGTCGAGGTCGGGCTCGTGCTCGGCTTCTTCGTGGTCAAGTACGAGGCGTATTACGCGTACGTGACGTTCGCGGCGCTGGTCACGTACATCGTGTTCACGGTGAAGGTCACCAACTGGCGTACGCATTTCCGCCGCACGATGAACGAACTCGATTCGCGCGCGAACTCACGGGCGATCGATTCGTTGATCAACTACGAGACGGTCAAGTATTTCGGCAACGAGGAGTGGGAGGCGCAGCGTTACGACGAGAATCTCAAGCGCTACCGGAAAGCCGCGATCCGCTCGCAGAATTCGCTGTCGGTGCTGAACTTCGGCCAGCAGGCGATCATCGGCACGGGGCTCGTGTTCATCCTGTGGCGCGCGACGCAGGGCGTGCTCGCGGGCAAGCTGACGCTCGGCGATCTCGTGCTGATCAACACGTTCATGCTGCAGCTGTACATTCCGCTGAACTTTCTCGGCGTCGTCTATCGCGAGCTGAAGCAGAGCCTCACCGACATGGACCGGATGTTCGGGCTGCTGTCGGCCGCGAAGGAAGTGGCCGACCTGCCCGATGCGCGGCCGCTCGCGGTCGCCGGCGCGCAGGTGCGCTTCGAGCACGTGAATTTCGCGTACGAGGCGTCGCGGCCGATCCTGCACGACGTGTCCTTCACGATCGACGCGGGCACGACGACCGCGGTGGTCGGCCACAGCGGCTCCGGGAAGTCGACGCTGTCGCGGCTGCTGTTTCGTTTCTACGATCTCGACCGGCAGGCGGGCGGCGCGATCCGGATCGACGGCCAGGATATCCGCGACGTCACGCAGGATTCGCTGCGTGCGTCGATCGGGATCGTGCCGCAGGACACCGTGCTGTTCAACGACTCGATCTACTACAACATCGCGTACGGCCGGCCGAGCGCGACCCGCGACGAGGTGATCGCGGCCGCGCGCGCCGCGCACATCCACGATTTCATCGAAAGCTTGCCGAAGGGTTATGACACGCCGGTCGGCGAGCGCGGGCTGAAGCTGTCTGGCGGCGAGAAGCAGCGCGTCGCGATCGCGCGCACGCTGTTGAAGGATCCGCCGGTGCTGTTGTTCGACGAGGCGACTTCGGCGCTCGATTCGCGCTCGGAGCGGGCGATCCAGCACGAGCTCGACCAGATCGCGCGGCATCGTACGACGCTCGTGATCGCGCACCGGCTGTCGACGGTCGTGCACGCGCAGCAGATCCTCGTGATGGATCACGGGCGGATCGTCGAGCGCGGCACGCACGACGAACTCGTGCGCGCCGACGGGTTGTATGCGCAGATGTGGGCGCTGCAGCAGCAGCGCGCGGCGGCGGGCGGGGAAGAGGCAGAGGCCGCGTAGGCGCGGGTATTGAGCGGTGCGCGGCAGGAACGGGCGGTGTGGTGCCGTCAGGGTCGGGTGACTCGGCGGAGCGTCGGCGACATCGGATCCTGGAGCTTGGTCCGGCGCCGGTCGGTCGCGCGGTCGTTGACGAGTCGGGGTATCGACCGCCGAACCGCCGAACCGCCGAACCGCCGAACCGCCGAACCGCCGAACCGCCGAACCGCCGAACCGCCGAACCGCCGAACCGCCGAACCGCCGAACCGCCGAACCGCCGAACCGCCGAACCGCCGCTCAGCCGCTCAGCCGCTCAGCCGCTCAGCCGCTCAGCCACCCAGCCACCCAGCCGCGAAACGATCAGCCCGCGGCGCGCAGCCGCGCGTCGAGCTCGCCGAGCTGCGCGGGCGTGCCGACGTTTTCCCAAATACCTTCGTACAGTTCGCCGCTCGCGCGGCCGGCTTCGATCGCCGCGCGATAGTACGGCGTCAGCGCGCGTCGCGTGCCGGGCGCGAGATCGCGGAACATCCGCGTGTCGTACAGGCCGATGTTGCCGAACGTGAAGCGCGCGGCGCCGTCGAGCGCCAGGCGGCCGTCGTCGCCGAGCGCGAAGTCGCCGGCCAGGTGGAACGGCGGGTTCGGCACCATCACGAGGTGCATCGCCGGCGCGTCGAGCGCGGCCATCCGGGCGGCGCGCGGCGCGAGCGTCCGGTAGTCGAAGGCGCAGTACACGTCGCCGCTGACCGCCGCGAACACGGCCGGTTGTCCGTCGCGCTCGAGCAGCGGCAACGCCTGCGCGATGCCGCCCGCGGTTTCCAGTGCCTCGCCTTCGGCCGAGTACGCGAGCCGAACGCCCCAGCGCGACCCGTCGCCGAGCGCGGCCTCGATCTGTTCGCCGAGCCACGCGTGGTTGATCACGATCGTCTCGATACCCGCGCGTGCGAGCGCTTCGATCTGCCACGCGATCAGCGGCTTGCCGCCCGCTTCGAGGAGCGGCTTCGGGCGGGTGTCGGTGAGCGGGCGCATCCGTTCGCCGCGCCCGGCGGCGAAGATCATCGCCGTCGTCAGGGTGTTGCTCATGTTCGGCCGGGTGTCAGGAAAGTCGGAACGATCAGAACGTATAGCCCACGTCGGCCGGCGCGTTGCCCTCGAGCTCGTCGAGCAGCTTCGCGAACGGCACGAGCGGGCGGTAGCGCAGCGCGACCTTGCGCGCATACGCGATGAAGCGCGGCAGGTCGTTCAGGTAATGGGGCTTGCCGTCGCGGTAATTGATGCGCGCGAACAGGCCGAGCACCTTGATGTGGCGCTGCAGCCCCATCCATTCGAGCTGGCGGTAGAACTCGCCGAAATCGGGATCGACCGGCAGCCCGGCCTTTTTCGCCTTTTCCCAGTAGTACGCGAAGCAGTCGAGCTCGAACTCCTCGTCCCAGCTGATGAAGGCGTCGCGCAGCAGCGACACGACGTCGTACGTCAGCGGCCCGTAGACGGCGTCCTGGAAGTCGAGGATGCCCGGGTTCGGCTCGCACACCATCAGGTTGCGCGGCATGAAGTCGCGCAGCATGAAACCCTGCGGCTGCGCGTGGGCGCTCGCGACCAGCAGCGCGAAGGTGCGGTCGAGCGTGCCACGCATCGCGTCGGTGACGGGCTTGCCGAGGTGGCGGCCGACGAACCATTCGGGCATCAGCTCCATCTCGCGGCGCAGGAACGCCTCGTCGAACGGCGGCAGCACGTCGGGTTTCGACGTGAGCTGGAAGCGGATCAGCGCGTCGAGTGCTTCGCGCATCAGCGGTTTCGCGGCGGCCGGGTCGGCCGGATCGAGCACCGAGATGTACGGCGTGCGGCCGAGATCGGTCACGAGCATGAAACCCGCGTCGAAATCGTGGGCCAGCACGTCCGGCACATGGTCGCCGGCCGCGGCGAGCAGCTGCGCGACCTGGACGAACTCGCGGCACTTCTCGGGCGGCGGCGCGTCGACGGCGATCAGCGTGCCGCCGGCGCTCGTGGCCGACGCAATCCGGAAATAGCGGCGGAAACTGGCGTCCGACGATGCGGGCGCGAGGGTCGACAGGTCGAGCGCGTAGCGCTCGGCGAGCGGGTGCAGCCACGCGGTGAGCGCTTCGAGGCGGGCGTCGGGCTGGGATGCGGCGGATGGGGGCGTCATGAAACTCGGAGGAGGGGGGAACGTCTTGCCATATAATACCCCACGACTTTTTTGACGCACCCCGCGTCAGCTTTCCGCCGTGCAGGCCCGCCGCCTGTCGCGCCGCCACCCGATCGCCTCCCCGGTTTGCGCTCAGCCGCAGTCGCGGTGCGACGGCGCGGCCCGCCGTGCGCGAATGTGCCGCGACGGCGCGGCTGACAAGGGGCGATTCGCCAAACGATAGATGCCGCCCAAACCGCTATTCCCGAATGTTTTCCCCGGTGACGGGGTGCCGCGCAAACGGCGGCTCGCGCTCGCGCTCCTGGCCGTGCCCGGCCTCGTGCCGGCCGTGTCGTACGCGCAGCTGTCGGGCGCGGCCGCGCAGCCGCAGCCGCTCGACTCGCCGTGGGATCTGCGTCTCGCGCCCCAGCTCGAGGATCGTCCGCTGAAGGAGGGCGCGAAGCCGGCCGCCTTCGTGATCGCCGACCACACGAGCGGCACCGCCGAGCAGGATCTCGCCGCGAAGGGTTCGGCCGAGCTGCGGCGCGGTGACGCCGTCGTGAAGGCCGACGCGATCCACTACGATCAGGATACCGACATGGCCGATGCGTACGGCCAGGTCAGGGTGATCAATTCCGGCACGTCGTTCGCGGGCCCCGAGGCGCACCTGAAGATCGAGGCGAACCAGGGCTTCATGACGGCGCCGAAGTATCACTTCAACGTGACGGGCGGCTCGGGCAGCGCGGAGCGTGTCGACATGGTCGACAACGAGCGCTCGGTGTTCGTCAACGGTACCTATACCGCGTGCCAGTGCTCGACGAACCCCGCGTGGTACATCAAGGGCAGCCGCTTCGACTTCGATACGGGCGCCGATGAAGGCACCGCGCGCAACGGCGTGCTGTTCTTCCAGGGCGTGCCGATCTTCGCGAGCCCGTGGATGACGTTCCCGCTGTCGGGCGAGCGGCGCAGCGGCCTGCTGCCGCCGACGTTCTCGGTGAACTCGAGCAACGGCTTCGAGCTGACGCTGCCGTACTACTTCAACATCGCGCCGAACCGCGACCTGACGCTCACGCCGCGCATCATCTCGCGGCGCGGCGTGATGACCGAGGCGACGTTCCGCTACCTGTCGCCGTCGTATTCGGGCACGTTCACGGCCAATTACCTGCCGGATGACCGGCTCGAGCACCGCAACCGCTACGCGATCTACTGGCAGCACCAGCAGAACTTCGGCGGCGGTTTCGGCGGCTACGTCTACTACAACAAGGTCTCGGACAATCTGTATCCCGAGCAACTGGGTTCGTCGAACCAGTTCATCAACGGGACGCAGACGCTGTACCAGCAGGAAGCGGGCCTCACGTACAACAACGGCCCGTGGTCGGTGCTCGCGCGCTACCAGCACTGGCAGACGCTGCCGCCGTCGATCGCGCCGTACAGCCGCGAGCCGCAGTTGAACGTGAAGTACACGAAGTACAACGTCGGCGGCTTCGACTTCGGCGCGGAAGCCGACTATTCGCGGTTCCGCATCACGACGGCCGACGCGACCGAAGGCGACCGGATCGTCTTCAACCCGTACATCGCGTACGGCGTGTACGGCCCCGGCTACTTCGTCGTGCCGAAGGTCCAGTACCACTTCGCGTCGTACGACCTGAACTACCTGTCGTCGAAAACGCCGAACAGCCCGAAGCGCTTCACCGAGTCGATCCCGACCGTGAGCTTCGATTCGGGCCTGATCTTCGACCGCTCGGTGCGCCTGTTCGGCCAGGATTTCATCCAGACCCTCGAGCCGCGCCTGTACTACGTGTACACGCCGTATCGCGACCAGTCGAACGCGCCGCTGTTCGACACCGCGGAATCGGACTTCGGCCTCGCGGAGATCTACCAGCCGAACACGTTCGTCGGCAACGACCGGATCGCCGATGCGAACCGCATCACGGCCGGCCTGACCTCGCGCTTCATCGATCCGCGCACCGGCGACGAGCGTGCGCGTTTCGTGATCGCGCAGCAGTACTACTTCGCCGATCAGCGCGTCACGCTGAATGCCGGGCAGAGTGCGGTGCTGGCGCGCCACTCGGACCTGATCGTCGGGGCCGCGCTGAAGCTCGGCTCGGGTTTCATGTCCGAGACGGCGTTCCAGTACAACCAGAACAACAACCAGCTCGTGAAGTCGAGCGTCGGTTTCGGCTACAGCCCGGGCGAGCGCCGCGTGATCAACGTCGGCTACCGCTATACGCGTGCGAACACCACGCTCGACAACCAGCCGATCAACCAGTTCCTGGTGTCCGCGCAATGGCCGCTCACGCGCCGCCTGTATGCGATCGGCCGCTTCAACTACGATCTCGCCGGCGATCGCGTGGTCGACGGTCTGGTCGGCTTACAATACGACGCGGATTGCTGGGCGCTCGGGGTCGGGGTGCAGCGGGCGGCGAACGGCATCAATTCGTCCGGACAGCAGAATTCGTCGACGCGCTTCATGATGCAGCTCACGCTCAAGGGCCTGTCGACCGTCGACAACGGCCTCGTGTCCGCGTTCCGCGCCGGGGTGCCGGGCTACACGCCGCTGCCGCCGCCGCCGCCGCCGATGTCCCGCTTCAGCAACTACGAGTAACGCCGGCTTGTCTGCACCGGTCAGCACGATTTCAATGGAGTTCCAGTGGCAATGAAGAAAACCCTTCGTTTCGCGGCAGTCGTGTCCAGCCTCGCTGCGGCGGCCGCGCTGCTCGCCTCTGCGCCGGCCGCGGCGCAGGCGCTCGGTTCGCAAGGTGCGCAGCTCGCCGACGAAGTCGTCGCGGTCGTCAACAACGACGTGATCACCGGCCGCGAACTCGACCAGCGTGCCGGCCTGATCGCGCGCCGGCTGCAGCAGCAGAACGCCCCCGTGCCGCCGACCGACCAGTTGCGCGCGCAGGTGCTGAACCAGATGGTGCTCGAGCGTATCCAGGTGCAGAAGGCCAAGGACGACGGGATCCGCATCGACGACGCGACGGTACAGTCCACGCTGCAGCGCCTCGCGCAGGCGAACGGCATGACGCTCGACCAGTACCGTGCGCGTCTCGAGGCGCAAGGCGTGCCCTGGAGCATCTTCACGAGCGATGCGCGCACCGAACTGATGCTGTCGAAGCTGCGCGAGCGCGAGGTCGACGGCAAGATCACCGTGTCGGACGCCGAGGTCGCGAACTACATCGCGAGCCAGCGCGGGCCGAACGCGTCGCAGCAGCAGGACCTGCGCTTCCAGCACATCTTCATCAAGGCGCCGACCAACGCGCCGCAGGCCGACATCGAAGCCGCGCAGAAGAAGGCTGACGCGTTGCTGCAGCAGGCGAAGTCGGGTGCCGATTTCGAGAAGCTCGCGAAGAACAATTCGGAAGCGAACGACGCGAAGAAGGGCGGTGACCTCGGCTTCAAGTCGCCGAGCGCGCTGCCGGCCGACGTCGTCGACGCCGCATCGAAGCTGCGCCCGGGCCAGGTCAACCCGACGCTGATCCGCGTGCCGGACGGCTTCGAGATCGTGCGTCTCGTCGATCGTCGCCAGAGCCAGGGCGCGTCGGCCGCCGCACCGAAGATCGTCCAGACGCACGTGCGCCACATCCTGTTGCGCGTGGGCGAAGGCAAGTCCGAAGGCCAGGCGCGCCAGCAACTGGCCGACATCCGCAACCAGGTCGAGGCCGGCGGCGATTTCGCGAAGTTCGCGCGCACGTATTCGCAGGACGGTTCGGCGTCGCAGGGCGGCGATCTCGGCTGGATCAGCCCGGGCGAGACCGTGCCGGAATTCGAGCGCGCGATGAACAACCTGCAGGACGGCCAGATCAGCCAGCCGATCCGTACCGAGTACGGCTATCACCTGATCCAGGTGCTGGGCCGCCGCGAAGCGGAAGGTTCGGTGCAGCAGCAGATGGATATCGCGCGTCAGGCGATCGGCCAGCGCAAGGCCGAGCAGGCGTATGCCGACTGGCTGCGCGAGCTGCGCGATTCGTCGTACGTGCAGTACAAGATCGGCGGCGTCGGCCCGGCGAACTGAGCGAGCTTCCGATGACCACGCCCGCGCTGCAGATCGCGATCACGACCGGCGAACCCGCGGGGGTCGGCCCGGAACTGACCGTTCAGGCGCTGCGTGATGCCGCGCAGCGCTGGCCCGACGCGCATTTCACCGTGCTCGGCGATGCAGCGCTGCTCGACGCGCGTGCGGCGGCCGTCGGCGCCGACCGGGCCACGCTGGCCGGCAGGGGGCCGGTGTCGGTCGCGCATCACGCGCTCGCCGTGCCCGCGCAGGCGGGCAGGCTGGACGCGGCGAACGGCCCTTACGTGCTCGGGCTGCTCGACGCGGCAATCGACGGCGCGCTGGCGGGCCGGTACGACGCGATCGTCACCGCGCCGTTGCAGAAGAGCACGATCAACGATGCGGGCGTGCCGTTCACCGGCCATACCGAATACCTGGCGGAGCGCACGCATACGCCGCGTGTCGTGATGATGCTGGCCGGTACCGGCCACCGGCCGCTGCGCGTGGCGCTCGCGACCACGCACCTGCCGCTGAAGGACGTGTCGGCCGCACTGACGGTCGACGGGCTCGTCGAGACGCTCGCGATCATCGATCGCGACCTGCGGCGCGACTTCGGTCTGGCCGCGCCGCGCATTCTCGTGACGGGCCTGAACCCGCACGCGGGCGAGAACGGTTATCTCGGCCGCGAGGAGATCGACGTGATCTCGCCGGCACTGGCCCGCGCGAACGCGCAGGGCATCGACGCGCGCGGCCCGTATCCGGCCGACACGCTGTTCCAGCCGCGTCACCTCGCCGATGCCGATTGCGTGCTCGCGATGTTCCATGACCAGGGCCTGCCCGTGCTGAAGTACGCGACGTTCGGCGAGGGCATCAACGTGACGCTCGGGCTGCCGATCATCCGTACGTCGGTCGATCACGGCACGGCACTCGATCTGGCCGGCACGGGCCGCGCGGATCCGGGCAGCATGATCGCCGCGCTCGACACGGCCGTCACGATGGCGCGCCATCGCCGCACCGCCTGACGCGGCCCGGCTTTACCTCATTCGTCGTATTTTTCGTTTTACTCAGTCGATGTCGAACAGCAGACAGCACCAAGGCCATTTCGCGCGCAAGCGCTTCGGGCAGAACTTCCTCGTCGATCACGGCGTGATCGACTCGATCGTCGCGACGATCGGTCCCGCGCGCGGCCAGCGCATGGTCGAGATCGGCCCCGGGCTCGGCGCGCTGACCGAGCCGCTGATCGCGCGCCTCGCGACGCCCGAGTCGCCGCTGCATGCGGTCGAGCTCGACCGCGACCTGATCGGGCGCCTGCAGCAACGCTTCGGCGCGCTGCTCGAACTGCATGCAGGCGACGCGCTCGCGTTCGACTTCCGCTCGCTCGCGGCACCCGGCGACAAGCCGTCGTTGCGGATCGTCGGCAACCTGCCTTACAACATTTCCAGCCCGCTGCTGTTTCACCTGATGACGTTCGCCGACGCGGTCATCGACCAGCACTTCATGCTGCAGAACGAAGTCGTCGAACGGATGGTCGCGGAGCCGGGCACGAAGGCGTTTTCGCGTCTGTCGGTGATGCTGCAGTACCGCTACGTGATGGAAAAGATGCTCGACGTGCCGCCGGAATCGTTCCAGCCGCCGCCGAAGGTCGATTCGGCGATCGTCCGGATGATTCCGTACGAGCCGCACGAACTGCCGGATGTCGATCCCGGGCTGCTCGGCGAAATCGTCACCGCGGCGTTCTCGCAGCGCCGCAAGATGCTGCGCAATACGCTCGGCGACTATCGCGAGACGATCGATTTCGATGCGCTCGGCTTCGATCTCGCGCGCCGTGCGGAGGATGTGAGCGTGGCCGAGTACGTCGGCGTGGCGCAGGCGCTGGCGAAGGTGCGCAAGGCCGCGGAGTAACGGCAGCGCGTGCGTCATGCGCGCGTCGCACGCCGGCTCGAGGTTCACGAGGCTGCCCTGGCGGGCAGCCTTTTTCATTTTTCCCCGCGCCGTATTCGTCGATGCCGGGCCGCGACCGGGTGTCGTTACGCGCGCTTGCGCGGCGGCGCGTTGACGAGCGCGATGCCCGTCAGCACGAGCGCGGCCGCCGACATGAAGCGCCAGCCGACCGATTCGCCGAGCAGCAGCACGCCGAACGCAACGCCGAACAGCGGCGACAGGAACGTGAAGACGGACAGTCGTGACGCGCTGTAGCGCGTCAGCAGCCAGAACCACGACAGGTAGCTGACGAACGCGACGATCACCGACTGGTACGCGAGGCTCGCGACCGCGACCGGCGTGACGTGCGCGAACGACATCTGGCCGAACAGTGCGGCCAGCGCGACCAGCACGACCGCCGATACCGCGAGCTGGTAGAACAGCGTCTTGCTCGCGCTCGCCCGTGCGAGCGCCGTCGAGCGCACGACGACGGTCGTCGCGGCCCACATCGCGCCGCCGAGGATCCCGAGCGCGTCGCCGGCGAGCCCGGCCAGCACGGATGCGCCGGGCGCGCGCGGCTTCAGGAAGCCGTCCGCGAACGCGAGCGCGATACCGGCGAATGCCAGGCCGACGCCGGCCCACTGCGTGCGCTGCAGCCGTTCGCCGGGTGCGAACAGGTGCAGGCCGAGCGCGGTGAAGCACGGCGCCGTGTACAGGAAGATCGCCATGTGCGATGCGCTCGTCAGCGTCAGCCCGAAGAACACGCAGATGAATTCGCCGGCGAACAGCGCGCCGGCCGCGAGGCCCGCGCCGAACGTGCCGTCCGCCTGAAACAGCGGCGTACCGCGCGAGCGGGCCCAGCCCCACAGCAGCGCCGCCGCGATCACCGAGCGCAGCCCGGCCTGGAACATCGGCGCGATCGCGGCGTTCGTGCTCTTGATCGCGACCTGCTGGAAGCCCCAGATCGCGCACAGCAGCAGCATCAGGCCGACGGCGCGCATGTCGAGCGCGCGGCGCACGGGGGCAGCGAGTGCACTCATGGGCGAACCTCGCCGGTTCGGTGCGGCGGCTGCGAGATCGGGAGGGGGGCGCATCCGGCGCGCTCGAATCGGCGGTGTCGCACGGCAGTGTGGCGGTAGGGGGAGTGGGTGGTCGCGTTCGGGCGGTGGGTCGCATGCCCGCTTTTGGTGCGAGGTGGAAGGATGTTACCCGATCCGCTCGGTAGTCGGGCGAGCAGGGGCGTGCTGTTTTCCGCGTTGCCCTTGCGCCGGCAGGCGTTACCCGCCGGGCGTCCCCGGCCAGGCGCCCCGAGCTGGGCGCCCCCGGCTAGGCGCCCCCGGCGAAGTTCACCCGACTCTGGTAGAGTTCCCGGTTCTGGAAAGTCCCCACAGGAGTACAACACATGCGATTTCTGCATACGATGCTGCGAGTCGGCGATCTCGACCGCTCGATCAAGTTCTACACCGAATTGCTCGGCATGAAGGTGCTGCGCCGCGACGACTATCCGGAAGGCAAGTTCACGCTCGCATTCGTCGGCTACGGCGATGAAAGCAACAACACGGTGATCGAACTGACCCATAACTGGGATACCCCGTCCTACGACCTCGGCACGGGTTTCGGCCATCTGGCGCTGGAAGTCGACGACGCGTACGCGGCCTGCGACAGGATCAAGGCGCAAGGCGGCAAGGTCACGCGCGAAGCGGGCCCGATGAAGCACGGCACGACCGTGATCGCGTTCGTCGAGGATCCGGACGGCTACAAGATCGAGTTCATTCAGAAAAAGGCGCACTGAGCGCCGGATGAACCGGGCCGTGGCGTGCGATGTGCGCGGCGGCAAAAAAGGGCGATGCGGAGTGACCCGCATCGCCCTTTTTCGTGGGCGGCGAAGCCGTGCGCGTCAAAGCGACGGCAGCAGCTCGGGCGGGTGATGCTTGAGCGTGTGGCGCGCTTCGCGGAACTCGGGGAAGATCGACTCGACGGTCTGCCAGAAGGCCGGGCTGTGGTTCATTTCGCGCAGGTGCGACAGCTCGTGCGCGACGACGTAGTCGATGATCGACATCGGGAAATGGATCAGCCGCCAGTTCAGGCGGATCTTGCCGTCGCTCGAGCAACTGCCCCAGCGCGTCGCGGCCGACGACAGCGCATACATCGAATACGTGACGCCGAGCTTCTCCGCGTACACCGCGAGGCGTTCACCGAAGATTCGCCGGGCTTCGCCCTGCAGCCAGCCCTGCACGCGATCCTTGATCTGCTGCATGTCGGCCTGCACGGGCAGCGGCAGCGAGAGCCGCAATGCATCGGCGTCGAATGCGACGGCGCCCGCGCCGAGCGCGATCGTCACCGTCTTGCCGAGATAGGGCAGCTGCGCGCCGTCGCGCCAGTCGATCTGCGGCAGCGCGCGCTGCTCGGTGCGCGTCTTCCACTCGGCGAGCTTCGCGAAGATCCAGCGTTGTTTCTCGGCGATCGCGGCTTCGATGTCGGCGAGCGTGACCCAGCGCGGCGCGGTGATCGACAGCCCGCTGCCGTCGATCGTGAAGCCGATCGTCCGGCGCGCCGAGCGCTTCAGGCGGTATTCGAGCACGCGGCTGTCGAGTGCGAACGTCCGCACGCGCGAGCGGTCGGGCGCGGGGCCCGGATCGAGGGGCGCAGCGGGGGCCGCTTCGGTCGGCGCGGGCGGGGCAGCGGGCGCCGACGGCGCGGCGGCCGGCCCGTCGAAGAGCGGCAGATCCATCTGGCGATGATCGAGGGCCACGACGGCAGGCCGTGGCCGCGGACGCTGTTTCATCAGTTCGCTTCTTTTTGTCGTACGCAACGGCTGCCACCCGGGGGCGTCAGACACGCGCGGCATCGCGCGTGCCGGCGTTGCCCGCCTGGCGATACGAATCCGGATCGATCCGGCGCATTTCCGCTTCGATCCATGCTTCGACCTGCGAGTTCAATGCATCGGGCGTTAGCCCCTCGCTGGGAATCGGCTTGCCGATCGACACGGTGACGACGCCCGGGAATTTCGTGAACGAGTTGCGCGGCCACACCCGGCCTGCATTGTGCGCGATCGGTACGACGGGTGCGCCGGTTTCGATCGCGAAGCGCGCGCCACCCGTCTTGTACTTGCCCTGCTTGCCGACCGGCGTGCGCGTGCCTTCCGGGAACATGATCATCCATGCGCCTTCCGACAGGCGCTTCTTGCCCTGGCGGATCACCGACGTGAACGCGTTCTTGCCTTCCTTGCGGTTGATGTTGACCATGTGCAGCAGCCCGAGCGCCCAGCCGAAGAACGGCACGTACAGCAGCTCGCGCTTGAACACGTAGCAGAGCGGTTTCGGCATCAGCGCGGGAAACGCGAGCGTTTCCCATGCGGACTGGTGCTTCGACAGCAGCACGGCCGGGCCGTCGGGCAGGTTCTCGTAGCCTTCGATCCGGTAGCGGATGCCGTTCAGCCAGCGCACGACCCACAGCGTGGACTTGCACCAGCCGGCCGCCATCCAGTAGCGCGCGTCGGCGCGCATGAACGGAAAGGCGATGAAGCACGCGGTGGCGTACGGCACCGTGTACACGACGAAGTAGATCAGCAGCAGCAGGGAGCGGACGAAGCGCATCGGCGTAAGTCTGGCGTTAGGGAGGATGCGGCGGCGGCCGCATCACTCGTGTTCGTGTGAAAGGAAATCGAGCGCGAACGCGCGCAGGTCGTCGTGGACCTTCGTGCCGGGCGGCAGGTTGCCGGCGGCGAGCGTCTTCTTGCCCTTGCCGGTGAGCACGAGGTACGGCTGGAAGCCGACCGCGACGCCGGCCTGCAGGTCGCGCAGCGAATCGCCGACCACCGGCGTGTGATCGGGATCGATCTCGAAGCGCTCGGCGATCATCTGCATCATCCCGGGTTTCGGCTTGCGGCAGTCGCAGTGATCCTCGGCCGTGTGCGGGCAGAAGAACACCGCGTCGATCCGCGCGCCGACCGCGGCCGCCGCGCGATGCATCTTCAGGTGCATCTCGTTGAGCGCGGCCATGTCGAACAGCCCGCGACCGATGCCGGACTGGTTGGTCGCGACGACCACGCGATACCCCGCGTGGTTGAGCCGGGCAATCGCCTCGAGGGCGCCGGGCAGCGCGATCCATTCGTCGGGCGTCTTGATGAACGCATCCGAATCGACGTTGATCACGCCGTCCCGGTCGAGGACGACGAGCTTTCGGTTGGGGCTGGTCGGCATCGTGCGGCCCTTATGCGGCGAGCTTCGAGATGTCGGCGACGCAGTTCATCTGCTGGTGCAGCGCGGACAGCAGCGCGAGACGGTTCGCGCGCAGTGCCGGATCTTCCGCGTTGACCATCACGTCGTTGAAGAACGTGTCGACCGGTGCGCGCAGCGCGGCGAGCGCCGACAGCGCGCCCGTGTACGCACGCGCCTCGAGCTGCGACTGCACGTGCGGCGTCACGGCCGCGAGCTGTTCGTGCAGCGCCTTTTCGGCGGCCTCGACGAGCAGCGTCGGCTGCACCGCACCGTTCGCGCCGCCGTCCGACTTCTTCAGGATGTTCGAGATCCGCTTGTTCGCGGCCGCGAGCGCTTCGGCTTCCGCGAGGTGCGTGAATTCGCGCACCGCGTCGAGGCGCGCGACGAGATCGTCGACGCGCGTCGGGTTCAGGCTCAGCACCGCATCGATTTCGCCGGCCGAATAGCCGCGCTCGCGCAGCAGGCCGCGCAGGCGATCCATGAAGAACGCGAGGATCGCGTCGGTCGATTCGGCGACGCCCGGCACGCCTTCGAAGCGCGCATGGGCCGTGCGCAGCAGCGACACGAGATCGAGCGGCAGCTGCTTCTCGAGCAGCAGGCGCAGCACGCCGAGTGCGTGGCGGCGCAGCGCGAACGGATCCTTCTCGCCGGTCGGCGCGAGGCCGATCCCCCAGATGCCGACGATCGTCTCGAGCTTGTCGGCGAGCGCGACGGCGGTCGACACGGGCGTGGTCGGCAGTGCGTCGCCGGAGAAACGCGGCTGGTAGTGCTCGGCGCACGCGAGCGCGACGTCGTCGGCTTCGCCGTCGTGGCGCGCGTAGTACGTGCCCATCGTGCCCTGCAGTTCCGGGAACTCGCCGACCATGTCGGTCAGCAGGTCGGCCTTCGCGAGGCGCGCGGCGCGCTTCGCGTGCGCGGCGTCGGCGCCGATCGCGGGGGCGATCTCGCCGGCCAGCGCCTCGAGGCGCTCGACGCGCGCGAGCGCCGAACCGAGCTTGTTGTGATACACGACGTTCGCGAGCTGCGGCACGCGGTCGGCGAGCGGCTTCTTCTTGTCCTGCTCGAAGAAGAACTTCGCATCGGCGAGGCGCGGGCGCACGACGCGCTCGTTGCCTTCGATGATTTCGCCCGGCGTCTTCGTCTCGATGTTCGACACGATCAGGAAGCGCGAGCGCAGCTTGCCGCCGACGTCGGTCAGCGCGAAATACTTCTGGTTCGTCTGCATCGTGAGGATCAGGCATTCCTGCGGAACCTGCAGGAATTCGTCCTCGAAGCGGCACGGGTAAACGACCGGCCATTCGACCAGCGACGTCACTTCGTCGAGCAGCGACTCGGGCATCACGACGGTATCGCCGTTCGCGTGTTCGTTCAGCTGCGTGCGGATCGTTTCGCGGCGATCGGCGAAGTGCGCGATCACGCGGCCCTTGTCGCGCAGCGTGTCGGCGTACGCGCGCGCATGCTGGATCGCGACGAGGCCGTCGGACAGGAAGCGGTGGCCGAGCGTCGTGTCGCCGGCGTCGACGCCGAATGCGGTGACGGGCACGATGCGGTCGTCGTGCAGCACCGTCAGGCGATGCACCGGGCGCACGAACTTCACGTCGGAGCCGTCCGGGCGCTGGTAGGTCATCACCTTCGGGATCGGCAGCTTCTCGAGCGTTTCGTCGAGCGCGGCCTGCAGGCCGTCGGCGAGCGTCGCGCCGGCTGCCGAATAGTTGATGAAGAACGCTTCGGCCTTGCCGTCCTGCGCGCGCTCGAGATCGGCGATCGACAGGTTCGGGTGGCCGAGCGCCGCGAGCTTCTTCGCGAGCGGGGCGGTCGGCTTGCCCTCGGCGTCGAGCGCGACCGACACGGGCAGGACCTTTTCGCGGACCTGCTTTTCAGGTGCGACGGCGCGCACGTTCTGCACGACGACGGCGAGGCGGCGCGGCGTGGCGTAGCGTTCGAACACGAGTTCGCCGTCGACGAGGTCGCGTGCCGCGAGGCGTTGCGCGAGGCCTTCGGCGAATGCGTCGCCGAGGCGCGCGAGGGCCTTCGGCGGCAGCTCTTCGGTCAGCAGTTCGACGAGCAGGGGGGCGGGATGATTGTGCGTCATGTCTGGATTGAATCTCGTCTCGTCAGTCCTGATCGATCTTGCGTTCGACCTTGAGCGGCGGCGCCCATGCCGGCTGGGCGGCATCCTGGGCGTCGGTGGTGAGGCCCGGCACGCCCGGCGGGTTGCCGAGCATCGGGAAGCCGAGCTTCTCGCGCGAGTCGTAGTAGGCCTGTGCGACGAGACGCGACAGCGCGCGGATGCGGCCGATGTACGCCGCGCGTTCGGTGACCGAGATCGCGCCGCGCGCGTCCAGCAGGTTGAACGTGTGGCCGGCCTTGAGCACGAGCTCGTACGCGGGCAGCGCGAGCTGCGCGTCGATCATCTTCTTCGCTTCCGCTTCGTAGCTGTTGAAGAACGTGAACAGCAGGTCGACGTTCGCGTGCTCGAAGTTGTAGGTCGACTGCTCGACCTCATTCTGGTGGTAGACGTCGCCGTACGACAGGCGGCGCAGCTCGGGGCCGTTCGGGCCTTGCTCTTCCCACTCGGTCCACACGAGGTCGTACACGTTCTCGACCTTCTGCAGGTACATCGCGAGGCGCTCGAGGCCGTACGTGATCTCGCCGAGCACCGGCTTGCAGTCGAGGCCGCCGACCTGCTGGAAATATGTGAACTGCGTGACTTCCATCCCGTTCAGCCACACTTCCCAGCCGAGGCCCCACGCGCCGAGCGTCGGGTTTTCCCAGTCGTCCTCGACGAAGCGCACGTCGTTCTGCTGCAGGTCGAAGCCGAGCGCCTCGAGCGAGCCGAGGTACAGGTCGAGGATGTTTTCCGGTGCCGGCTTGAGCACGACCTGGTACTGGTAGTAGTGCTGCAGGCGGTTCGGGTTCTCGCCGTAGCGGCCGTCCTTCGGGCGGCGCGACGGCTGTACGTACGCGGCGCGCCACGGCTCGGGGCCGACCGCGCGCAGGAACGTGTGCACGTGCGACGTGCCTGCACCGACTTCCATGTCGATGGGCTGGAGCAGGGCGCAACCCTGCTTGTCCCAGTAGGACTGCAGCGTCAGGATGATTTGCTGAAACGTAAGCATGAAGAGCCTTCGTGGCGCTGGCGCTCCGTTGCGGGCGGCACTCCGGGCGGGGCCCGGAGAGTCGGCTCGCGCGGCGGCGCGGCTTGTTAGTGTGCTGAAACGCGTAATTTTACCGGATCGGCGAGCGGATGCGGCCGGAACGCGGGCGGGCGTGCCGTCGGCCCCGTCCGGGCGGCCTGCGCGGGCGCGGCCGGCGCGCACCGGGCGGCCGCGCGCGGCAGGTCGCGACGCGCGTGCCGCACGGCTTCGCACGGGCGTTAAGATGCGCGTATTGCGGTGCGCGCGGCGCGTGCCGCGCCACCGCTTGCCGATCCCGACTGCATGGACGATCCGACCGACATCCTCATTCCGCTGCTTCCGCCCTTCCTCGCGCTGCTCGGGCAGGCCGCCGACGCGCAGGCGCGCGGCGAGGCCGCCGCGCACGATCTGTGGCTGGCCGCCGCCGCGCACCTGCATGCGGTCGACGCCGATGCGCTCGCGCAGCTCACCGGCGCGCTCCTCACGCGGCAGCGCACGGCCGATGCGGTCGCGCTCGCCGAATGCGCGGCGCGCGTGCAGCCGGGCGCGACCGCGTACTTCAATCTCGGCTACGCGCTGCAGATGGCGGGTCGTCACGCGGACGCCGTGGCGCCGTATCGCGCGGCGCTGGCGCTCGACGCCGAGCGGCCGTCGCTGCGCAACAACCTCGCGATCGCGCTGCGGCTGTCGGGCAGCGACCGCGCGGAGGAGATCGCGCTGCTCGACGCGGCCGTGCGCGCCGATCCGCGCGACGTGCAGGCATGGATCAACCTCGTCGTCGCGCGGATCGCGACGCACGACCTGGACGGCGCGCTCGCGTGCGCCGCGCGGCTCGTGGAGCTCGCGCCCGACAACGCGCTCGCGATGAACAACGTCGCGATGGCGATGAAGGAGGCGCAGCGCTGGGACGATGCCGAGCGCTGCGCGGCGCGCGCGTGCGAGCTGGCGCCCGACGACGCGTCCTACCGTTTCAACCTGGCGATCATCCAGCTCGTGCGCGGCAACCATGCGGCCGGCTGGCGCGGCCACGAGGCGCGCTGGGACGGCGCGGGCGAGTTGCGCGGCCGCCGGCCGGTGCTGCCGGGCCCGCGCTGGCAGGGCGAGCCGCTCGCCGGCAAGACGCTGCTCGTGTGGGGCGAGCAGGGGCTCGGCGACGTGCTGCAGTTCTGCCGCTTCGTCGCGCCGCTCGCCGAGCGCGTGCATCGCGAGGGCGGCCGGCTCATATGGAACACGTTCCCGCAGGTGGGCACGCTGATGCAGCGCAGCCTCGGCGCGCATGCGGATGCGTTCAGCGCGGGCGGCGGCGTCGACGTGCTGCCCGCCTTCGATTACGAAATACCGCTGATCGGCCTGCCGCTGATGCTCGGCATGGAAGCGTCGACGCTCGCGTCGTCGGTGCCGTACCTGCATACCGATCCGCTCGCGCGCGACGCGTGGCGCGCGCGGCTCGCGGGCGACAGCCGGCTGAAGGTCGGGCTCGTGTGGACCGGCAGCGCGGGGCACCAGCGCAATCCGTTCCGGCGCGTCGGGCTCGAGCGTTATGCCGACGCGTTCCGCGGGATCGACGGCGTCGCGTTTCATTCGCTGCAGCCGGGTGCGCAGGCGGATGTCGCGGCGGCGCGCGCGGCCGGCTTCGCGATCGAGGACTTCACGGCGGAACTGACGAGCTTCGACGATACGGCCGCGTTCATCGGCGCGCTGGATCTGGTGATCACCGTGTGCACGTCGGTCGCGCACCTGGCGGGCGCGCTCGGCGCGCGCACGTGGGTGCTGCTCGACGTGAATCCGCACTGGCCTTGGCTGCTCGAACGCACGGACAGTCCGTGGTACCCGACCGCGACACTGTACCGGCAGCCGGCGTTCGGCGCGTGGGAGCCGGTGATGGAGAAGGTGAGCCGCGACCTGCGGCGCCTTTCTGCGCAACCGGTTCAGGCGGCAGTGTCGGCGGAGTCGGCCCGGCAGGGCTGAGCGGCCGGCCGGTTCGCGCTCGAGGGCCGCTGCATGCGGCGGCCGCCACTACGCGCTGCGCAGCGGCGGCGTACCGCATCATTGCGGCGGGGCGTCGCCGTTGTTCCGGCCGTTGCGCCGGCGCAGCCCGGGGCCGAACGTGAAGCCGAACGCGAGCAGTACGAACGACACCGCGAGCACGATGTTGTTGCCGCTCGTCACGTAAGGCGTGAAGCCGCTCGTGCCTTCGATCCGCACGTCGAGCGAGCCGATCGTGAATGGTTTCAGCTGGCCGAGCACGCGGCCGCGCGCATCGATCGCGGCCGTCATCCCCGTGTTGGTCGAGCGCAGCATCGGCCGGCCCGTCTCGAGCGAGCGCATCCGCGCGATCTGCAGGTGCTGGTCGAGCGCGATCGTGTCGCCGAACCACGCGAGGTTCGTCACGTTGACGAGCACGCCCGGCGGCTGCGGGTTGTCGCGGATCGTCGCGGCGATTTCCTCGCCGAACAAGTCCTCATAGCAGATGTCGGCCATCACCGGCTGGTTGTGCACGAGGAACGGCTTCTGCACCGGCGCGCCGCGCGCGAAGTCGCCGAGCGGCATCTTCATCAGGTCGACGAACCACCGGAAGCCCCACGGGATGAATTCGCCGAAGGGCACGAGGTGGTGCTTGTCGTAGTGATAGATGTCGCGCGAATTCGGCGTCACGCCGTACAGGCTGTTCGTATAGTCGACGTAGTGGCCGTCCTCGGTCACCGATGCGCCGACCGCGCCGAACAGCACGGCCGAGCCCGTCGTGTCGCTGAACTTGCGGATCGCGACGGCGAACGGCTCGGGCAACTCCTGGATCATCACCGCGATCGCGGTTTCGGGCGTGACGATCAGGTCGGCCGGCTTCTCGACGATCATCTGCGTGTACATCTTGATCGCCGCGTCGATGCCCGCTTCCTCGAACTTGATGTCCTGCTTCACGTTGCCCTGCAGCAGCCGCACGGTGAGCGGCGCGTTCGCGGGCACGGTCCACGTGACCTGCGACAGCCCGAGACCGGCCGCGATCAGCGCGACCGCGATGCCGGCCGGCGCGGCGATGCGCACGCGCACATTGCCGGCACGGGGTTCGGCGAGCGGCGACGGCCGGGCGGCGGCGAGCGCCTGCACGACGAGCGCGGCGAACAACGCGAGTACCCACGCGATCCCGTACACCCCGGCGACCGGCGCGAAGCCCGCGAACGGGCCGTCGACCTGCGGATAGCCGCTTGCGAGCCACGGGAAGCCGGTGAAGACAGTGCCGCGCAGCCATTCGCCGAGTGCCCATGCGCTCGCGAATGCGAATGCGCCGTGCCAGGTCGGCGAAAACGGCCTCGGGTCGGGCGTGCGGCGATGCCACGCATGGCCTGCGCAGAACGACCACAGCCCGGCGGAGAACGCCGGGTACAGCGACAGGTACAGCGAGAACAGCACGAGCGCGCCGCCCGCGAGTGGTGCGGCCATCTCGCCGTAGACGTGCATGCTGATGTAGAGCCACCAGATGCCGCTGATGAAGTTGCCGAAGCCGAACGCGCCGCCGGTGAGCGCGGCGCTGCGCCAGCTCGCGGTGCGCGTGAGCTGCGCGAAAAACCAGACGAATACGACGAGTTGCAGCCAGCCGCCATGCGGCGTCGGCGCGAAGCTGAGCGTATTGGCGGCGCCGGCGAGCAGCGCGGCCGGGTAGTGCCAGCGCGGCAGCGCGCGCCCGGGAGGCGGCGCGAGAAGGCCGCCAGCCGGGCGGGACAGGATCGGATCGTCCATGTGAAGCGAAAGTGGGCGAGCGGTTGTGGAACGCGCGGCTGGCGCGCGACGGTCAGTCCTCGTGCGAGGTTTCGGCGCGACGGCTGGCGAGCGGGTTGCGGCGCACCAGCAGCACGTGGACCTGGCGCGCATCGCCGCGCTGGATCTCGAACACGAGGTTGCCGAGCTGCAGCTTCTCGCCGCGATGCGGGACGCGGCCGAAATGATGCGTGATCAGCCCGCCGATCGTATCGACTTCGTCATCCGGGAAATCGGTGCCGAACGTCTCGTTGAACTGTTCGATCTCGGTGAGCGCACGCACGCGGTAGCGGCCGTCGGGCCCCGAGATGATGTTGCCGGCTTCCTCGTCGAAATCGTATTCGTCCTCGATGTCGCCGACGATCTGCTCGAGCACGTCCTCGATCGTGATCAGGCCCGCGACGCCGCCGTATTCGTCGACGACGATCGCGAGGTGGTTGCGGTTCACGCGGAAGTCGTGCAGCAGCACGTTCAGGCGCTTCGATTCGGGAATGAACACGGCCGGGCGCAGCATCCCGCGCACGTCGAATTCCTCTTCGGCATAGAAACGCAGCAGGTCCTTCGCGAGCAGCACGCCAATGACGTTGTCGCGGTTCTCCTCGTACACGGGGTAGCGCGAGTGCGCCTTTTCGAGGACGAACGGGATGAAATCCTCGGGCTTGTCGGCGATGTTGATCGCGTCCATCTGTGCGCGCGGCACCATGATGTCGCGCGCGCACAGGTCGGACACCTGGAACACGCCTTCGATCATCGACAGCGAATCGGCGTCGATCAGGTTGCGTTCGTGGGCGTCCTGGAGGATTTCCAGCAGCTCGCCGCGGGATTCGGGCTCGGGCGAGATGAAGTCGGTCAGGCGCTCGAGCAGCGAGCGCTTTTCTTGCGGTTTGTCGGTTGGCTTACGACTGGGATACGAATCGTTCATGGTGGTGCGCCCGGGTCATGCCGGAGCGCGCTGTCACGGAGTAGGCAAGGATACACCAAGGGCACGACGCGACCGTGTCACACCGGCCGCACGGCCAGGGTGGGCAGCGCGTACGGGCCCCCTCTCGGACGGCCGCGCCGGGCGCGGCATCGTCCTCGCGTCCATCCTATCCCAGAAAAGGGCGGCAGGGCAGCGGCGAAAAAAACGGGTGCGGAGGGGAAGCGGAGCCGTGACGCGGAAAAGCGTTCGGCCGAGGCGGTGAGCGGCGGCATTCTGCCGCACGCGGGCTTCGCCCGGCCGCGGTTCAGAACCGCATGCCGGCCGAGCAGCCGCCGGCGGCCGCGCCGTTGGTCGCGGCGCCGCCGCAGCCGAGTATTCCGCAGCCGGACAGCGCGACGCTCGCGGCGACGATCAGCGCGGCAACCCTGCAACGCGACCAGCGAGACGATTTCATCGGTCTTGCCCTCGCAAGAATGTGCCCACGGCGCGGCAGCGCGTGGCGGCGAGCCGGGCGCCGTGCCGCGTCACCGGCATCGCGCGAGCAGCCCTTCCAGCGCGCGATCGGGGATGCCGCTCGCGCGCAGCGCGTCGACCGTGCGGCTGACGTAGTCGAGCGTCGTGCCGTAGCGGCCGGCCGCGCAACTGAACACTTCCTTGACGACGGGGTCGGACAGCTTGCCCGTATAGGTCGGCGCTTCGCGGCGCATCACGAACGCGAGTGCGTTCACGCGCTCGCCGTTCTCGAGCGAGCACGGCAGCCACGCGGGCCGGTACGAACCCATCGGCATCTCGCGTTTCCACAACGTTTCGAGGTGCGGTTGCGCGGTCGGGCCGGCGAGCCGGAACGCGATGCCCGAGCACGAGCCGCCGCGATCGAGCGCGAGCACGAGGCCGGGGCGTTCGGGTGTGCCGCGGTTCACGCGCGACCACAGGTAGAGCCCGCGATGATAGCCGTGCACCTTGCCGCGTATGGCTGCGACGGTCGGCAGCCCCGGGTTCCAGATCAGCGAGCCATAGCCGAACAGCCACAGATCCTGGCGGCCGTCCCAGTCGCGCATCGTGTGCGCGAGCGACGCCGCGAGTTCGTCTTCCGTCAGCAGGCGCCCGTCGCCGATCGACGGCGGGTAGGCGGGCGAGAGCGTCGCGGCGTTGCGCATCGTGCGGACGGCTTACTGGTACGGGTTCGGGAAGCCCAGCTTCGCGAGGATGTCGACTTCGAGCGCTTCCATTTCGGCTGCGTCCTCGTCGCTCGTCTCGTGGTCGTAGCCCTGCGCGTGCAGCGCGCCGTGCACCAGCAGGTGCGCGTAATGGGCGGTGAGCGGCTTGTCCTGGTCGTGCGCTTCCTTCTCGACGACCGGGCAGCACAGCACGAGGTCGCCGATCACGGTGCCGTCGGGCGCCGCGTCGTACGCGAAGGTCAACACGTTGGTCGGATAGTCCTTGTGGCGGTAGCCGGCGTTCAGCGTGCGGCCTTCTTCTTCGCCGACGAAGCGCACCGTGAACTGCGCGCTGGCGAACAGCGCCGGTTCGAGCCATTCGGCGATCAGCTTGCGCTTGGGCAGCGTCTTGCGCACGTCGCTCGTGATCTCGTCGCCGTACTGCACGGACAGGTCGAGCTCCGGCTCGCGCAGTGCGTCTTCGGTGTCGTCCTCGCGCGGTGCGGGCTCGGCGCCCACGTGCAGCGTCACGCTGTCGTAGTGCTCGGGCTGCAGCGCGATCTTCGCGCGCATGGCCGGATCGTTGTGCTGCGCGACGATCGCGACGGCGGCTTCCCCGGAGCTGCCCGACAGGTCGAACATCAGGCTGCGGCCGTCGGGGAAGTCGATGCGCAGCCCTTGCGCGTTGACGGTCCGGGCCTTGCCTTTCGCATCGAACAGCGAAAGGCGGGGGGAGGCGGGCGCGGCGGACTGGGCGCGCCCGGACTTGCGGGAACGGGAGGATTTCATGACGCGTGCGGCGATTAGGACGCGTTGAGGATACACCAAACGGCCGATCGCACCCGAATTCACGCAGGCGAAAAAAAGCCCGGCGCGCCGTCTGGCGGGCCGGGCCGGGCTGTCAGGCCGGGGCGGCGTGCAGGTGCCGCCGGCCGGTCAGCCGTCCTGGTGCTGCGCGTGGAATTCGTCGTACGCCTCGACGATGCGCGCGACGAGCGGATGGCGCACGACGTCCGCGCTCGTGAAGCGCGTGAGCGCGATGCCGCGCACGCCGCCGAGCACCTGCTGCGCCTCGACGAGGCCGCTCTTGTGGCCGCGCGGCAGGTCGACCTGGCTCGTGTCGCCGGTCACGACCGCCTTCGAGCCGAAGCCGATCCGCGTGAGGAACATCTTCATCTGCTCGGGCGTCGTGTTCTGCGCCTCGTCGAGGATGATGAACGCGTGGTTCAGCGTGCGGCCGCGCATGTACGCGAGCGGCGCGATCTCGATCATCTGGCGTTCGAACATCTTCGCCGTCTTGTCGAAACCGAGCAGGTCGTACAGCGCGTCGTACAGCGGACGCAGGTACGGGTCGACCTTCTGCGCGAGATCGCCCGGCAGGAAGCCGAGCCGCTCGCCGGCCTCGACGGCCGGGCGCGTCAGCACGATCCGCTTGACCTGGTCGCGCTCGAGCGCGTCGACCGCGCAGGCGACCGCGAGGTAGGTCTTGCCGGTGCCGGCCGGCCCGATGCCGAACGTCACGTCGTGCGACAGGATCTGCTTCAGGTATTCGCGCTGCGCCGGCGTGCGGCCGCGCAGGTCGGCACGCCGCGTGTAGAGCTTCGGCGCGGGCTCCTCGTCCGGCTCGCTGGCGTCGAGCTGGACGACGGGGTCGTCGAACGGATGGTCGGGGTCGCCGCGGAAGCGCACGTCGATCGTGTCCTGGCGGCCGTTGCCGCCCGTGTGGCGCACTTCGACCAGCGCGAGCTGGATGTCGTCGACCGACAGCGCATCGCGCGCGCGGTTGTAGAAGTTCTCGAGCGCGGCGAGCGCGAGCTTGGCGCCGCGCCCGCGGATCGCGATCCGGTGGCCGCGCCGCGCGAGCGTGACGTCGAGCGCCTGTTCGATCTGCCGCAGGTTCTCGTCGAGCGGGCCGCAGAGGTTGGCGAGGCGCGCGTTGTCGTCGCGCGGCGCGACGAATTCCAGTGCTTGGGTCGGCTTCAAAGTGGCGTCGGGCTCCAGTGGAACGTCAGTGCGTGGCCGCGCTCGCGTCGTCGCTCACGAGCACGAGCTCGCCGCGCAGCGAATGCGGGTACGCGTGGTTGATCTTCACGTCGATCATCTGGCCGATCAGGCGCGGGTGCGACGCGAGCGGCGCCGGGAAATTCACGACCCGGTTGTTCTCGGTGCGGCCCGCGAGCTCGTTCGGGTCCTTGCGCGACGGGCCCTCGACGAGGATCCGCTCGACCTTCCCGACCATCGACTGGCTGATGCGCGCGACGTTTTCCTCGATGGTCGCCTGCAGATGTTGCAGGCGTTTGAGCTTCACCTCACGCGGCGTGTCGTCGTGCAGGTTCGCGGCCGGCGTGCCGGGGCGCGGGCTGTAGATGAACGAGAAGCTGGTGTCGTAGCTCATCTCGTGCACGAGCGCCATCATCTTGTCGAAATCCTCCTCGGTCTCGCCGGGGAAGCCGACGATCATGTCGGTCGACAGCGACAGGTCCGGGCGGATCGCGCGCAGCTTGCGGATCACCGACTTGTATTCGAGCACCGTGTAGCCGCGCTTCATCGCCATCAGGATGCGGTCGGAGCCGTGCTGCACGGGCAGGTGCAGGTGGCTCACGAGCTTCGGCACCTTCGCGTAGGTGTCGATCAGCCGCTGCGTGAATTCCTTCGGGTGCGACGTCGTGTAGCGGATCCGCTCGATGCCGGGGATGTCGGCGACGTATTCGATCAGCGTCGCGAAATCGGCGATCTCGGACGAGCCGGCCGCCAGCGCGCCCCGATAGGCATTCACGTTCTGGCCGAGCAGCGTGACTTCGCGCACGCCCTGGTCGGCGAGGCCGGCCACTTCGGTCAGCACGTCGTCGAGCGGACGCGACACTTCATCGCCGCGCGTGTACGGCACCACGCAGTAGCTGCAGTACTTCGAGCAGCCTTCCATGATCGACACGAACGCGCTCGGCCCCTCGACGCGCGCCGGCGGCAGGTGGTCGAACTTCTCGATCTCGGGGAAGGTGATGTCGACCTGCGCGCGGCCGCTCTCGCGGCGCGCGTCGATCATCTGCGGCAGGCGGTGCAGGGTTTGCGGGCCGAACACGAGGTCGACGTACGGCGCACGCGACACGATCGACGCGCCTTCCTGGCTCGCGACGCAGCCGCCGACGCCGATCAGCAGGCCGGGCTTCGCTTCCTTCAGCTCGCGCACGCGGCCGAGATCGGAGAACACCTTCTCCTGCGCCTTCTCGCGCACCGAGCACGTGTTGAACAGGATGATGTCCGCGTCTTCAGGCGTGTCGGTCTTTTCGAGGCCTTCGGCCGCATTCAGCACGTCCACCATCTTGTCCGAGTCGTACTCGTTCATCTGGCAGCCGAAGGTCTTTACGTAAACTTTCTTGGTCATGGGGATTCGCCGTTCGCAGTGGTTGACCTGGGGGCGTCGTCAAGAGTGAATCGGGACGGCCGCGCGCGCTGCACGCGGATGGCGCGCAGCCAGCATGTGAAAAGCCGTCGGGAAAGCTTTCCATTATAGCTTTTCATGCTGCCCGGGACGGGCGGCGGGTTGCGGCCGCGCGACGCCGGCCGGCGCGTTCCGACCCTCGAGCCGCGATGCGCCGGCCGTCAGCGGCACGCGTTCAGCAGGTCGTCGTGCGCGGCTTCCTCGCGCGCGAAGCGTTCGGCGAGAAAGTCGAGCAGCACGCGCACGCGCGGCGCCATGTAGCGCTTGCCGGGATAGATCGCGTGCAGCGGCGCGCTCTGGTGCCGCCAGTCGGGCAGCAGGACCTTGAGCCGCCCGGCGCGGATGTCGTCGGCGACATCCCAGATCGAGTTCAGCACGATGCCGCGGCCGCGCAGCGCCCATTCGCGGGCGAGGCCGCCGTCGTTGGTCTCGAACGCGGTGGCGAGCGGCACCGTGCAGGTCTGCGTGTCGTCGCCGCGCGTGAAGCGCCACGTGTTCATCGGCCCGGACGCGACCGTGATCACGTTGCATGGAAATCGGGCCAGATCGTGCGGATCGCGCGGCACGCCGTGGCGTTCGACGAACGACGGCGCCGCGCACGGCACGCGCCGGTCCGCGGCGAGCCGGCGGGCGATCAGCGCGCCGTCGGGCGGCGCGGCGAAGCGGATCGCGAGGTCGATCTCGTCCTGCCACAGGTTCACCGTCGAGTCGGACGCCGTCAGCGAGAACGTCACGTCCGGGTGAAGCGCGTTGAATTCGTCGAGCCAGTCGAGCAGCCGGCGGCGGCCGAAATCGGACGTCGCCGACAGCCGCACCCGGCCGGCGACCACGTTGCGGCCGGCCTGGAGCAGCGCGTTTGCGTCGTCGAGCGCCTGCAACGCCTGCCGGCAGCCGTTCAGGTACAGGCGGCCCTCGTCGGTGAGCCGCAACTGCCGGGTCGATCGGTCGAACAGCCGGGTGGCGACCGCCGCCTCGAGCTTCGCGAGGCGCGCGCTCGCGGCGGCCGGCGTGAGGTTCAGCTTGCGCCCGGCGGCGGACAGGCTGCCCAGTTCGGCCGCCTCGACGAACAGCCGGATATCGCCCAGTCGGTCCATGCGATTTTCCAGAAATATTTGAAAATGGTTCAAACGCCACGCCAATTATCAAATATCGATGTCTTCGGGACAATGCGCACATCCTGCCTTTTGTGCGGTGCGGCACCGACCGGACGCCGCGTCCGCCGTCTTTTCGGAGAACGTCATGCCCATTCCGTTACTGGCGCTTGCGATCAGCGCCTTCGCCATCGGTACCACCGAGTTCATCATCATGGGCCTGCTGCCCGAAGTGGCGCACGACCTGGCCGTGTCGCTGCCGTCGGCCGGCCTGCTGGTCACCGGCTACGCGCTCGGTGTCGCGGCCGGCGCGCCGCTGCTCGCGGTGCTGACGAGCCGCATGCCGCGCAAGGCCGCGCTGCAGCTGCTGATGGCGATCTTCATCGTCGGCAACGTGCTGTGCGCGACCGCGTCCGGCTACGCGATGCTGATGGTCGCGCGCGTCGTCACGTCGTTCGCGCACGGGTCGTTCTTCGGGATCGGCGCGGTGGTCGCCGCGTCGCTCGTGCCGGCCGACAAGCGCGCGAGCGCGATCGCGCTGATGTTCACGGGGCTCACGCTGTCGAATGTGCTCGGCGTGCCGTTCGGCACGTTCGTCGGGCAACTGCTCGGCTGGCGCGCGTCGTTCTGGATCGTCGCCGTGCTCGGCGTGCTGGCGCTCGGCGGCGTCGCCGCGCTCGTGCCGAACCGTCACGACAGCGGGCCGGCCGGCCTCGGCCACGAAGTGCGCGTGCTGAAGGAGCCGCAGGTGTGGCTCGCGCTGTTGATGACCGTGCTCGGCTTCGGCGGCGTGTTCGTCGTGTTCACGTACATCGCGCCGATTCTCGAGACCGTGTCGGGTTTTTCGCCGCGCTCGGTCGCGCTGATCCTCGTGCTGTTCGGCGCGGGGCTGACGATCGGCAACACGCTCGGCGGCAAGTTCGCCGACCGCGCGCTGATGCCGTCGCTGATCGCGATCCTCGTCGCGCTGATGGCCGTGATGGCCGTCTTCGCGAAGACGAGCCACCTGCCGGTCGTGGCCGCCGTCACCGTGTTCGTGTGGGGGATCGCCGCGTTCGCGACGGTGCCGCCGCTGCAGGCGCGCATGGTCGAGAAGGCCGCGAGCGCGCCGCATCTCGCGTCGACGCTCAACATCGGCGCGTTCAACGTCGGCAATGCGGGCGGCGCGTGGCTCGGCGGCCTTGCGCTGGAACACGGCCTCGCGCTCGATGCGCTGCCGTGGGTCGCCGTCGCGGTGACGTTCGCGGCGCTCGTCGTCACATGGTTCGCGATGCGGCTCGACACGCGCGGGTCGGCACGCGGTGCGGCACCGGCGGCGCAATGAGCGAGCCCCGCGGCGCGACGCGATAGCGGCAGGAAACGGGGCGCGAGAAACGCATTCCTCCGCGATGCTGATAACGGTGTGAAGATAACTTCGTTTGCCGGTGCAAGGCCGGGTGATAGCGTTTCGATACGCGCCGTTGCTGGCGCAACCCGATTCCCCATCCCGGCTTACCCCATACGCAGGGCCGCACAGCGGCCCGGAGGCAATGCTATGTCTTCATCCCTGGCGCTCGTGCGCGACGTGTCTTCCTTCGAGTCCGGCGACGCCGCCGATGCGCGGGCGTCCGCGTCGCTCGATGTTCTCGAGCAGGTCGTCGGCGTGAACCTCGCGCGGTTGCGTGCCGAGCGGCAGTTGTCGCTCGATGCGCTCGCGCGGCTGTCCGGCGTGTCGCGCGCGATGCTCGCGCAGATCGAGTCGGCGCGCAGCGTGCCGTCGATCAAGGTCCTCTGCAAGATCGCCGCGGCGCTGAAGGTTTCGGTCGCCGCGTTCCTGCGCCGCCATGCGGTGAACGGCTTCGAGCACCTGGCGGCCGAGCGCGCGTCGCGCGTCGTCAGCTCGAACGGCCGCTTCTCGGCGCGCGCGCTTTATCCGGAAGGCGAGCCGGCCGCGGCCGAATTCCACGAGCTGCGGATCGCGCCGCTGCACACGGAGCCCGGCGCACGCCGCGCGCCCGGCACGACGGTCAACCTCGTCGTCAGCGAGGGCACGCTGGAAGTCAGCGTGCACGACCGCCGCCAGTTGCTCGCGACCGGCGATGCGATCGTGTTCGACGCCGACCAGCCGTACAGCCTGCGCAACCCGGGCGACAGCGAGGCGCGCGCGTTTCGCGTGACGGTGAGCCCCGAGGTGCCGCCGCGCTGGCTCGTGCCCGATGCGGCACATGCCGCGCACGCGGCCGGCTGATCGCGCAGGCCGCCCGGAGCGGGCCGCGTTCCCGTCGTTCGCGCGGGATCGCGGGTCGTTCGTCGGCCGTTCGGACGATGCCGTTAGACAGGGTCGTCGGTAAGGTTTTAGCTTGAGTTCACTGCGCCGCGCGCGCAGCTGTTGTATGCTTGGCCCGCCGCTGACGGGGTTGTCCCGTCCGGCAATCAGTGCGTCTTCAGGGCGGGGCGAAATTCCCCACCGGCGGTAGGCTGGCGTAAGCCGGCGAGCCCGCGAGCGCCCGCGCATCCGCGCGGGGTCAGCAGATCTGGTCGAATGCCAGAGCCGACGGTCACAGTCCGGATGAGAGAAGATGTGCAGATAGTCATGTCCGCCAGGGCCGCTTCGCCACATGCGCGAAGCGGGTTGTCGTTCTGTCTGTTTGCAATGCCCTGAAACGTTTTTCGCCCAAACCGTATTTGCGAGGAGCGTTTCACATGTCCTTGATGTCCGTTTCGTCGGCACCTGCCGACGCCTTTGCCGATCTCCCGTTGCTGGATTCCGAACCGGTGCCGCCGCGCATCGCCGCCGCGCTCGATGCGATGCGCGCAGGCCGTGCGGTCGTGCTGCAGGACGACCACGACCGCGAGAACGAAGCCGACCTGATCGTTGCCGCCGAGCGCATCACGCCCGAGACGATGGCGCTGCTGATCCGCGAGTGCAGCGGCATCGTGTGCCTGTGCCTGACCGACGACACGGTGCGCGCGCTCGAGCTGCCGCCGATGGTGCAGACCAACGAGAGCCGCAACGGCACCGCGTTCACCGTCTCGATCGAGGCACGCGAAGGCGTGCATACGGGCGTATCGGCGGCCGATCGCGTGACGACGATCCGCGCGGCGATCGCCGAAGGGGCGAAGCCGCACGACATCGTGCGCCCCGGCCACGTGTTTCCGTTGCGTGCGCAGCCGGGCGGCGTGCTGGCACGCCGCGGTCACACCGAAGGCACGGTCGACCTGTCGATCCTCGCGGGCCTGAAGCCGGCCGGCGTGCTGTGCGAGCTGATGAATCCCGACGGCACGATGACGCGCGGCGACGATGTCGAGCGTTTCGCGCAACGGCACGGGCTGCCGATGCTGACGATCGCGGAACTCGTCGAGTTCCGCGAGGCGCTGGCCGCCGCGCGCGAGCGCTGCTGCGAACCGGCCTGAGTGAAGGGAAGGGGAAAGCGGGCGCGTTCATGCGCCCGTGGCACGGCGTGCGTGAAGCGGCGCACGCCGGACAGGCCCGGTCAGCCTGACCGGGCCTGAACGACCGTCAGGACTGTACGTCCCCGAATTCGCCGCGCATGCCGGCTTCGACGAACGCCGGCAGCTCGTCCATCCTGCGCATGATCCGCGTGATGCCCATCGCGCGCAGCGCGTCCGCGTAGTTGTCGGGGATGTGGCTCGCGCCGACGAACGCGATCGTCTTCATGCCCGCCGCACGCGCGGCATTCAGCCCGGACACGCTGTCTTCGACGACGATGCAGCGCGCCGGCGCGACGCCGAGCGTTTGCGCCGCATGCAGGTAGACGTCGGGGTAGGGCTTCGGCCGCGCCACCTGCTCTGAGCTGAACACGCGATCGCCGAAGATCTCGGTGAGCGATGCGCGCTTCAGCGAACTGCGCACGCGCGCGAGCCGGCTGTTCGACACGACGGCCGCCGGCAGGCTCACCTGCAGCAGCGCGTCGCGTACGCCGGTGATCGGCGCGAGCGATTGCGCCAGCGCGCTCTCGATGTTGTGCTCGATCGTTTCGATGAAGTTGGCGGGCATCTCGATCCCGAAGCGGGATTCGATCCCGGCCAGGAAGCGCGACGTCTGCTGGCCGAACGCCGACTTCGCGGCGGCTTCGAAATCGATGTTCGGGAACGTGGAGGACAGCGTTTCGAGCAGCACGCGGTCGGCGATGACTTCGCTGTCGACGAGCACGCCGTCGCAGTCGCAGATGAGGTGATCGAGCATGGTGGTGAAGAAGCGGAATGTCGGCGACGCAGATCAATTCGCCATCATACGTGCTTTCACGCGCGTGCCGCGCGACGCTTCGGCAAGTTTTCCCGATGCCGTGCGCGGATTCGGCCGCGCGGTGGTGTTCGTCGAGGAAATGCGCGTGGCGGGCATGCTGGTCGAACGCGGGATCGACGTGAACCCGGGGGGCGCGGCGGATGCGGGCGTGAGGCGGAAGTCGCCGGTGTCGGCCGGGGGCGACCGCCAGCGCGAACGTGGCGGAGGCGGCGCGAAGAAAGGAGCATGAAGCGCGCGGCGGTGGCGGCCGCGCGCTTCGGTCAGGCCGAGATCAGGCCATCGCGTGCAGGTGCAGGTACAGGCCGGCCGCCGCGGCGCCGCCCAGCAGCGGGCCGACGACGGGCACCCACGCATAGCGCCAGTCGCTGTCGCGCTTGCCGGGGATCGGCAGCAGCGCGTGCATGATGCGCGGCGACAGGTCGCGCGCCGGGCTCATCGCATAGCCGGTCGGGCCGCCGAGCGAAATGCCGATGCCGAGCACGAGCAGGCCGACGGGCAGCGCGTCGAGCGCGCCGAGGCCGACCTGCGGCGACGCGAGGTACAGCACGCCGAGGATCAGCACGAACGTGCAGATCGCTTCGGTCAGCACGTTGTGCGTGACGCTGCGGATCGCGGGCGCCGTGCAGAACACCGCGAGCTTCAGGTCCGCATCGGCTTCCTTCGCGAAGTGCTGGCGATACGCGAGCCACACGAGCAGGGCGCCCGCCATCCCGCCGAGCATCTGCGCGAGGATGTAGCCGCCGACTTTCGACCACGCGAACTTGCCCGCGAGCGCGAGACTGATGGTGACGATCGGGTTCAGGTGCGCGCCGCTGAACGACGCGGTCACGTAGACGGCGACGAATACAGCCATCGCCCAGCCCATCACGATCACGATCAGGTCCGCGCCTTTGCCCTTGGTCTTTGCAAGCAGCACGTTTGCGACCGCGCCGTTGCCGAGCAGCACGAGGATCGCTGTGCCGATGAACTCTGCAATATAAGGTGACATGGTTGTCTCTCGTATGTCATCGCGGACTCGCGCGCGAGCGCGGTCCGCCGGTGTTGTTGTATTTCGTCCGGATGGCTGACGATTACTGGGTATCGTCGGCCCACGCCTTCGCGGCGCGTACCGCGCGCTGCCAGCCGGCCATGCAGCTTTCGACCTGCTCCTTCGGCATCGACGGCGAGAAGCGGCGATCGAGCTGCCACTGGCTGCGCACTTCGTCGAGGTTCTTCCAGTAGCCGATCGCGAGGCCCGCGAGGTAGGCCGCGCCGAGCGCGGTCGTCTCGGTGATCTGCGGACGCACCGCGTCGACGCCGAGCAGGTCGGCCTGGAACTGCATCAGCAGGTCGTTCGCGCTCGCGCCGCCGTCGACGCGCAGCTCGCCGATGCTGATGCCCGAATCGGCTTCCATCGCGGCCAGCACGTCGAGCGACTGGTACGCGATCGAATCGAGCGCCGCCCGTGCGAGGTGCGCGGAGGTCGTGCCGCGCGTGACGCCGAACACCGAGCCGCGCGCCCGTGCGTTCCAGTGCGGCGCGCCGAGGCCGGCGAACGCGGGCACCAGGTAGACGCCGTCGGTGTGCGGCACGCTCGCGGCGAGCGCCTCGATTTCGGCGGCCGACTTGATGATGCCGACGCCGTCGCGCAGCCACTGCACCACCGCGCCCGCGATGAAGATGCTGCCTTCCAGCGCGTACTGCACGTTGTCGCCGATCTGCCAGGCGATCGTCGTGACGAGGTTGTTCTTCGATTCGATCGGCTTGTCGCCGGTGTTCATCATCAGGAAGCAGCCGGTGCCGTAGGTGTTCTTCACCATGCCGGACTGCGTGCACATCTGGCCGAACAGCGCCGCCTGCTGGTCGCCCGCGATGCCCGCGAGCGGGATCTTCGACGCGAACACGGTGGTCTTCGTGTGACCGTAGATTTCCGACGATGCCTTCACGTCCGGCAGCATGCTGCGCGGGATGTCGAGCAGCTCGAGCAGTTCGCTGTCCCACTCGCGCGTGTGGATGTTGAACAGCATCGTGCGCGACGCGTTCGTCACGTCGGTCACGTGCAGTTCATGCTTCGTGAAGTTCCACACGAGCCAGCTGTCGACGGTACCGAACGCGAGCTTGCCCTGCCTGGCCTTCTCGCGTGCGCCCGGCACGTTGTCGAGGATCCAGCGGATCTTGGTCCCGGAGAAGTACGAGTCGATCGGCAGGCCGGTCTTCGCGCGCACCTTCGCCTCGAGGCCCTGTGCTTTCAGCGAATCGCAGAAGTCGGCCGTGCGGCGATCCTGCCAGACGATCGCGTTGTAGACGGGCTGGCCGGTCTCGCGATCCCAGACGATCGTGGTTTCGCGCTGGTTGGTGATGCCGATCGCGGCGATCGACGTGCCGTTCAGGCCCGTGCGCGTGACGGCTTCGGCGGCGACGCCGGCTTGCGTCGACCAGATTTCCTGCGGGTCGTGCTCGACCCAGCCGGGTTGCGGGTAGATCTGCTCGAATTCCTTCTGGGCGATCGATACGATATTGCCCTGGCGATCGAACAGCATCGCGCGGGAACTCGTGGTGCCCTGGTCAAGCGCGAGGATGTACTGATCCTGCATGTCTCTCATCTCCATCCGTGGATTTGGCTTAGTTGTGATGCGCGCCGCATGTGGGGCGGCGCGTCGGTGAGTCAACGTCGGTACGGCAACTGCTACTGCATTCGGGTCAGGCCTGCGGCGCGTGCGCGGCGGCGAACCACGCGTCGACCGCGGCCGTCACCGCGTCGAGCGTGCCCGGCGCGACGTGCAGGCCGAGCTTCGAGCGGCGCCACAGCACGTCCTGCGCGCAGGTCGCCCATTCGGTGTCGCGCAGGTAGCGCAGCTCGGCGTCGTGGATGCCCGGGGCGATTTCGGTGCCGAGATCGGCGAGCGACTTCGCGCCGTCGATCACGCGCTCCGCGCGCGTGCCGTATGCACGCGCATAGCGGCGGGCGAGCGCGGCGGGCAGCCACGGGTGGCGTTTCGCGAACGCGGCGGCGAACACGTCGAACTTCGCGTTCGCGATGTCGCCGCCCGGCAGCGCGACGCCGGCCGTCCAGGTCTTCGCGTCGCGGCCGAGCGCGCGGCTCAGCATGTCGCCGGCTTCTTCCGCGAGCTTGCGGAACGTCGTGATCTTGCCGCCGAACACCGACAGCAGCGGCGCACCCGCGCCTTCGTCCATTTCGAGGCGGTAGTCGCGCGTGACGGCCGATGCGTTCGCGGCGTTCTCGTCTTCCAGCAGCGGGCGCACGCCCGAGTAGGTCCAGTGCACGTCGGCCGGCGAGATCTTGCGCTTGAAGTAGCGGTTGATCGAATCGCACAGGTACTGCGTCTCGTCGCGATCGATCGCGACCTTCGCGGGATCGCTCGTGTATTCGACGTCGGTCGTGCCGATCAGCGTGAAATCGTGTTCGTACGGAATCGCGAAGATGATCCGCTTGTCCGGGTTCTGGAAGATGTACGCGTGATCGTGATCGAACAGGCGGCGCGTGACGATGTGGCTGCCCTTCACGAGCCGCACGCTGTGATGCGCGCCGCGGCCGAGCGCGCCGTGCAGCAGTTCGCCGACCCACGGGCCGGCCGCGTTCGCGATCGCGCGCGCATGCACGACGCGGATCGAACCGTCGGCGTTCTGCAGCCGCGCTTCCCATTCGTCGCCGCGACGTTCGGCGGATACCAGCTTCGTGCGCGTCAGGATCTCGGCGCCGCGCTCCTTCGCGTCCAGCGCGTTCAGGACGACGAGGCGCGCGTCGTCGACCCAGCCGTCCGAATAGACGAAACCGCGCTTGATCGAATCGATCAGCGGCGCGCCGGCCGCATGGCGGCGCATGTCGATGCCGCGCGAGCCGGGCAGCAGTTCGCGTTTCGCGAGGTGATCGTAGAGGAACAGGCCGAGACGGATCAGCCAGGCCGGACGCAGGTTCGGCATGTGCGGCATCACGAAACGCAGCGGCCCCATGATGTGCGGCGCCGCGCGCAGCAGCGTCTCGCGCTCCTGCAGCGCCTTGCGCACGAGCCCGAACTCGTTGTACTCGAGGTAGCGCAGGCCGCCGTGAATCAGCTTCGTGCTGCACGACGACGTGTGCGACGCGAGATCGTCCTGCTCGCAGAGCAGGACCGACAGGCCGCGGCCGGCCGCATCGCGCGCGATGCCCGCGCCGTTGATGCCGCCGCCGACGACGAGCAGATCGTAGCGATTCGGTTGGGTCACCTGCTGTCCTTATCGTCTGAGGGAAATGGTTGAACAGAAAATGTTCGAATTCGAAATTTAACGAACGAAATCGAAAAAGTAAAGTTCGATAAAGCGGGGCCAGTAGCGCGCCGTGCGATCCCGGACGATACTGGCGGAATCGACCGTTTCGCGAGGTGAATCATGCGTATTGGGATGTGGGCCGGCGTGTGCGCCGTCCTTCTGGCGGGGTGCAGTGCCGGTATGCCGCCGCTCGTCGGCAACTGGCGCACGCCGTCGTTCGTCGACCTGCAGACGTCGTGCGGCGGCGCGGCGCGCGACTGGGGCGCGGACGCGCAGCCGGTCTATTCGACGCTGTACGACGCGTATGTGGCGAAACGGTATCGCGGGCTGACCGAAGCGAACTATTGTGCGTTCGTAAACGAACTTTCGACGCACTACGCGGCGCCCGACGCGGCGGCGCGTGCCGGCTGGATCGCGTATTTCAACGGCGCGCGCGCGCAGGCCATCAGCTGGCGGGCGGCGGTCGATCCGACGCTGCGCGGCGGCTGACGCAGCTGAGGGCGACGAGGCGGGGAAGCAGGAACGGCCGCGCGGCCCGGATTCCGGGCCGCGCGGTCAGGTCGGCAACGGTGTGGTTTTACGAATAGCGGTATTTGATGGATCGCAGCGCGGCGTCGCCGGTTTCGGTCACGCAGTATTTGCGCCCCGATCCGAGCCCTTCCAGGCGGACGAGCTGCTGTTCGAGCAGTGCGTCGATTTCGTCCCGATCCATCGAGGTTTGATCGGGAGCGTCCTTCACAAGCAATAGCGTGGCGAATTCATGCGGACTCAGCATCGTTCTCTCCATGGCGACCAGTCAGCCCGCGCGGCCGGCGCACCTGCCGACGCGCGATACCCAGCGGGGTATGGTTTGGGGGGAAAAGCTGCATTCGCCGGCCATGCCATTCGTCCGCGCCCTGGCACAGGCGGAACGGTCGGACGGGCCGGGGAACTGGAGTCTAGTCGAGCATGCGGGCAACCACAAATCGTGCCCCGTTAATTTTCCGTTTGACAGCCGGGCCCCGCGCAAGCGGTTTGCTCGCAGCGCCAACTTCTTGATTTCACTTGAAGTTTCGGGTGCGGTGCAGCATCGCGGCCGTCACTCCGCGACGTACACCTGCGTGCCGGCGGTCGCCACCGCGTCGGCCATCTCCGGCGGCAGCGGCTTGTCGGTGAAGAGTGCGTGCACCTGGCTCAGGTGGCCCTGGCGCACCAGCGCCGGGCGGCCGACCTTCGAATGGTCGGCGACGAGGTAGACCGTGCGCGCATGCTGCATGATCGCCTCGGCCACACGCACCTCGCGCGTGTCGAAGTCGCGCAGCGTGCCGTCGGCCTCGATCGCCGACGTGCCGATGATCGCGTAGTCGACCTTGAACTGGCGGATGAAGTCGATCGCGAGCTCGCCGACAATCCCCTTGTCCCACGGCCGCACGATCCCGCCCGTGATCAGCACCTCGCAGTCGGGGTAGCCGCTCATCATCGACGCGACGTTCAGGTTGTTCGTGATCACGTGCAGCCCGTGGTGGCGGTTCAGCGCGCGTGCGACTTCCTCGGTGGTCGTGCCGAGGTTGATGAACAGCGACGCCTGGTCGGGAATGTGCGACGCCGCGAGCGCCGCGATGCGCCGCTTCTCGTCATGGAACATCCGCTGGCGCGCCGTATACGACACGTTCTCCGAGCTGGTCGGCAGGCTCGCGCCGCCGTGATAGCGGCGCAGCAGGTTCAGGTCGGCGAGCCAGTTCACGTCGCGGCGGATCGTCTGCGGCGTCACCGCGAAGTGCGCGGCGAGATCGTCGACGGTCACGAAGCCGTCGCGCTGCACCCATTCGAGCAGTTCCTGCTGGCGCGCGTTGAGGGTGAGGCGGGGATCTCGGGTCATGGCTCGGTGGTCGTGTCGTGAGACGGAGCGGGTATTGTAAGGGCGGCAACGCCGTTAGGCCGGTATGGCCGGCAGGGGCGCCTGCAATTCATGCGGAAATTGCATTGATTCATGTGACAAATGAATTTGTGCGATTGCGCTGATCGCGCTGCAATGGCGGACTGCCCGCGCGCGGGTGCGCGCCCGGCGCTTCATTCAGCTTTCGACGAGGTGGAACCGATGACTGGCTTCAACTGGCACAACCCGTATCCGACGACCCGCATTCCGGTGTTCGCGCGCAACGTCGTGTCGACGTCGCACCCGCTCGCCGCGCAGGCCGGGCTCCGGATGCTGTGGAAGGGCGGCAACGCGGTCGACGCGGCGCTGGCCGCCGCGGCTGCGATCACGGTCGTCGAGCCCGTGTCGTGCGGGCTCGGCGGCGACGCGTTCGCGCTCGTGTGGGACGGCGAGCGGCTGTCCGGGCTGAACGCGTCGGGCGTCGCGCCGGCTGCGTGGAACGTCGACTATTTCCGCCAGCGCCACGGCGAGGCGGCGAACGGCATCGCGAACAAGCCGACGCGCGGCTGGGACACCGTCACCGTACCGGGCGTGATCGCGGGCTGGGAAGCGCTGCATGCGAAGTTCGGTTCGCTGCCGTTCGCGGACCTGCTCGAACCGGCGATCGAGATCGCGGAGCGCGGTTATGCGGTGCCGCCGATCGTCGCGCACAAGTGGGCGGCCGCCGTGCCCGAGCTGCAGGGGCTGCCGGGCTTCGCGGAGACCTTCATGCCGCGCGGCCGCGCGCCGCTCGTCGGCGAGCGCGTGTGCCTGCCCGGTCACGCGCAGACGCTGCGCACGCTCGCGAAGGAGGGGGCCCGCGCGTTCTACGAGGGCGCGCTCGCCGAGCGCATCGCCGCGTTCTCGCGCGAAGGCGGCGGCGCGCTGACCGCGGCCGACCTGCAAGCGTACCGGCCGGAATGGGTCGAGCCGATCGGCAAGCGCTTCGGCCGTCACACGATCCACGAGATTCCGCCGAACGGGCAGGGCATCGCCGCGCTGATCGCGCTCGGGATCGCCGAGCACGCGGGCGTGACGGAATGGCCGGTCGATTCGGTCGACTCGCAGCATCTGCAGATCGAGGCGATGAAGCTCGCGTTCGCGGATGTCTATCGCTACGTCGCCGATCCGCGCGCGATGGAGGTCACGCCCGAACAGATGCTCGACGACGCGTATCTCGCCGAACGCGCGAAGCTGATCGATCCCGCGCGCGCGACGCACTTCGGCGCCGGCCGGCCGCATTCGGGCGGCACGATCTACCTGTCGGCGGCCGACGAACGCGGGATGATGGTGAGCTTCATCCAGTCGAACTACATGGGCTTCGGTTCGGGGCTCGTCGTGCCCGGCACCGGCATCGCGCTGCAGAATCGCGGGCACGGCTTCTCGATGGACCCGGCGTCGCCGAACGTCGTCGCGGGCGGCAAGCGGCCGTTCCACACGATCATCCCGGCGTTCGTCACCGAGGAGGCCGACGGCCGCACGCAAGCCGTGATGAGCTTCGGCGTGATGGGCGGCGACATGCAGCCGCAGGGGCACCTGCAGACCGTCGTGCGGATGCTCGGCTACGGGCAGCAACCGCAGGCCGCCTGCGATGCGCCGCGCTGGAAGGTCAACCGCGACTTCACGCTCGACGTCGAGGCCACGATGAATCGCGCGACCGTCGATGCGCTGGCCGCGCGCGGCCATACGATCAAGTCGATCGACGATCCTTACATGGATTTCGGTTCCGGGCAGTTCATCTGGCGTCTCGACCGCGACGATCGCGAGCGCGGCTACGTGGCCGCGAGCGACAGCCGGCGCGACGGCCTGGCGGCAGGTTTCTGACGGATTGCGGCCGGCTTTCACCGGCATTTCCAGCGCTTCACGGGCGGCCGGACGGCCGCCCGTTTCGTTTGTCGCGGCCCGTATCGTCGAGCGGGCGCAAGCGGTTTGAAGGACTCGTCTAACGAACGGCAACAGATGTCGTGGAACTGCGCTTGTCAGGTATGGTCAGTGCTCTGGAGCACGAACGTCAAAGTCCGGCTAAGATGCCAGCATGGTTCGGCCGGACCAATCCACTATAAACGCAAGTAAAACGCCGCCTGCGGGTCGGTCGGCGCCTGTGCCGAAGGCATGGGCCGGCGCCCGTGCGACGACTGGGAGCGCACCACCATGGACACCAAAACGACGCATGTGATGCCGTGGCGCATCGAGGACATCGACCTGAACCGGATCGATCGTCAGCGTGCCGCCGCGAACGAGGATCTGTTGCTGCTGCTGTGCGCGTCGTCGTTCATCGAAAGCGGTTCGGATCTCTACACGAGCAATCTGAGCCAGTTCTTCAACGACGATCCGGAAGTCTCCGCATGGCTCAACAATGCATGGGAGCACGAAGAATTGCAGCACGGGCGCGCGCTGAAGGCGTACATCGCGCACGTGTGGCCGGAGTTCGACTGGGATACCGCGTTCGCGAATTTCTTCGCCGAGTATTCGCTGACCTGCAAGGTCGAGGCATTCGAGAAGACCCGCGCGCTCGAGATGGTCGCGCGCTGCGTCGTCGAGACGGGCACGGCCACGCTCTATCGCGCGATCAACGAATGCTCGGACGAGCCCGTGCTGAAGGAAATCACCGACAACATCCGCACGGACGAAGTGCGTCACTACAAGCACTTCTTCAAGTTCTTCAAGAAGTACAACCAGCTCGAAGGCAACGGCCGGCTCGCGGTGCTCGGCGCGCTCGCGCGCCGCGTGATGGAAATCAAGAACGAGGATTCCGAGATCGCGCTGCGCCACGTGTTCGCGGTCCGCTATCCGGATCGCGTCGGCGACAGCCAGTACAACCGCGAGCGCGCCGCGCGCATCAGCAAGCTGGTGCGGCGCAACCTGTCGGCCGACATGTGCGTGAAGATGCTGCTCAAGCCGCTCGACCTGCCCGCGAAGATCCAGCCGGGCGTCCACTATCCGCTCACGAAGATCACGCGGCACGTGTTCCTGCGCTGATCGCCGCGGCGCGGCCCGTCGCGCGTATGCTGCGGCTTGTTCATCCGCTTTTCACCGGGGCCACGCCATCATGACCGATACCCATCGCCACGCGCTCGAACAATGGACGTTCGATGCGTGGCCGCCGGCCGTCGTCTCGCTGTTCGACGGCACGGCGCTCGAGCGTCATGCCGACCTCGCCGCATCGCTGATCGTCGCGACCGACGACGGCCAGTTGCGCACGACGCTGCTCGGCGTCGGCGAGATCTATGCACACGATGCGCGCACGCTGCTGCTTGCGCTCTGGCCGCAATCGCGTGCGGCGCGCGCGATCGCGCAACGGCGCGCGGCCGCGCTGACGCTCGTCGCGGACGGCGCGTTCTTTCAGGCGCAATTGACGATGGAGCCGCTCGAAGGGGACTTCGGCGGGCTGGCCGGATTCGCTGCGACGATCGCGCACGGCGATGCGCAGCGGGTCGGCTATGCGCGTCTCGCGACAGGCGTCACGTTCACGCTGGAAGGGGAGCGCGCCGCGGTGCTCGAGCGCTGGCAACGCCAGGTCGAGCACCTGCGGCGCGCGGCCGCGCGGCTTCAGTGACCGCGCTGGCCGCTGCGCGACGAACGGTTGCGGTTCGGGTGCGCAGCGTTGCCGTTCGCGGGGCGTGCGCCATTGCCGCCGCCCGCCGGGCGTCCGCCGCTGCCGCCGGCGCCGCCTTGCGTGCGCGGCTTCGCGGCCTTCTGCTGCGATGCTTTCGGCTGTGCGTTGCCGTCGCGTTTCGCGGCCGGCTGGCCTGAGCCGCCCGCACGCGGCTGGCGATTGCCGCCACCGCCGCCACCGCCGCGCGGCTGCTGTTGCCCGCGGCGCTGCTGGATCGGCTCCGGCTTCGCGTTCGGATCGGGTTCGAAGCCCGCGATCACTTCCTGCGGAATCTCGCGCTTGATCAGCCGCTCGATGTCGCGCAGCAGCTGCTTTTCGTCGACGCACACGAGCGACACGGCTTCGCCGGTCGCGCCCGCGCGGCCCGTGCGGCCGATCCGGTGCACGTAGTCTTCCGGCACGTTCGGCAGGTCGAAGTTGACGACGTGCGGCAACTGGTCGATGTCGATCCCGCGCGCGGCGATATCGGTCGCGACGAGCACCTGCAGCGTGCTGTTCTTGAACTCCGCCAGCGCGCGCGTGCGGGCCGACTGGCTCTTGTTGCCGTGGATCGCCATCGCGCTGATGCCGTCCTTCGTCAGCTGCTCGGCAAGCCGGTTCGCGCCGTGCTTCGTGCGCGTGAACACGAGCACCTGGAACCAGTTGTGTTCGCGGATCAGGTGCGTGAGCAGTTCGCGCTTGCGGTCGCGGTCGACCGGGTGGATCTTCTGCGCGACGCTCTCGGCGGTCGTGTTGCGGCGTGCGACCTCGATCAGCGCGGGCGAATCGAGCAGGCTGTCGGCGAGCGCCTTGATCTCGTCGGAGAACGTGGCCGAGAACAGCAGGTTCTGGCGCTGCGGCGGCAGCTTCGCGAGCACGCGCTTGATGTCGTGGATGAAGCCCATGTCGAGCATCCGGTCGGCTTCGTCGAGCACGAGGATGTCGAGGTCCGACAGGTCGATCGTCTTCTGCTGCATGTGATCGAGCAGGCGGCCCGGCGTCGCGACGACGATGTCGACACCGCGCTTGAGCGCGTCGATCTGCGGATTGATGCTGACGCCGCCGAACATCACGGTCGAGCGCAGCTTCAGGTACTTGCTGTAGGCACGGACGCTTTCCTCGACCTGGGCGGCGAGTTCGCGCGTCGGCGTGAGGATCAGCGCGCGCACCGCGCGCTTCGCGCCGCGATGCTCGGCGTAGAACGTGTGCAGGCGCTGCAGGATCGGCAGCGTGAAGCCTGCCGTCTTGCCGGTGCCCGTCTGCGCACCGGCGAGCAGGTCGCCGCCGCCGAGGACGGCAGGGATCGCCTGCTGCTGGATGGGAGTCGGCGACGTATAGCCGAGCTCGTTGACCGCCTTGACGAGCGGTTCGGCCAGGCCGAGAGATTCGAAAGACATAGATACCACTCTTCAGTTTTATGATCGGCGACGTCTCGCGCGGCCCGCGCGGGAGGTGACATCGCAAATTGCAAAATGCAAAAGGGCGCGGCCGCGGTTTCCCGCAGCCGCGCCCCGTGTTTGTCAGCCGCTTCTTAGTCGAGCGGCGCGGAACGCAGGTCGCTCACCTGTTGCGGTGAGATCGGCGTACCGTTGTTGCCCCACGACATCCGGATATACGTGACGACCGCCGCAACCTCCTGGTTCGACAGCGACTGTGCGAACGGCGGCATCCCGTACGGACGCGGATTCTTGAACGTGCTCGGCGGATAGCCACCGTTGAGCACCATGCGGATCGGGTTGACCGCCGATTCCATCACGATCGAGTGGTTGCCCGCGAGCGGCGGATAGGCCGGCGGCTTGCCCGCGCCGGTTTCGGCGTGGCAGGTCGCGCAGTTGTCCGCGTAGATCTTCTTGCCCTGGTCGAACAGCGCGTTGCCGAACTGCTTCGACGGTTCGTACTGCATGTTCTTCGGCGCTTCAGCCTTCTGCGGGATCGACTTCAGGTACGTCGACATCGCGCGCGTATCTTCGTCGCTCATGTACTGCAGGCTGTTGTGCACGACGTCGGCCATCGGGCCGAACACCGCGCCCTTGTTCGACACGCCGGCTTGCAGCAGGTCGGACAGCTCCTGCACGTGCCAGTCGCCGAGGCCGAGTTCCTTGTCGTTCGTCAGCGACGGCGCATACCAGTTCTGCAGCGGGATCAGGCCGCCCGCGAAGGCTGCCGAGCTCACCGGGCCGCCCATCATGTTGATCGACGTGTGGCACATCGAGCAGTGGCCGAGGCCCTCGACGAGGTACGCACCGCGGTTCCATTCGACCGACTTGGTCGGATCCGGCTTGTACTCGCCTTCCTTGAAGAACAGCGTGCGCCAGCCGATCAGCAGGTTGCGGTTGTTGAACGGGAACTTCAGTTCGTGCGGACGGCTCGGCACCGACACCGGCGCGACCGAACGCAGGTACGCGTAGATCGCGTCGGAATCCGCGCGCGTGACCTTCGTGTAGCTCGCGAACGGGAAGCCCGGGTAGAGCAGGCTGCCGTCCTTCGAACGGCCGGTGTGCATCGCGCGGTAGAAGTCGTCCGACGTCCACTTGCCGATACCGTCCTTGTCGTCCGGCGTGATGTTCGGCGTGTACATCGTGCCGAACGGCGTCGCCATCGGCAGGCCGCCCGCGAACGACTTGCCGCCGCGCACGGTGTGGCACGCGATACAGTCGCCGACGCGCGCGAGGTACTCGCCCTTCTTGATCAGCGCAGCCTGGTCGGCCGGCGTGGCCGCGACGGCGGCAGCGCCGTGCAGCGTGTCGTTGCCCGGCCACAGGACCGGCACGAGGGCGGCGGCCGCGACGATCGCGACAGCCGAGAGTGCAAACAGGGACTTGCGTTTCATTGTGTCTGTCTCCCTTGCCTTATTGCGGTTCGCTGCCGCAGGCGAGCGGAGTCTTCATCGAACGCGCCGGAGCCGGCACGGGGTTGGCGGGCGCCGGTTGCGCGGCGAGCCATGCGGTCACGGCCGTCACGTCTTCGTCGGAAAGCTTCGAAGCGACTTCATGCATGCAATCGGGCGCCTTCGCGTGGCGGTTGCCCGAGCGCCATGCACCGATCTGCGCGCTCAGGTAGTCGGCGTGCAGGCCGACCAGGCCCGGGATCGCCGGCTGCATGCCGGTGAGCGTCGCGCCGTGGCAGGCCACGCAGGCCGGCAGCTTGCGGGACGGGTCGCCTTGCGTGACGAGCTGCTTGCCGCGCGCGAGCGTCGCGGCCGGCAGCGTCGGCTTCGCCGGCGTCGGGTACGGCGGGCGTTCGGCCGAGAAGTGCTCGGCCATCTCGCGCAGGTAGTCGTCGTTCAGGTACGTCAGCAGGTAGTTCATCGGCGGGTACTTGCGCCGGCCGTCACGGAAGTTGACGAGCTGGTTGTACAGGTACTCGGCCGGCTTGCCGGCAAGACGCGGGAAGTAGTCGTTGTCCGTACCCTGGCCATGGACGCCATGGCAGGCCGTACAGCCGCGCACGCGCTCGGCCATGGTATCGGGTGCCTTGAGCGGCGCCTGCTGGGCGTGCGCTTGCTCCGTGGGCTTGGTCTGCGCTTGGGCAGCGCTCATAAGGCCCGCGCCGCCGAACATCAGAACGGCGAGCAGCGGACGGAAGAGGCGTCTTGAAGACACACGAGACTCCATGTTTATTCGACGGGGACCTGTCCGGGCTACGATCGGCTCGGCGCATGACGGCAAGGCAGCCGGGCTGCTGCGACGCGGCATTCTATCATCGATGGGTAATGACGGCTATTTGGCAAAAGGACATCGGTTCCTGTCCGTTTGCGACTTGCGACAATTTGACGCGCATTGCGCCGCACCTGTGTGAACCGGCGTGCGTTTTCACCATCGAAGACCGTACACTCGCGGGTCGCGCGGCGCCGCCTCCGCCGCAGGTCCAGTCATTTCTCCCGTTTCCGGATTCATCGATGACGTTTTCTACCGTGCCGTTGCCTTCCTCACGCTGTCCGTCCCGTTGCCGCTTCGTCGGCCTGCCGCTTTCGGGAGGGTGTGCGCGATGAAGTTCGACAGCTTGTGGATCGGTCAGGTCGCGCTCGCGGCGCTGATGGACGGCGCGTTCGCGATGGCGGTCGGCTCGGCGCTGCTCAAGGCATGGCTCGGCAAGGACGGTGCACGCCCGGTCGTCGCGCCGTCCCATCCCGCGTGGCTGCGCGCGCAACATTCGCTGGTTGCGGCGGCGCTGGCGCTGGTGCTCGCGGATCTCGGCTGGCTCGTCTACGAGGCCGCGACGATGAGCGGCGCGGGGCTCGGCGGCGCGTTCGCCGCGATTCCCGTGATGCTGACGCAGACCCATACGGGCTTCGCATGGAGCGTCGCGTTCGCCGGCGCCGTGGTGCTCGCGATCGTCGCGCTGGCGAAGCCGGAAGGTCCGGCCGCGCACGCGGTGCTGTGGCTCGCGGTGATCGTGGTCGCGGCCGGCAAGGCCTCGCTCGGCCATGCGGCCGATACGGGCGCGCTGTCCGCGGCGGTCGGCGTGCAGACGCTGCACCTGCTCGCGACCGCCGTGTGGGGCGGCCTCGTGCTCGCGGGCGGGCTCGCGGTGCTGCCGGCGCTCGGGTCGTCGGTTGCGCGCGGCGCGCTGATCCGCATCGGCCAGCACCTGTCGCGTACGTCGATCGTCGCGGTCGTGTTCGTGCTCGGCACCGGCGCGCTCAATGCGATCCGCGGGCTCGGCGGCTCGCTTGCGCCGCTCGACGGCAGCACGTGGGGGCGCGTGTTGCTGCTGAAGCTGCTGCTCGTCGCGCTCGCGCTCGTGCTCGGCGGCCTGAACCGTTTCTCGGCGCTGCCGCGCCTGCGCCGCACCGCGTCGACCGAGGATGCGCACACGTTCCGCAACATCCTGCATCTCGAGGCGCTGACGATGATCGGCGTGTTCGTCGCGGCCGCGGTGCTGTCGTTCAGCGTGCCGGGGTTCGCGGCGCTCGGCTGACGGCCGGTTGCGCGCGGCGCGACGCAAGGCCGCCGACGCGCATCCGCCACGTGCATTCGCCATGTGCGCGGCGCCGCGCCGGGCATGCAAAAACGGCTGCCTGTCGGGCAGCCGTTCTCGTATCGATACTTGCCGCGACTCAGCGCGACTCAGCGCGACTCAGCGCGACTCAGCGCGACTCAGCGCGACTCAGCGCGCACGCCGCGCATCGCGCTCACCACTCGGCGACGCTGCCGTCCGCGTGTCGCCATACCGGGTTGCGCCAGCGGTGGCCCGTCTTCGCCATCTCGCGCACCTTCTCCTCGTTCACGTCGATGCCGAGCCCCGGGCCCTGCGGGATCGCGACGAAGCCGTCCTCGTAGTGGAACACCTCGGGATTGCGCAGGTAGTCGAGCAGGTCGTTGCCCTGGTTGTAGTGGATGCCGAGGCTCTGCTCCTGGATGAACGCGTTGTAGCTGACCGCGTCGAGCTGCAGGCACGCGGCGAGCGCGATCGGGCCGAGCGGGCAGTGCAGCGCGAGCGCGACGTCGTAGCTCTCCGCGAGCGTCGCGATCTTGCGGCACTCGGTGATGCCGCCCGCGTGCGACGCGTCGGGCTGGATGATGTCGACGTAGCCGCCTGCGAGGATGTGCTTGAAGTCCCAGCGCGAGTAGAGCCGCTCGCCGAGCGCGATCGGCGTGTTGGTCTGGTTGACGATGTCGCGCAGTGCCTCGGCGTTCTCCGACAGCACCGGCTCCTCGATGAACATCAGCTTGTACGGGTCGAGCTCCTTCGCGAGCACCTTGGCCATCGGCTTGTGCACGCGGCCATGGAAGTCGACGCCGATTCCGACGTGCGGGCCGACCGCGTCGCGCACGGCCGCGACGTTCGCGATCACCTGCTCGACCTTGTCGTAGGTGTCGACGATCTGCAGCTCCTCGGAGCCGTTCATCTTCACGGCCTTGAAGCCGCGCTCGACCACCGCGCGCGCATTGTTCGCGACGTCGCTCGGCCGGTCGCCGCCGATCCACGAATACACCTTGATGCGATCGCGCACCTGGCCGCCGAGCAGCGCATGCACCGGCACGCCGTGATGCTTGCCCTTGATGTCCCACAGCGCCTGGTCGACGCCCGCGATCGCGCTCATCATGATCGGGCCGCCGCGGTAGAAGCCCGCGCGGTACATCACCTGCCAGTGATCCTCGATCAGCAGCGGGTCGCGGCCGACGAGGTAGTCGGCCAGCTCCTGCACGGCGGCCTCGACCGTGTGCGCGCGGCCTTCGACGACAGGCTCGCCCCAGCCGACGATGCCCTCGTCGGTTTCGATCTTGAGGAACAGCCAGCGCGGCGGGACGACGAAGGTTTCGAGGCGGGTGATTTTCACGATGCGTGGCTCCAGGATTGACCGGCGCGGGCAGTCGGGCGCCGCGCGCGGTCGCGTGCTTTCGCGGTTATCCTAGCGCAGGCCGATAAAAAATAGTATTAATATCACTATTGTGCAGATAGTGGGCAGCCGGACCACCCGGGTACCGGCATAACGGAGAACGATCATTCGACGCGACCTGCATGGACAGACGGCCTTCCGGCTCGCCACGGCGATCCTGCGCGGCGACTACCCGCCCGAGTCGCTGCTGCCGAGGGAACCCGACCTGATGGAGATGTACGGCGTGAGCCGCACGGTGATGCGCGAGGCGCTGCGCACGCTCACGTCGAAGGGGCTCGTCGAGTCGCGGCCGAAGATCGGCACGCGCGTGCGGCCGCGCGGCGTATGGAACCTGCTCGACGCCGACCTGCTCGACTGGTATGCGCGCGTCGCGCCGCCGCTCGCATTTGCGCTGAAGCTGCAGGAGATGCGCGAGATGGTCGAGCCATACGCGGCCGCGCTCGCCGCGCGCATGCATACACCGGAAACGTTCGATGCGATCGACGGCGCGGCGTGCGCGATGGCCGCCGCGCGCAATGTCGACGAATGGGTGCGCGCCGACCTGCGCTTTCACCTGAGCGTGCTCGAGGCCGGCGGCAACGAGCTGCTGGTGCCGCTCGGCACGCTGATCGATCGCACGCTCGAGGCGCAGCTGCACCTGAATGCGCGCCGCGCGGACGTGTACAACGCATCGCTCGCCGAGCACACGGCGGTCAGCGACGCAATCCGCGTGCGCGACGAGGACGGTGCGCGCCGCGCGATGGCGGCGCTGCTCGCGGTGACGCGCGCGCGGATCGAGATGTCGTGACGCGAAATGGCGGCGCGGCGCGGTCAGGCGTTCGCGCAGCCGCCCGGCTTGTGGATGCGCTCGGTCGACGCCGGGTATTTCGCGAGCAGGCTCGCCGGTCGCCGCGGGCGCACGACGAAGTCGCCGCCGCAGTTCGGGCAGCGGCCCTTCAGCACGTCGTCGGCGCAGGTCGCGCAAAACGTGCATTCGAACGTACAGATGCGGGCATCCGCCGAATCGGGCGGCAGGTCCTTGTCGCAGCATTCGCAGCCGGGGCGCATTTCGAGCATGACGGTTTTCCTTGGTTCGGACAGGGGGCGGAAAGGGCGCCGCCGGACATTGCGTGCGGCGCATCTGCGCGCTACTGTACCCGCCTGGATCGGCATGGCCAACGGTGTCCCGCCGGGGCGCCGCCGACGCGCACGGGCCGCACCGGGAGACGACCATGCTTTATCGCGGAAGCTGTCATTGCGGAGACGTGAAGTTCGAGGCGGAAGGCGACCTGCAGGGCGTGATGGCGTGCAACTGCTCGATCTGCCAGCGCAAGGGTGCGCTGATGTGGTTCGTGCCGCGCGATCACATGACGCTGCTCACGCCCGACGCGCATCTCGCCACCTATATGTTCAACAAGCACGTGATCAAGCACCGCTTCTGCAAGCGCTGCGGGATTCACACGTTCGGCGAGGGCGTCCACCCGAACGGCACCGCGATGGTCGCGATCAACGTGCGCTGTCTCGAAGGCGTCGATCTCGACGCGCTGCCGGTCACGCACTACGACGGCCGCTCGCACTGAGCGGCGCATCGGCGCATGACAGGACGCACTGCCGTCAGGACGGTTGCGCGGCCGCGGCACCCGTCGCGGGCGCTGCCGCGTGCGGTGCGGCGCCCGCGGTGCGCGTGCCGGTGCCGGCCGGGCGTTCGATCAGCGGCGCGAGCGCCGGCGCCATCGACTTCAGCAACTGCACGGCCATCGCGCTCGTGAAGTCGTAGCGTGCCGCGTACGGTTCGTGCGCGGTCGCCGTCAGGACCCCGAAGAACCGGTCGCCGAGCACGAACACGAACGTGCCGCTGCGGTTCACCTTGCGCGACTCGATCAGCCGCGCGCCGCGCGCGTAGACGTTGAAGCGCTGGTCGCCTGTCCCGGTCTTGCCGTACACGTCGAGCGTCTTGCCGTCGGGCAGCGTGAAGCCGCCCGCGAGGCGGCGCGCGGTGCCGTTGAGCACGACGTCGCGCAGCAGCGTGTGCGCGACGTTGACGATCTCGGGCGACAGCACCGGTTGCGGCTGCGCGGCCGCGCGCACGAAGCGCGTTTCGTACGGCGTGCCCTTCGCGAAGTCGAGCCGCGTGATCGTCTCGGTCGGCGCTTTCTGGCCGCCGTTCGCGATCAGGCCGATCAGTTTCGCGAGCGCGTCGGGCTGGTCGCCCGATGCGCCGATCGCGGCCGCGTACGACGGCGTGACTTCCGCGAACGGGTAGCCGAGTGCCCGCCACGACTTCGTGATCTCCGCGTACGCGCGCAGTTCGACCATGCGACGGATGCGGCGGTCCTGGGTCGCGTGGTAGCGCGTCTTGTACAGCCACGAGTACGTGTAGAAACGCGCGTCGCGGCTGTCGCGCTGGACATCGGCAAGCGGCGCCGCCGGGTGGGCGCGCAGGTAGTTGAGCGTCCACAGCGCGAGCGGATGCACGCTCGCGATATAACCGCGATCGTTGAGGTTGAAGCGGTCGATCGCGTACTTCGCGTAGAGCCTGGCGAGATCGTCGTCGGACAGCGTCGCGGCTGGCGTGCCCTTCAGTTGCGCGCGCATCTGCGCGTCGAACCACGCGAGCGATTCGTTCGGCGCGACGCTGCGCAGCACCGTCGCGATCTTCGGCGGCGACTTGCGCACGTCCTTCAGCATCAGCGCGAGCGCGTCGTCGGGCGCCTTGCCCGCATAGCGCGTGTAGTAGCGCTTCACGTAGACCTGGCTTTCGCCGTCGACGAACTGCTGCAGGTAATGCCGGCGCTGTTCGGGGTCGCCGAGCCACGACGACGACGGGCCGGCCGCCTGCAGCGTCTCGTAGTGGACGATGTCGCGCATCAGCCGCACGAACACGAGGTTGACCGAGTGCTCGAAGGCCGCGTGCAGCGTCAGGATGCGGCCGTTGTCCGACTTTTCGAAGTTCGAGAACACCTGTGCGCCGCCGCCCGTGTAGAACACGTCGGGGCTCGCCGAATACTTGCGTTCGACGGCCGCGTCGAGCATCGCCTGCAGCGAGCGGTCGCGCGTATGCGACAGGTAGTCGAGCGCCCAGTGCGACAGCCCGTCGATCGGGTCGGGCTTCACGCGGGCCAGCTCCGCGTTCGACAGGTTCGCGTAGCGCGCATGCAGGTCGGACACGATCTGCAGGTAGGTGATCAGCGTGCGCAGCTTCGCGGTCGAGCCGAGGTTGATGCGGCCGCCGCGATTGACGTCGAACGGCTCGTTCACGCTGTCGGTCTGCACGCGCAGCAGGTTCGCGCCGTTGCGGTGTTCGTACAGCGTGAAGCTGTACGTGAGGTGCGACGGGTCGTCCTTCGGTGCGAGCATCTCGAAACCGTACAGGCCGGCTGCCTGCGCGCCGTCGCGCGTCGACGCCCGTGCGAGCCGCTCGGCGACGGCCTGCTGCACGCCGTTGTCGAGCGTGCTGGTCGCCTGCAGGTCGAACTGGTCGAGCTGGTACAGGTCGCTGATGCCGAGCGCCGACAGCAGCGACGCGCGCGCGGACGTCACGGCCTTGCGCGACACGAACGACTGCACGTGCACGGCGGCCGGCGGCGCGCTGCGTTCGATCTGCGCGGCAAGCGCGGCGTCGCGCAGCGCCGGCGAGATCACGCCGCCGTTCGACAGCAGCCTCAGGTAGCTGTCGGTCAGCCGTTCCAGTGCCGGATAGCCGCGATTGAGGAAGTACGACGGCGCGCGCTGCGCGATGATCAGCGACAGCACCTCGCGGAACGCCTTGCCTTGTTCGTCGACGTTGTCGCCCGTCGTCGGCGCGGACAGGATGCGGTTCACGTCGTTGAAGTCGCGGCCGTACCACGCGGCGAGGCCGTCGCCGATGCCGGTGATCTCGCCGATGTGCGGCCGCGCGGCGAGCGGGACGGAATTCAGGTAGCGCACGACGATGGTGCGGCGCGCGAGCATCGTCTGCGGGCCGTTCAGGTAGGCACGCACCGACGCCGACGCGATCTGCCGCAGCTTCTCGGGCGGCGTCGCGGTGCGGCCCTCGGGCGAATGGCGGAACTTCTCGATCTGCGTCGCGAGCGTGCTGCCGCCCGGGCGCGCCTGGTGGCGGTTGACGACGTGCAGTGCCTGATCCGCGAGCGCGCGGCTGAAGCGCCCCCAGTCGATCGCCGGGTTGCGGTTCGGCTCGTTCGCGTCGAGCAGGTAGCGATCCTCGATGAACAGCAGCGAATCGACGATCACGCGCGGCACCCTGTCGAAGTCGGCATAGACGCGCTGCGGGAACACGGTCGCGAACAGCGGTGCGCCGGTCGAGTCGAACAGCGTCAGGCCCGCCTGGTCCTTCTCCTCGAACGGGAGGAACAGCCCACGATCGCCGATCGACAGCATCCGCTGCGAATCGCGCGCCTGCTTGCCGACGACGAAGCCGCGCGCGAGCAGCCGTTCCTGGAACGCCGGAATCATCGCGTAGCCGAGGCGCTGGTCGTACGGGCCGTTCGCGGGGAAGCGGATGCGATCGCTCGGGCCCGCCTCGAGCGTGTAGCCGACGTCGCGGGTGAGATCGGACAGGTAGTGCGCCTGCAGCCGGGACGTTTCGATCTCGCTCTGCACGAGCCGCGCGACGATCGCCACCGCGATCAGCAGCGCGGCGAGCAGGGACCACTTGACCCACGTCCAGACCGATGCGGGACCGGTCACGCGCGGCAGGATACGATTCAGCGGCCGATTCATGGCGGCGTCTCCCTGAAGGCGCGGGCTCCGGCCGCACCCCATTAAGGATTAGTGTAGTCCTCCGCAGCGGGCTGCCAAGGGCGTCGACTACCGAGATGCGTCGACGCAACGTGCATGCCTGTGATGCGCGGCAACGGGCGCCGCGCCGAGATGGTGCGCGCCGCTGCGGCTTGAACGTTTGCGCGTTGCGCGCGGCGACGTCCGCGTGGCAGGGGCGGCGGCGGGCAGGCCCGCGCGGCCGGGCCGACGGACGATGCACGGATTTCGTGCGCTGCGGCATCGTTCCAATTCGGGCCGGAACCCGTTCGTGAAAGGGGGGGCGTCGCACGGCGACGCTACGGGTTTCCGCGATAGCCGCGCGCGCCGGCGGCGGGTACGATCGCCGGATGTGCGGCGCATGTCCGCTTCCGCCCGGAGTCCCATGGCGATCCATCCCGTCGCACTCGTGTGCACGGCCATCCTCGGGCTGCTGCTGTTCGGGCTCGGGTTCGTCGTGTCCGTCACGCGCTTTCGATGCACCATCGGGTCCGGGTGTGCGTCCGACCCGACGAACGGGTTGCACAAGATCGTGCGCGCGCACGGCAACACGGCCGAATACGCGCCGTTCCTCGCGGTGCTGTTTCTCTATTTCGGCGCCCACGATCCGTCTCGCGCGATCCTCGCGCTGATCGTCGCGGCAACCGCGTTCCGCTGCCTGCTGGTCATCGGATTGCTCGCGTGGCCGACGATGGCCAACCCGAATCCCGTGCGTTTCATCGGCGCGCTCGGCACGTATCTGTGCGGGGCCGCGCTGTGCGTCGCGCTGTTCGTCTGAACGGCGGCGCTACCGCCACAGCAGCGTCGCGCGGTCGTGCCGGCGCACGGCTTCGACGAAGCAGTGGATCAGGTAGTCGCAGGCAATCGTGTTCAGCGCATCGCGGCGCGTGAGCACGCCGACCGACACGGCCGGAATCGTCTCCTCCACGTCGATCGCGACCATCCGCTCGCGAATCCAGTCGATTTCCATGAAGCGCTTCGGCGCGCAAGACACGGTGTCGGCGTGCACCGACAGCGAAAACGCCGCGCTGAACGACGTGCATTCGACGATCGGCTGCGGCGCGTCGGGCACCGATTCGACGGGGCACGCGGCGGTTGCCGCGATCAACGGCCCCGGCGCGTCCGCGAACGACCGCCAGTTCGAGGCGCGGATCGGCGTCCGGCACAAGTTCTGACGAATGCGGCGATCGGCTAGCGGCGGCCGCGAGCGGTGATATGCTCGCGGCACGCCCGCGATCGATGGGCGGATTCCGATTGCCCGCGTGCGGCCGTGATGCCGCGCTGCACGGCATTTCCGAGGGAAGAACCGACACATGAGCCGCAAATTCATTCTGAAGGGCGACACGACCGACCACGGCGGTGTCGTGCTCGACGGGATCGCCAATTCGTCGTTCGACGGACGCGAACTCGCCTATCTCGGCGCGTCGGTGTTCTGCGCCGCCTGCAAGTCGCCCGGCGTGATCGTGTCCGACGGCGGCGAGCGGACGATGACCGTGATGGGCAAGGTCGTCGCGCTCGAACACGACCTGTGCCAGTGCCAGTGCACGCCGCAGCCGAAGCTGATCGCGTCGCAGGCCACCGGGACGATCACCGGATGAAACCCGCCGCGCGGATGCGCTCGGCATCCGCGCGGCCTCGGCGCACGGCCAACGGCCGTCAGACGCTGCCTTCGGTTTCGATCACGAGGATGCGTGCTTCGCCGAGCGGATGCGCGACGTGCTCGGTGCCGGCCGTCGCGTGGAACACGTCACCCGTTTCGAGCAGCGTCGCGTGCTCGACGCCTGCTTCCCGATAACGCATCTCGACGCGACCGTCGAGCACCGCGAACACTTCCTCGCCGTCGTTCACGTGCCATCGATACGGCTGGTCGGTCCAGTGCAGGCGAACCGTGATGCCGCCCAGGTTCGCGATGTCGAGCGCGCCCCACGCACGGTCCGCGGTGAACGCGGCGCTTCGGACGATGTTCATCGATATGTTCTCCGGCGCGAGTGCGCGTCGTCTTTCAGTCGTCGAGGCAATTTCTACGTATCCGCATTCAGCGCGACATCGCGCGCAGCGCCTGTTCGATCGTCGCCTTGCGCTTCGCGAAACCGGCCGCCGAACGTTCGGTGACGCGCTTCACGACGGCTGCCGGCGCGGTGTCCGGCGAACCGGCGTCGAACGGCGGCGCGGGCGCGTATTCGAGTTGCAGCTGGATCGCCTGCGCTTCCTCGTCGCCGGCCAGTTCCGCGGCGATCGTCAACGCGAAGTCGATGCCGGCCGTGACGCCGCCGCCCGTGATCAGGTTGCCGTCGCGCACCACGCGCTCGCGCACCGGCACCGCGCCGAGCGGTTCGAGCAGCGTGTGGAACGCCCAGTGCGTCGTCGCGCGCCGCCCGCGCAGCAGGCCGGCCACGCCGAGCAGCAGCGCGCCCGTGCAGACCGACGTCACGTAGCGCGCGGTGGCCGCGCGCTGCTGCACGAAGGCGATCGTTTCGGCATCGAGCAGCAGTTCGTTGATCCCGATGCCGCCCGGAATGCAGATCACGTCGAGCGGCGGGCAATCGTCGAACGTGCAGGTCGGCGCGAGCGCGAGCCCGCTGCTCGACGCGACGGTGTCGCGCGACTTCCAGATCAGGTGGACGGCCGCGTCGGGCAGCGACGCGAGCACGTCGTGCGGGCCGGTGAGATCGAGTTGCTGGACGCCCGGGAACACGAGAAAGCCGATATGCAGGGTCATGCGAAGACTCCGGTTGGAAGGGGGGCGCACCGTTGCCGGCGCGGGATGGACAGATCGATTCTAGGCGCGTAGTGTTTGGCGAAATTGCCATATCACCCACGTTTTCAGCCAATCGCCATGCCTGCCGCCCCGCGTTCGATCCTGGTTCTCGCGTTCCCTCGTGCCCAGCTGCTCGACGTGTCGGGGCCGCTGCAGGTGTTTGCGTCCGTCAACGAGCTCGCGCAGGAGCGCGGCCAGCCGGCGCCCTACGTGCCGCGTGTCGTCGCGGCCGAGGCCGGGCCCGTCGAGACGTCGTCGGGTCTCGTCGTGATGGCCGAGTCGCTGCGTTCGGCCGCACGCCATCCCGATACGCTGATCGTCGCCGGCGGCAAGGGCGTGCATGCGGCATCCCGGGATGCGCGGCTGGTGCGCTGGGTGCGGCAGCAGGCGGCGCGTACGCGGCGCGTGGCGTCCGTTTGCACCGGCGCATTCCTGCTCGCCGAGGCCGGCCTGCTCGACGGGCGCCGTGCGGTCACGCACTGGGCGCGCTGCGACGAGTTCGCAGCGCGCTATCCGAACGTGCGCGTCGAATCCGATCCGATCTTCATCCGCGAAGGCGCGCTGTGGACCTCGGCCGGCGTGACGGCCGGCATCGATCTCGCGCTCGCGCTGGTCGAGGAGGACCTGGGGCGGGCGACCGCGCTCGACGTCGCGCGCGAACTCGTCGTGTTCCTGAAGCGCCCGGGCGGACAGGCGCAGTTCAGCACGATGCTGTCGATGCAGCGCACCGACGACCGGTTCGGCGAACTGCATGCGTGGATGGCCGAGCACCTGACGGCCGACCTGTCGGTGCCCGCGCTGGCCGAGCGCGCAAGCATGAGCGAGCGCAGCTTCGTGCGCCACTACCGCGCGGGCACCGGCCGCACCCCCGCTCGCGCGGTTGAGCAGCTCCGCGTCGAGGCCGCGCAGCGCCTGCTCGGCGAAACGGCTTGGCCCGTCAAGCGGATCGCCGCGCGTTGCGGCTTCGGCTCCGAGGAGACGCTGCGACGCTGTTTCGTGCGGGTGCTGGGCGTGTCGCCGCAAGGCTATCGCGAGCGCTTCGTGCGATAACGCACGGCGTGCGGCTGCGCTCGGGGCCGGAACGATCGCCGAGTGAAACTGAACGAAAATCGATCGCTTTCCAGTCCGAAACGCAGAAACTATTCAGGATCAGAGAACAATGGACGGGGGCTTGTGCCGTGCCCGTCGCGCGCTCTATTCTGTTCCGTTGGCGATTCGAAGGGGGAGCAGCATGGACCGAATCCAGGCAATGGAAGTTTTTACCCGTGTGGTCGACGCGAACAGTTTCACACGCGCGGCCGACACGCTCGCGATGCCGCGCGCGTCGGTGACGACCATCATTCAGAACCTCGAGGCGCTGCTGGGCGTGCGCCTGATGCACCGGACGACACGCAGGCTGTCGCTCACGCCGGAAGGCGCGGCGTACTACGAGCATTGCACGAAGATCATCTCGGAGATCGCGGAGGCCGACGCGAGTTTCCAGACGGGCAACCGCAAGCCGAGCGGCGTGCTGCGTGTCCACATGCCGAGTTCGCTCGGGCGGCGCATCGTGCTGCCGTCGCTGTCGATTTTCCGGCAGCGCTACCCCGACATCACGCTCGAACTGGGGCTCTCCGACCGCTACGTGGATCCGGTCGAGGAGGGCATCGACTGCATGATCCGGGTCGGGCCGCTCGAGGATTCGTCGATGGTCGCACGGCGGATCGGGATGCTGAAGCGCGTGACCTGCGCGTCGCCCGACTACCTCGCGCGTCACGGCGAGCCGCACGAGATTGCCGATCTCGCCGACCATCACGCGGTGAATTTCCGTGCGAGCCACGGCGCGCGTGCGATTCCGTGGGTGTTCATGATCGACGGCAAGCCGTTCGAGGTGCGGATGAACGGCAGCGTCACGGTCAACGATTCGGATGCCTACGTGACGTGCGGGCTCGAAGGGTTCGGGATGATCCAGCCGACGCTGTTCATGGTGCTGCCGAACCTGCTCGACGGCTCGCTGGTCGAGGTGCTGCCTGACTGCAATCCGAAGCCGAAGCCGATTTCGATCGTCTATCCGCACAACCGGCACCTGTCGCAGAAGGTGCGTGTGTTCGCCGACTGGGTCGCGGAGGTGTTCGAGGCGACGCCGTCGCTGGAAGGCGGGGAGAACTGGCGCGGGCGGGTGGGGGCGCAGGCGGCGAAGCTGCAGCGAGGGGCGGTGGCGGCGTGAGGCGCCGGGGTGCGGCCGGGGTGGCCGTGCCGCCGGTCACCGCGGTGTTGGCGTCCCGGAAAAGCCGCGTGTCGATGCCGCGGTTTCAGTTGCGGGATTGATCCGGAACAGCGCCTTGCGTCGCGCGATCGCGCAGCGCGGCGGGCAATTTCCACAGCATCAGTTCGCGCGTGCCGATTGCCCACAGCGCAGAACCGTCCCACGAAAAGGCCAGCGCCTGGATCTCGCTGTTTTTGGGTATCGACGATGCGTCGAGCTGCACGGGCGTGTGGCCCTGTGCGACATCCCAGAGTGCCACGCGATGTTTCCAGCCGCCCGCTTTGCAGGTCGTACCCATCGCAAGGAAGCGACCGTTTGCCGAACGGGCGGCGGCCTTGAAGGTGTCGGCAGCGCCCAGCAGGGCCGACAGCACGTGCCCGTTCTTGAGATCCACCACATGCATGCCGACGAAGCGCGCCCGTTTCGGACCCGGGGCCTTCACGGGAGGTGGCATGCTGCCGTCGTCGTCGAGCAACAGCTCGAAGCCTGTCGCGATCCATTGACCCTGCGGCGAGCCGAGCGGCTTGGGCGCCCAATGAGCGATGCCGGCGGCGCTGACGGAATCCGGCGCGCCGAAGCGCTGGGGCAACGCGATCGTACGCAGCGTGCGGCCGGTGCGGGCGTCCAGCTCGGCGAGCCCTTGCGAATCCTCCGTCCAGTAGCTCCCGGAAGGCCGCCAGCGTACCGGCCAGATCAGCGCATTGCTGCCGTTGCTGATCTCGTCCATCAGCGACTGGCGTACCGACGACAGCGCCGTGACGAACGGCCATGGATCGTCGTTGCCCGGCGGCGGTGACGCCGGGCGCTGCACGGTCAGGAACTCGGAGCCGACCGGATTCGCGTCCTTCTCGCCATGCCGAAGGTCATGCCAGAAATTGGCCGGCAGATCGTCATCGAGAATCCAGGACATATCGCTCATCCGATGGTCTCGCCAATCGGTCTCGCTCGGCCAGACGACTTCATGACGATCGACCTTGCTGCTCGCGATGTCGTATCGATACAGGCATGGCTTGCTCTTGGCGTCGGGCTGGCCGTCGAACCAGACGGCGCTGCCGTCGCCGTTGATCATCATCTGTCGCGGCCCCTCCTTGCCGTGCCAGATTTCGTCCGCCTGCAACGCGCCGTTGGCCGCGCGCAGCCGCCACACGTACTCGTTCCAGCCGCGGTTGTCGGCCACCTGGGCGCTGAACAGCAGGCTGCCATCCGGCAGGCCGAGGATGTCGTGCGGGTACAGCAACGTGCGTTGCGACGGATCGGTCACGAACTTGTCCCAGCGGATGATCGACGGCTTGATTACCGGGGCGCTCGGGTCCGGCGCCACCGGCTTGATGGCGGGGGGCGGCATCGACGGTGCCGAGGGCAACTGCCATGCAGCGGGCGACGTGGCGATTTCCAGCCTGACTGGCAGTGCGGACAACGCGTCGGTCAATGCCGTGAACACGTCGGCCGGGACGACGGAGATGCCGGTCCTGCTGGATTGCGTCCGGTTGCCGCTGAACATGTCCAGGTCCTGGAGTGTCAATGCTTTCCACAGGCTGTAGTCGGGGTTGGGCCGGGAGTCGATGCGACCGAACTGAACGACCGTCGCCGGATGCCCGAATATGGCGCTTGTGTCCTGCACCCTGACGAACAGCGCGCTCCGGTACTGGCCGGTGATGCCGTCGCTATGATCCTGGCGGGCTTCCCAGAACGCGTAGGTGGGCTGCAGCGCGGGCAGGCCGGAGCCGCGGGACAGCCGGTCGACGCGGGCCCGAGCCTGATCCATGCGCCAGTCCAGTTCCTGCCGGGTGATTGCGCCTTGTTGCAGCGCCTGCTGCAGTTTCGGCAGGGTCGCATGGTCGGCGATGGCTGCGCGCAGGTCCGGCCGGCGCGACAACAGGACATGGCTCCAGGGGTCCGGCAAATTCTGCAACTGCCAGCTATCGGCACTGGCCTTGACCGGGCTCGTCCGTTGCAGCACGCGCTCCACGAGCGGCTGCACCTGGTCAAAGGGAGCGGAGACCAGCAGGAACACGGCTTCCGCATAAGCTTGCCGGTTCTTGCCGTTGTCCCAGATCAGCACCTGTTCGCCTCGACGGGCGGCTACTTCGTAATCGTCGTCGTGCCCGGTGTCGTGCAGTTGCTCGAATCTCCAATGCAGGCCGTCGACAGTGGTGTCTGGCAGCGGGTCAGCCTGGCAGGCGAGCGGGGTTGCGATGCCGATCAGAATCGACAGGAAGCATGCGAGGCGTCTTCTCATTGACGTTATGCCTGGATGCAGCGGGAATTTGGACGTACCGATTCTAAGTGCGGTTGTCGTGTGCGTACTGCGGTGTGCCGGGCGGCATTGCGCGGGGTATCGATTTTTGCGCCGTTCGGTATCACCGCGTACAGACGTTGATGATGCGTTCGTTGAGATTGATGTTGTTCAGGTCGCCGGGTGCTGAGCGCAGCTTGAAGGGACTGAGGGCGACCCGGAGATACCAGGTGCCGTGGCGATCGCGTCGCGGGCGGGGAATTTCGATCATCCGTGCCACTTGCCGTGACATCGGAAAAATGAAAAAGCCGCTGCTTCTTTCGAAACAGCGGCTCTCGCATTTGGTGGCGAATCAGGGACTCGAACCCCGGACCTGCGGATTATGATTCCGTCGCTCTAACCGACTGAGCTAATTCGCCGAAGAGTTGAATTATGTAGATCGACGCTCGGGCTGTCAACACCTTTTTTCATCTTCCGCGAAAAAAGTTGCCGGCGGCCCGTGCCGCCCTCCACCCTCAATCCTGCGCGTAGATGTTCGAGTCCTTCGTCTCCTTGACGAACAGCAGGCCGATCACGAACGTGGCCAGCGCGATCACGATCGGATACCAGAGGCCCGAGTAGATGTCGCCCTTCGCCGCGACGATCGCGAACGCGGTGGCCGGCAGGAAGCCGCCGAACCAGCCGTTGCCGATGTGATAGGGCAGCGACATCGACGTGTAGCGGATCCGCGTCGGGAACATCTCGACCAGCATCGCGGCGATCGGGCCGTAGACCATCGTCACGTAGATCACGAGGATCGTCAGGATCACGATCGTCATCGGCCAGTTGAGCTGCGCCGGGTCCGCCTTGGCCGGGTAGCCGGCCGTCTTCAGCGTCGACCCGAGCGTCTTGTCGAACGCCGCGCCCTGCGCCTTCGCGTCGGCCGCCTTGCCTTCGTAGGCCGGGATCACCGTGTCGCCCACCTTGATCTGCGCCGTCGCGCCGGCCGGTGCCGCGACGTTCTCGTAGTTCAGGCCGGCTTTCGCGAGCGCGCTCTTCGCGATGTCGCACGAGTTCGTGAACTTCGACGTACCCACCGGGTTGAACTGGAACGAACAGGCGGCCGGATCGGCGATGACCGTGATCGGTGACTTCTGCGTGGCGATCTCGAGCTGCGGGTTCGCGTAGTGCGTGAGCGCCTTGAACAGCGGGAAGTAGGTCAGTGCCGCGATCAGGCAGCCCGCGAGGATGATCGGCTTGCGGCCGATCTTGTCCGACAGCGAACCGAAGAACAGGAAGAACGGCGTGCCGATCAGCAGCGCGATCGCGATCAGGATGTTCGCGCTCGCCCCGTCCACCTTCAGCGTCTGCGTGAGGAAGAACAGCGCGTAGAACTGGCCCGTGTACCACACGACGGCCTGGCCGGCGGTCAGGCCGACGAGCGCGAGGATCACGATCTTCAGGTTCTTCCACTGGCCGAACGCTTCGGTCAGCGGCGCCTTCGACGTCTTGCCTTCCGCCTTGATGCGCAGGAACACCGGCGATTCGTTCAACTGCATCCGGATCCACACCGACACCGCGAGCAGCAGGATCGACGCGACGAACGGCACGCGCCAGCCCCAGCTGCCGAACGCTTCCTCGCCGATGAAGGTGCGCACGCCGAGGATCACGAGCAGCGACAGGAACAGGCCGAGCGTGGCGGTCGTCTGGATCCACGCGGTGTAGAAGCCGCGACGGTTGGCCGGCGCGTGCTCGGCGACGTAGGTCGCCGCGCCGCCGTACTCGCCGCCGAGCGCGAGACCCTGCAACAGCCGCATCGCGATGAAGATCACGGGTGCGGCGATGCCGATCGACGCGTAGCCGGGCAGGAAGCCGACCACGAAGGTCGAGATGCCCATGATCACGATCGTCACGAGGAACGTGTGCTTGCGGCCGACGAGGTCGCCGAGGCGGCCGAACACGATCGCGCCGAACGGCCGCACCGCGAAGCCGGCCGCGAAGCCGAGCAGCGTGAAGATGAAGGCGGCGGTCGGGTTGACGCCGGAGAAGAAGCTCTTGCTGATGTAGGCCGCGAGCGAGCCGGCCAGGTAAAAGTCGTACCACTCGAACACGGTGCCGAGCGACGACGCGAAGATCACCTTCTTCTCTTCACCCGTCATCGGCGAGTGCGAAATTTGCCCGCCTAACGTTGCCATGAGTCGTCTCCAAGTCCCTTTGTAGGTGTGCGGCCGCCTTGGGTGAGGCGGGCCTGTTGACGATTATTGGTAGGGAAACTTACGGCGGACTGACTCGCGTCTGCAAAGCAGATGTGCGTTAACTTTCGTCTAAGTTTCGGCTTTTAGTGTCTATCGCGCTTTTAACGTCTCCGAAATCGTCGATTTCGGCGTAATCCGGGCAGCCTGCGGCGGCGCGCGTCAGGGTTAATCCGGGGCGGCTTCGGTCAGCGGCAGGCTGACGCGCACGAGCGTGCCGGCGAGGCGCGGGGCGTGCTGGTAGACGTGATCGTCGAGCGTCAGCGTGCCGCCGTGCTGCGTGGCGATCTCGCGCACGATCGCGAGCCCGAGGCCGCTGCCGTCGCCTTCGCGGCCGAGGATCCGGTAGAAGCGCTCGACGACGCGCTCGCGTTCGGCGGCCGGGATGCCCGGCCCGGTGTCCTCGACTTCGAGATGCACGAACCGCGCGGCGGGCTCGGCGCGCACGCGCACCGTGATGCGGCCGCCTTCCGGCGTGTAGCGGATCGCGTTGTCGATCAGGTTGCCGAGCATCTCGCGCAGCATCACCGGGTTGCCGTCGACGTCGAGCGGCGTGTCGTCCGGCGGGCCTTCGTAGCCGAGATCCATGCGTTTCGCGAGCGCGGCCTGCACCCAGTCGCGCACCGCGCGCCGCGCGAGCGAGGCGATTTCGACCGGCTCGAACGTCAACCCGCTCGCACGGTTCTCGGCGCGCGCGAGCGCGAGCAGTTGCGTGACGAGCCGCGCGGCCTGCTCGGAGCTCGTCGCGATCTGTTCGAGCGAGCGCTGCACGTCGGGCGGCACGGGGTGGCGCAGTGCGAACTCGGCCTGCGTGCGCAGGCCCGCGAGCGGCGTCTTCATCTGGTGGGCGGCGTCGGCGATGAAGCGCTTTTGCAGCGCCATGTTCTGTTCGAGACGGGCGAGCAGGTCGTTGAACGACGTGACGAGCGGCTCGATCTCGGGCGGCGCGCGCTGCGCCTCGACCGGCGACAGGTCGTCAGGCCGCCGCGCGCGGATGTGCGCCTGCAGCGCGTTGAGCGGCGCGAGCCCGCGCGACAGCCCGAACCAGACCAGCAGGATCGCGAGCGGCAGGATCACGAACTGCGGCAGGATCACGCCCTTGATGATGTCGTTCGCGAGCGCGTTGCGCTTGTCCAGCGTTTCGCCGACCTGCACGAGCACGGGCTGTGCGCTGTCCGATTGCGGCAGCGCGACCGTCGTATACGCGACGCGCACGTCGTTGCCGCGCAGCAGGTCGTCGCGGAACATGACGACGCCCGGCGGCGGGCGGTCCTCGTCGCGCGGCAGCGGCATGTCGGCTTCGCCCGCGACCAGTTCGCCGCGGGTGCCGAGCACCTGGAAATAGACGCTGTCGACGTTGTCCGCGCGCAGGAAGTCGCGCGTCTGCTGCGGCAGTGTCAGCTCGGCGACGCCGTTTACCGGATGGATCTGCCGCGCGAGCACGTACGCGTTGGTCTCGAGCGCGCGATCGAACGGACCGTTCGCGATCGTCTTCGCGACGAGGTAGGTGACGGCGATGCTCATCGGCCACAGCAGCAGCAGCGGCGCGAGCATCCAGTCGAGGATCTCGCCGAACAGGGAGCGCGGGCGCGGCGCCTCGGGCGCATCGGTTTCGTCGGGCGGCGCGAACGGGTTCTCGTAGCGCGCGTCGCGCGCCTCGTCGGCGGCCGACGACGGCGCGCCGGTCGGGTGGCGGGTATGGGCCGGCGTGGCCATCGCGGCGACGCCCGTGGTCAGCGCAGCGGCGTGCCGGCCACCGCGGGCTGGGGCGCGGCCGAGTCGGCGGGCGTGGTCGGCGCCGCCTTCTCGAGGCAGTAGCCGAGGCCGCGCACGGTCGAGATCCGTACGCCGCTGGGTTCGATCTTCTTGCGCAGCCGGTGCACGTAGACTTCGATCGCGTTGTTGCTGACTTCCTCGCCCCATTCGCACAGATGGTCGACGAGCTGCTCCTTCGACACGAGCCGGCCGATCCGCTGCAGCAGCACCTCGAGCAGGCCGAGCTCGCGCGCGGAGAGGTCGAGCACGCGATCGTTCGCGTACGCGATGCGGCCGACCTGGTCGAACGCGAGCGAGCCGTGGCGCACGACGGTCGGGCCGCCGCCCGCACCGCGCCGGGTCAGCGCGCGCACGCGCGCCTCGAGCTCGTTGAGCGCGAACGGCTTGGCCATGTAGTCGTCGGCGCCGAGGTCGAGCCCCTTCACGCGCTCGTCGACGCTGTCGGCGGCCGTCAGGATCAGCACGGGGAGGTTGGAATTGCGGGCGCGCAGGCGCTTGAGCACGTCGAGCCCGGACATTTTCGGGAGCCCGAGGTCGAGGATCAGCAGGTCGAACGTCTGCATCGACAGTGCCGTATCGGCATCGACGCCGCTCTTCACGTGGTCGACCGCATAGCCCGATTGGCGGAGTGACCGGGTGAGGCCGTCCGCGAGTATGCTGTCGTCTTCCGCGATGAGAATTCGCATGGTGCTGACCGATGGCCGGCGGGGCGTTCGCGCCGGCCGGCTGTCTCCGAAGTTATTCGTGTACAACGCAGCCTGCATTGCGGGCTTGCACAAAACACTGTTTTTTTATACAGTGTCTGCATTCGTGGGCGGCGCTTGAAAGCGGGCGCGCCTCTGACAGACGCTGCTCATCATAGCAAAGGACGATTCATGGAAGATAGCAAGAAGGGCTCCGGGATGACCGCCGAGAAGAGCAAGGCGCTGGCCGCCGCGCTTGCCCAGATCGAGAAGCAGTTCGGCAAGGGCTCGATCATGCGCATGGGCGACGGCGAGGCGGCGGAAGATATCCAGGTCGTCTCCACGGGTTCGCTGGGCCTCGATATCGCGCTTGGCGTCGGCGGCCTGCCGCGCGGCCGGGTGGTCGAGATCTACGGCCCGGAATCGTCCGGTAAAACCACGCTCACGCTGCAGGTCATCGCCGAACTGCAGAAGCTGGGCGGCACCGCAGCGTTCATCGACGCCGAGCACGCGCTCGACGTCCAGTACGCGTCGAAGCTCGGCGTGAATGTGCCGGAACTGCTGATCTCGCAGCCGGACACCGGCGAGCAGGCGCTGGAAATCACCGATGCGCTGGTGCGCTCGGGCTCGATCGACATGATCGTCATCGACTCGGTCGCGGCGCTCGTGCCGAAGGCCGAAATCGAAGGCGAGATGGGCGATTCGCTGCCGGGCCTGCAGGCCCGCCTGATGTCGCAGGCGCTGCGCAAGCTGACCGGTACGATCAAGCGCACGAACTGCCTGGTGATCTTCATCAACCAGATTCGTATGAAGATCGGCGTGATGTTCGGCAACCCGGAAACCACGACGGGCGGTAACGCGCTGAAGTTCTATGCGTCGGTGCGTCTCGACATCCGCCGGATCGGCTCGATCAAGAAGAACGACGAGGTGATCGGCAACGAAACCCGCGTGAAGGTCGTCAAGAACAAGGTGTCGCCGCCGTTCCGCGAAGCGATCTTCGACATCCTGTACGGCGAAGGCATTTCGCGTCAGGGCGAGATCATCGATCTCGGCGTGCAGGCGAAGATCGTCGACAAGGCCGGCGCCTGGTACAGCTACAACGGCGAGAAGATCGGCCAGGGCAAGGACAACGCGCGTGAATTCCTGCGCGAGAATCCGGAAATCGCGCGCGAGATCGAGAACCGCATCCGCGAATCGCTCGGCGTCGTCGCAATGCCCGATGGTGCAGGCAACGAAGCCGAGGCGGTGGACGAAGAAGAGTGATGGTCGGGCGCCGAGGTCAGGCTGGCGAGCCGGAGGAGAGCGACGCGCCCGAAGCGGCGGGTCGTCCCGGCCGGCGAGCCGGATCCTCGAGCGCCGATCGGCGGATCGCGGGCAGCCATGCCGCGAACCGCACCGCGACGAGGGCATCCGACGATGCCCTCGTTTCGTTTGAGATTGCCGCACCGGACGATCCGTTCGACGACGATGAATCGTTCGACGCGCACGACCGCTCCCGTCGTCGCGTGTCCGGTGTCAGTTTCCCTGGCGATCGCACAGTCGATGCGTCGGCGCCGGCCAGGGAAGATGTCTACACGCGCAGCAGCCAGCATCCGCGCCGCACGCGTCGAGCGTCGGGCGCTTCTGCCGGCACGTCTTCCGGTGATGCGCCCACCACCGGCGAACGCAAGTCGTCGAAGCCGCCGCGGTCCTTGAAGGGGCGTGCGCTCGGCTATCTGTCCAGGCGTGAATACAGCCGCGCGGAACTCGCGCGCAAGCTTGCGCCCTACGTCGGCGAAGACGAATCCGTCGAACCCGTGCTCGATGCGCTGGAACAGGAAGGCTGGCTGTCCGATGCGCGTTTTGCGGAGAGTCTCGTGCATCGCCGCGCGTCGCGTGTCGGCGTCGCACGCATCGTCAGCGAGCTGAAGCGCCATGCGGTCGGCGACACGCTCGTCGAGGAGGTGAACGCGCAGCTTCGCGAGACCGAATGGGCACGTGCGCAGGCGGTCTGGCGCAAGAAATTCGGTGCACTGCCGCAAACGCCGGCCGAGCGGGCGAAGCAGGCGCGCTTTCTCGCTGCGCGGGGCTTCTCGAGCGCGACCATCGTGAAGTTGCTGAAGGTCGGCGACGATTTCCCGATCGACGACTGACCGTGCCGATCGCGCGCGTGGCGCGCGATTTTGCTGCAACGCAACTGCTTCCGGACAGGCGGGAATACCCGCCGTCGCGTCAAAGTGTCTCAAATACCCAATATGCTAAAATCCGTGGGTTTTCCTCTTCGGCCTCAACCTCCAGCATGCCGCTATCCGAGCCCGTGCCCCGTCAGTTGCGACATCGACGCGCAATCCGAGCGGAAGCTTACGAGCGCGGCGACGGCTTGTGGGACATCGAAGCCTGCCTGACCGACCACAAGCCGCGCGATGTCGCGCTTGCGTCGGGCATCCGGCCCCAGGGCCTGCCGATCCACGAACTCTGGCTGCGCGTGACTATCGATCGTGACCTCAATGTCGTCGACGCCGAAGCGTCTTCGGAATGGGTTCCCTATCCCGGTCACTGTCAATCCGCTTCCCCCGCCTATCGGGCCCTCATCGGGCTCAACCTCTTCCGCAATTTCCGCCGCAACGCGAACCGGCTGCTCGCCGGCGTCGCAGGCTGTTCCCATCTCACCGAACTGTGCGCCGTGCTGCCGACGGCAGCGATCCAGGCGTTCGCCGGTGACGTGTGGAACGTGCGCGAGGAGGGCGGCGAAGGGCCGGATCAGGGCGACGTGCACGCCGAACCGCCTTTCCAGCTCGGCCGCTGCCGGGCGTTGCGGTTCGACGGCGAGGTCGTGCGGCAGTATTACCCGCGGTGGTATGGCCCGCTTCGGCCGGATTTGTCCGGTGATGGCAGCACGAAGGAATGAACGGAAATCATTCGAAGAAGCGTCTAAAGCGACTTTTCATCCAACTCTCAGACTGAAGGGAATCACGCATGAAGATTCACGAGTACCAGGGTAAGGAAATCCTGCGGAAATTCGGAGTCGCGGTACCGCGCGGCAAGCCGGCGTTCTCGGTTGACGAGGCCGTCAAGGTGGCAGAAGAGCTCGGCGGCCCGGTATGGGTCGTGAAGGCTCAGATTCACGCGGGTGGCCGTGGCAAGGGCGGCGGCGTGAAGGTGGCGAAGTCGATCGAGCAGGTCCGCGAATACGCGAACCAGATCCTCGGCATGCAGCTCGTCACGCACCAGACCGGTCCGGAAGGCCAGAAGGTCAACCGTCTGATGATCGAAGAAGGCGCGGACATCAAGCAGGAACTGTATGTCAGCCTCGTCGTCGACCGCATCTCGCAGAAGATCGTGCTGATGGGTTCGAGCGAAGGCGGCATGGACATCGAAGAAGTCGCCGAAAAGCACCCGGAACTGATCCACAAGGTCATCGTCGAGCCGTCGACGGGCCTGCTCGACGCGCAAGCCGACGACCTCGCCGCGAAGATCGGCGTGCCGGCCGCATCGATCCCGCAAGCGCGCGCGATCCTGCAAGGCCTGTACAAGGCATTCTGGGAAACCGATGCATCGCTGGCTGAAATCAACCCGCTGAACGTCTCCGGTGACGGCAAGGTCATCGCACTCGACGCGAAGTTCAACTTCGACTCGAACGCGCTGTTCCGTCACCCGGAAATCGTCGCGTACCGCGACCTGGACGAAGAAGATCCGGCTGAAATCGAAGCGTCGAAGTTCGACCTCGCGTACATCTCGCTCGACGGCAACATCGGCTGCCTCGTGAACGGCGCAGGCCTCGCGATGGCAACGATGGACACCATCAAGCTGTTCGGCGGCGAACCGGCGAACTTCCTGGACGTCGGCGGTGGCGCGACGACCGAGAAGGTCACGGAAGCGTTCAAGCTGATGCTGAAGAACCCGGACCTGAAGGCGATCCTCGTGAACATCTTCGGCGGCATCATGCGCTGCGACGTGATCGCGGAAGGCGTGATCGCCGGTTCGAAGGCCGTGAACCTGAACGTGCCGCTCGTCGTGCGCATGAAGGGCACGAACGAAGACCTCGGCAAGAAGATGCTGGCCGATTCGGGCCTGCCGATCATCTCGGCGGACAGCATGGAAGAGGCTGCGCAGAAGGTTGTCGCGGCTGCCGCAGGCAAGTAAGCGCGCTCAATGAATAGGTATGGCGGCGCGGCTTGCACGCGACGCCAATCGAACAGAGGTCAAAATACATGTCGATTCTGATCAACAAGGACACGAAGGTCATCACGCAGGGCATTACCGGCAAGACCGGTCAGTTCCATACGCGCGCCTGCCGTGAATACGCAAACGGCCGCGAAGCATTCGTCGCGGGCGTGAACCCGAAGAAGGCCGGCGAAGATTTCGAAGGCATTCCGATCTACGCGAGCGTCAAGGAAGCGAAGGCAGAAACCGGCGCGACCGTGTCGGTCATCTACGTTCCGCCGGCAGGCGCAGCTGCTGCGATCTGGGAAGCGGTCGAAGCCGACCTCGATCTCGCGATCTGCATCACGGAAGGCATCCCCGTGCGCGACATGATCGAAGTGAAGGACCGCATGCGTCGCGAAGGCCGCAAGACGCTGCTGCTCGGGCCGAACTGCCCGGGCACGATCACGCCGGACGAACTGAAGATCGGCATCATGCCGGGTCACATCCACCGCAAGGGCCGCATCGGCGTCGTGTCGCGTTCGGGCACGCTGACGTATGAAGCCGTCGCGCAGCTGACGGCACTGGGCCTCGGCCAGTCGTCGGCAGTCGGTATCGGCGGCGACCCGATCAACGGTCTGAAGCACATCGACGTGATGAAGATGTTCAACGACGATCCGGATACGGACGCAGTCGTGATGATCGGCGAAATCGGCGGTCCGGACGAAGCCAATGCCGCCGAGTGGATCAAGGACAACATGAAGAAGCCGGTCGTCGGCTTCATCGCTGGCGTCACGGCGCCTCCGGGCAAGCGCATGGGCCACGCCGGCGCGCTGATCTCGGGCGGTGCGGATACGGCCGAAGCGAAGCTGGAAATCATGGAAGCGTGCGGCATCACCGTCACGCGCAACCCGTCGGAAATGGGCCGTCTGCTGAAGAAGGCGCTGTAATATTTCCCCCTGGGTTCGTCCTGCAAAAAACGCCGGCCTTGCCGGCGTTTTTTGTTATGCTCGCGCAATGAATTCGTAAGCACCCACCGGACATGCGTCGTGCATGTGCCGGCGATGAACCCGGCCGCCTGCCAGGCCGCCACTGTCCTGCACATCACCCCATGCTCGAATTCCTGACGTCGCTGCACTGGGGCGCCGTGCTCCAGATCGTCATCATCGATATCCTGCTCGGCGGCGACAACGCCGTCGTCATCGCGCTCGCATGCCGCAACCTGCCCGCGAACCAGCGGCTGCGCGGTGTTGTCTGGGGCACCGCGGGTGCGATCCTGCTGCGCGTCGCGCTGATCACGTTCGCGGTTGCGCTGCTCGACGTGCCGTTCCTGAAGTTCGGCGGCGGGTTGCTGCTGCTGTGGATCGGCATCAAGCTGATGGCGCCGGCCGCCGATGCGCACGACGACATCAAGCCGGCCAGCCGGCTGTGGGACGCCGTGAAGACGATCGTGATCGCCGACGCGGTGATGAGCCTCGACAACGTGATCGCGATCGCCGGCGCGGCCGAGCAGGCCGACCCGTCGCACCGGATCCCGCTCGTGATCTTCGGGCTCGTCGTCAGCGTGCCGATCATCGTGTGGGGCAGCACGCTGGTGCTGAAGCTGCTCGACCGTTTCCCGATCGTCGTGGCGCTCGGCGCCGGGCTGCTCGGCTGGATCGCGGGCGGCTTGATCGTGAACGACCCGGTCGGCGACCGCTGGCCGGTGCTCGACACGCAGCCGGTGCTCTACGGGGCGAGCATCGCGGGCGCGCTGTTCGTCGTGGCGATCGGTTACGCGCTCAGGCGGCGCAGCGGCGCACCGCGCGCACACTGACACTGGCCATCCGGCCGACTGCCGGATTCACGGCCTGCTGGCTACGATCGAGACGCCTGCCTTTAACGGCAGGCGTTTTTCGTTTCCGGAGCCTGCCATGTTCGAAGCCTTTTCCGTTTCCCTGTTCCGTCGTGTTGCCGCCGACCTGCGGCGCGCAAACCGGTCGTCGCCGCGCTGGCGGCCGGCCGGCTTCACGCTGATCGAACTGATGATCGTGCTCGCGATCGTCGGCGTGATCGCCGCCTATGCGATTCCCGCGTACCAGGATTACCTTGCGCGCTCGCGTGTCGGCGAGGGGCTCGCGCTCGCGTCGTCCGCGCGGCTCGCCGTCGCCGATAACGCCGCGAGCGGCGCGGGCCTCGACGGCGGCTACAGCCCGCCGGCCGCGACCCGTAACGTCGAATCCGTCGCGATCGACGGCGAGACCGGCCAGATCACGGTCGCCTTCACCACGCGCGTCGCGGCGGCGGGCGCCAATACGCTGGTGCTCGTGCCGTCCGCGCCCGACAAGGCCGACGCGCCCACCGCACGCGTGCCGCTCAAAAAGGGCGCGATGCAGGCCGGCGCGATCGCGTGGGAGTGCTTCGCCGCCGGCAAGGACGCGTCGTCGCTGCCGGCGCCGGGAGCCGGGCCGTTGCCGGGCGATGCCGCGACGCTGCCTGCGAAATATGCGCCGGCGGAGTGCCGCGCGTAGTGCCGGCAGCGGAGCAGGGCGGCACGGGCAGCATGCTGGCCGCCGCTTCGGTCGGCCGGGGCGGCCGCCCTGCGCCGCGGCGCGGCGCGAAGGCCCCGCACAGAGGGGGGAAAGTTTTGTATAGTGCGCCGGTTGCTGACATCCGGTTCGCTCATGCCTTCTACTTTTTCCCGTTCGTTGCCGCTCGTTGCGCTGGCTGTCGCCCTGATCGTGCCGTACGCGATCACGAATCACACGTATCCGATCCCGACCTTCTATTCCGAGTTTTCCGCGCTGGTGCTGTATCTGCTGGTGGGAGTGTCCGTCGTGCTGCTCGCGCGCACCGGTCGCCCGGCCGAACCGTTCGCCGCGCCGGCCGCATTCGTTGCGCCGCTCGGGTTCGCGGTGGTGCTCATCGCGCAGGTCGCGCTGATTCCGCTCAAGGTGCCGTCGATGAACTGGCTCGCGGTCGGCTATCTCGCCGCCGCGCTGGTCGCGATGCAGGCAGGTTTTACGCTCGCGCGCGACGGGCTGGCCGAGGCCGTGTCGCGGATGATGGCCGGCGCGCTGCTCGTCGGCGGCGTGTTCGCGGTCGGCACCCAGATCGTGCAGTTGTTCCACCTCGAGTCGGCGCTGTCGCCGTTCGTCGTGATGTACAACGTCGCGGTCGATCGCCGCCCGTACGGCAACATGGCGCAGGCGAACCATCTGGCCAGCTACATCGCGTTCGCGCTTGCGGGCGCGCTGTATCTCGTACAGACGCGCCGGCTCGCGGTATGGGCGTGGCTCGCGCTGTCGCTCGTACTGTCGGTCGGCCTTGCGCTGACGGTGTCGCGCGGGCCGTGGCTGCAGGTCGCGGTGATGGTCGTCGCGGGCTTCTGGATGGCGTGGCTTGAAACGCGCCGAGCACCGGGCAATGCGCGCGCGTGGCTGATCCCGGTCGTGCTCGCGGTGGCGTTCATCGCGGTGAACGTCGCGGTGCGCTGGGCCAACGTGCACTATCACCTGAACCTCGCGGAATCCGCGGCCGACCGGATGCGTGACGCGGGGCAGATCGCGCCGCGCCTCGCACTGTGGAAGTACGGGCTCGCGATGTTCCGCGAGCACCCGCTGCTCGGCGTCGGCTGGGGCGAGTTCCCGTCACACCAGTTCGCGCTCGTGCGCTCGCTGGGCGGCGTCGAGATCGCGAACAACTCGCACGACATCTTCATCGACCTGCTCGCGAAGTCCGGCCTCGTCGGCCTGGGCGTGCTCGTCGTCGCGCTCGTGACGTGGTTCGTGCGTGCGGTGCGCGCGCCGCAGTCGAGCATGCGCGTGTTCGGCTTCGCGCTGATCGGCATCCTGCTGATGCATGCGCTGGTCGAGTATCCGCAGCAGTACATGTTCTTCCTGTTGCCGGCGATGTTCGTGATCGGGCTGCTCGACGTGAAGCCGCTGCGTTTCCTGCCGGGGCGTGCAGCCTTCGGGCTGTTCACGGTGCTGTCGGTCGGCGGCGTGCTGGCGGCGGTGCCCGTGCTGCGCGATTACCAGCGCGCGGAGGTGCTGTATTACGGCAGCGATCCGGCCGCGCAATACCGCGACGCGCCGTCGTTGCTGTTCGGCGCCTGGGGCGAATACGGCGCGGCCACGCTGCTCCCGATTTCGGCGGACGACCTGCCGGCCAAGCTCGCCGCGCACGAGCGCGCGATCGCGCTGCTGCCTGGCGAGACGGTGCTGCGCCGCTATGCGGTGCTGCAGGCACTGGCCGGCCGCGAAGCCGATGCGCTCGACACCGTCGCGCGCCTGCACGTGTTCGCGAAGGAGCTGAAGGACTGGCCGCAACAGCTGGCGGCGCTGTACAAGCTGTGCGACCAGCAGCCGGCGCTGAAGACGTTCAAGGCGGCGGTCGTCGCGAAATACGGCGAAGTTCCGGCCGACGCGGCCGACGACGAGGACGACGACGATTCGGATTGATACGTGCGGCCCCTGCCGGAACGGGGAATGCCGGCAGGGGCCGCGCCGTGCGAGAGCCAGCGGCGCGTGCCGAACGCAACCGCCCGGCGTGAACCGGGCGAATCCGGCCGCGTATCGATTACCTCGTGGATTGCGCGGATTCCGGCTGAAGGCACGGCGATTCGCGTCAACCATTGTCAAATCGCCGCCGCTCGCCGGGCGGCGCGTGCACAATGCGCGAAAGCGCTCGCGTGCCGGCCCGTGTGGGGCAGGGGCGACGCGAACACCGGCAACACCGGGCCACCCGGGAAGTCCGCCACGCAGGATCGCGGCCGAGCATCGATCGGCCGTGCGGCCGTAACGGGGCGCCGGTCCGATGGCCGCGGCGCGGTGTGACGCATGCGATGCGACCGGGCGATGTTCCCCGGCGCGCGGCGCGTTCGTCCGCAACAGTGCTGAAGAACGATATTCGACCATGGCTATTCGCTCGACCTACCTGATCCTGCCCGCCGTCGCGCTGCTGTTTTCCGGCTGCGCGATGCTGTCGTCTTCGCAGGAAAGCAAGCTGACCTGCCACATTCCGCGCGCCGTCTATCCGGATACCGCGAAGCCGCTCACGCGTCCGGCGACCGTGCTCGTGCGCGCGCTGATGACGACGTCCGGCGAAGCGCAGAACGTCACCGTGACGACGAGCAGCCGTAATGCGGCGGCCGATCGCGCGGCCGTCGACGCGATGACGCACGCAACCTGCGTACAGACGGGCGCGACCGCGAATCCGTTCCTGCTGACCCAACCGTTCGTGTTCGAGCCGCAGCGCGGCAAGTGATGCGCGGGCGGCGCGGCGTGCGTGCCGGTCGCCGTCCGGTATGGTTTCCTGCCAGCCCCTTCGCTGCGCGCGGCCTTGGGCCGCGCGTGCCCGACGTTCAGTGCCGCGGCATCAGGTTCGTGCCGCGGCAAGCCGGCTCGGCCGCCGTGCTCAGCCCGAGCAGCGTGAACCCGTTGCGTTCCTGGCGAATCTGCGCGTAGTGCCGCGCAACCGTCTCCCCGGTGTTGCCCGTCAGATCGAGTTCGACCTGAAAGCGGTCCTTGCTGTCCGAGCAGCCACGCACCGGCCCGTACTCGAACCCGGTACCGGGCGCCTTGCGGGCCTTGTCGAACGCCTGCCGGCCCTTCAGCGCGGCAGCCGCGGCGGCGGGTTCGCTCCATTCGCGCGCCTGCGCATCGTTCACATTCAGCCATTCGTCGACGAAATCGCGGCCGTTGAGCGCAACGGGTTGTACGCGCTGCACGGTGCCGCCGTCGACGCGATAGCGGAAGACACCTGGCCGCGTCAACACTTCGCTGTCCATCGAGCCGACCGTCGCGCGCACCTCGAAGCCGTCGGGGCGCACCTTGAACCGGATCGGGTTTTCGTCGAGCACGTAGCTGTTCTCGGCATGGAACAGCACGCGTTGCGCGGTCGGGCCGTCGGCCGGTGCGACCACGTCCGCGGCGAACCGGCTCCAGCGCGACGCGCACCACGGCGTCCCGTGGACGACCGCAACCTGCCCGCCGGGCAGCGCCGAGAACCAGAAGCCGCCGCCGTACGCGCCGCCGATGTCCTTGTAGTCGTCGGCCTGCCAGCGCAGCACGCGGCGCCAGCCGCCGTTTTCCCATGCGTAGGCGGTCAGCAGGTTGTCGTCGCCGCATGCGATGTCGAAGCCGGCGCGCACGAAGAGCAACGGGCGGGACGTGCCGCCGCGTTCGACGTCGACGTCCGGATTGCGGCCGAACGCCGATTCGCCGTCTTTCGGCTGGACGGGCCGGGCCGGCACGCCGAGCGCGGCTGCGAGCGTGCGTTTCAGCGCGGCCGGGTCGACCTGTTCGTCACTGCAGGCGAGCCGCGTATCGATCGCGCCGGCGAGCGCCTGCTTGTACGCACGCAGCGCGTCGCGCAGCGGCGGCGAAATCTCGACGCCGGGCCCGTCGCTCGGCGGATTGCGGATCTGCTGTACGCGGTGCTGCGCGTCGATGGCCGCGCGCGCGGCGGTGTCGGCGGCGGGGCAGGCGCCGGCGGCCGATGCGACGGCCGGCAGCAGGAAGAGCGCGCACAGCAGCGGTGCGGCGCATTTCAGCGTGGGATTCTTCATGAGTAAGGTGTTCTTCTGGTTTTTATCGTTCGAACGGAGCATCGCTACGGCCGGCGCTGCCCCGTGAATGGCGGCTGTTACCGCTGGCGGTCAACCCGCGACGTCTTCCGCCTTCCAGTCCCCCGACTTCCCGCCGCGTTTCTCGCGCACGCTCACGTCGGTGATCACCATCCCGCGATCGACGGCCTTGCACATGTCGTAGACGGTCAGCAACCCGACCTGCACGGCGGTCAGCGCTTCCATCTCGACGCCGGTCCGGCCGAACGTCTCGACCTGCGCGACGCAGTGGACGCCCGGCAGCGCGTCGTCGAGCTCGAAATCGACGGCCACGCGCGTCAGCGCGAGCGGGTGGCACAGCGGGATGAGGTCGGCCGTGCGCTTGGCGCCCTGGATGGCCGCGATGCGCGCGACACCGAGCACGTCGCCCTTCTTGGCCTTGCCGTCGCGGATCAGTGCGAACGTGGCCGGCAGCATCCGGATCGTGCCGCGCGCGATCGCGATGCGTTGGGTTTCCTGCTTGCCGCCGACGTCGACCATGTGCGCATGGCCGGCGGCGTCGAAATGGGTGAGTCCTGACATGTCGTGCTCCAGTGGAACGGCGTGCTCGCACGAGCACGTCCGTCGATCCTGCTTCGCGATCGGGCAGCGCGCGGCATCCGAAACCGGCTCCGCGACCCGATGCAACGCTTCAACGGGCGCTTATCATAGCAGCGGCGTTCGCGTCGCCGGAGCGCAGATGGCACCGCCGCGGCACGGGACAGTCATCGCGGCGCCGGTACAATGACCCGAATATTCAGACCAAACGCCGCGATGCGCGCCCGGCGCGCGGGACGGCGTCGTTTTCATCCTGCCATGCGTGTCAAACAGTTGCTTGCCGTGTCGCTGTCGGTGGCGCTCGCGTTGCCGCCGAGCGGCCATGCGCAGCGTGCGTCCGCACCGCCGCTCGAAGCGGCGGCCGACGGCGCCCGGTCGATTTCCACCGTGCCGTCCGGCATCGCGGCCGGCGTATTCGGTACGTACGGCGGCGCGGAGAGCCGGTTCTCCGACGTGGGCGGCGCATCGGCACCGGCCGCGAGCCTGCGCGCGCCGCTTCGCGCGCTCGAGCTGCCCGATCTGGGCGACGGCTCCGGCGGTTCGCTGACGCCGCAGGCCGAGCGCCGGCTCGGCGAGCGGGTGATGCGCGAAGTGCGGCGCGATCCCGACTATCTCGACGACTGGCTCGTGCGCGACTACCTGAATGCGATGGCGGCGCGGCTCGCGGCCGCGGCGGCCGCGCGCTTCATCGGCGGCTACACGCCGGACTTCGACCTGTTCCCGGTGCGCGATCCGCAGATCAACGCGTTCTCGATGCCGGGCGGCTTCATCGGGATCAACAGCGGGCTCGTCGTCACGACGCAGACGGAGTCGGAACTCGCGTCGGTGGTCGGCCACGAGATGGGGCACGTGCTGCAGCGGCACATCGCGCGGATGATCGGCGCGAACGAGAAGACCGGCTACACGGCGCTCGCGACGATGCTGCTCGGCGTGCTGGCGGGCGTGCTCGCGAGAAGCGGCGACCTCGGCAGCGCGATCGCGATGGGCGGGCAGGCATACGCGGTGGACAACCAGCTGCGCTTCTCGCGTTCGGCCGAGCGGGAGGCCGATCGCGTCGGCTTCCAGTTGCTCGCGGGCGCGGGCTACGACCCGTACGGGATGCCGGGTTTCTTCGAGCGGCTCGATCGCGCGTCGATGGGCGATGCGGGCGTGCCCGCGTATGCGCGCACGCACCCGCTGACCGGCGAGCGGATCGCCGACATGGAGGATCGCGCGCGCCGCGCCCCGTACCGGCAGCCGCGCCAGTCGCCCGAATACGGGTTCGTGCGCGCGCGGCTGCGGATCCTGCAGAACCGCGCGCCGACCGACATCGCGGCCGAAGCGCGTCGGATGCAGTCCGAGATCGACGATCGCACGGCGCCGAACGTCGCGGCGAACTGGTACGGCATCGCGCTCGCGAACGCGCAGCTCGGCGAGTACGACGCGGCCGGCAAGGCGCTTGCGTCGGCACGCACGGCGTTCGACGCGCGCGAGCGGCGCGAGGACGATCCGGCGACGAGTTCGCCGAGCCTCGACGTGCTGGCCGCCGACATCGCGCGCCGTGCGGGGCGCGCCGACGAAGCGGTGCGGCTCGCGGCGCTCGCGCAGCGGCGCTGGCCGGCGTCGCACGCGGCGATCGTCGAGCATCTTCAGGCACTGATCGCGGCGCGCCGTTTCGCCGACGCGCAGGCGCAGGCGCGCGCGCAGGCGAAGGCCGACCCCGAGCAGCCGGACTGGTGGGACTATCTCGCGAAGGCGAGCGACGGCAAGGGCGACGTGCTGGCGCGGCGCCGCGCGCTCGCGGAGAAGCTTGCGCTCGACGGCGCGTGGCCGTCGGCGATTCGTCAGTTGAAGGAAGCGCGCGACGCGAAGGATGTCTCGTTCTACGAGCAGTCGATGATCGGTGCACGGCTGCTGGAATTCGAGGCGCGCTACAAGGAAGAGCGCGACGACGAGAAGAACGGCCGCGGGTAGCGTCCGGCGCGCGCCGGGCGCGCGAAGCCGCTGCGGGTCAGGCGTCGCCGCCGGCCGCGTCGCGGGCCTGTCGTGCCGGGCTGGCGACGTAGCCGAACCGCGCAGGCACGTCCGCGCAGACGATGCTGCCGAGCGGCAGCGTGCGGCCGTCGCGCCAGCGCAGTACCGGCGGTGCGGCGTCGAAATCCGCGTGATCGGCGAACAGCCCGAGATCGTGATCGTGCAGCGCCGCGATGCGCGGCGCCGTGCCGGCCGAGCGAAACAGCACGCCGCCCGCGTCGTCGAGCCATGCTTCGTCCGGTTCGAACGGCGTACCGGTCTGGTCGGTGAGCGCGAGTTGCCCGTCGCGTTCGGCCAGGCGGACGACCCACGGCGTATAGGCAAGCTCGACGTACACGCGCTGAGGTCCGTTCTGGAAGAACCACTGGCCCTGCGCGTCGCATTCGTAGTTGCGGCCGATGAACGCGTTCAGCGCCGCATGCCGGATCGGCGAGCCGAGCTCGCCGGCCGCCTGGGCCGCGTCGTCGCGCAGCCGCCATTCGCCGCGCCGGTCGAGCAGCAGCCAGCCGGTACAGTGCGGCACGTTCGGCCATTTGGCGAGGGCCTGCCTGACGATGTCATCCATGGTCGACGAATTTGGAGCAATAGCCGAACACCCGCGCCGACAGCCAGTCGAGACGGCCGGGGAACGGCCCGGTCATGAATCCCGCGTGTCCGCCGTCCGCGGGCTGGTCGAGCTCGACGGCCGGCGATACGTCGGCCGGGCCCGGCAGCGCGGACTCGGGCAGGAACGGGTCGTTGCGGGCGTTGAGGATCAGCGTCGGCACGTCGATCGCCGGCAGCAGCGGCCGGGTCGTCGCCTTCGTCCAGTAGTCGTCCGCGTCCGCGAAACCGTGCAGCGGGGCGGTCACGACCTCGTCGAAGTCGCGCATCGTCACGGCCTGCAGCATCGCTTCACGGTCGAACAACCCCGGATACTGGTCGAGCTTCGCGAGCGCCTTGCGCTTGAGCGTCTTCAGGAAGCTGCGCGTGTAGACCATCGCGAAGCCTTGCGACAGCGCGCGCCCGCCCGCGTGCACGTCGATCGGCGTCGAGATCGCGGCGGCCGCCCGCAGGATCGACGTGTCGCTGCGATGCTCGCCGAGCCAGCGCAGCAGCACGTTGCCGCCGAGCGACACGCCGGCCGCAACCAGCGGCCCGCGATGCTGCGTGGCGAGCCGGCGCAGGATCCAGTCGACTTCGGCGCTGTCGGCGAGATGGTAGAAGCGCGGCTGGCGGTTGATCTCGCCGCTGCAACTGCGAAAGTGCGGGACGACCGCGTGCCAGCGCTTCGCGCGCGCGGCGGCCATCATCGCGAGCGCGTAGTGCGAGCCCGAGCTGCCTTCGAGGCCGTGGAACAGCACGAACAGCGGCGCATCGGGCGGCGGCGCCGCGCTGTCGAGATGCGCGACCCAGTCGAGATCGATGAAATCGTGGTCGGGGGTTTCCCATCGCTCTCGTCGGTAAGCGACGGCCGGGCGCCGTGCGAACAGCGCGGGCACGATGGTCTGGGCATGGCTGTTCGGCAGCCAGCGCGGTGCGCGATAGCGCAATGAATCGTCGTTGGGGGCCGGGGCCCCGGTCAGCGGCGAGGTGGGCGGAGAAGCCGTACTCATGATCGCCCCGCTAATGCGTTGCTTCGTTCTTCGTCAGTGCAGCGGACCCTGCCCGTGACGGATCTTCGCGGCGAATTGTCCGGCCGCCTGTTCGGGAATCGGGCTCGCGTGAATATGCGCGATGCGCCACTCGCCGCGCTCGTGAATCATCACGTACGTGGCGAAAACCATGTCGGGTTCGGCCGTCAGGTCGGCCTGCTGATGCGCTTCGGCGATCGTATAGACGACCGTGCCGAGGCTGTCGTACACACGGATGTCGAGCGGCTCGATCGTCACGGGGCGCGTGGCGAGCCGGTTGGCGAGCCCGCTGCGGATCTGGTCGAGGCCATGCAGATGCTCGCCGTCCGCCCATACGCAGCTGGCGAAATCCTCGTCGATCCACAAACCCAGCAGCGCGTCGAGATTGGCATCGGCGACGGCCTGGTAGTAAGCGTTCAGCGTATCGGCGGCGGCTTCGAAGAGGCGGGCAAAACGTGGCATCGGGGTTATCTCTCGCGCGCGTCGCGCGCCGTATTCAGCACGGCGGCCCGGATGGAGCCGCCGTACACCGGTGAATCGGATTGCCCGGCGCGTCGTGCGACGCTGCCGGCCAGGGTCAGCGTTGCCCGACGAGCATGCCGCGCAAATCGCCGAATACCTGCTCGGGACCGAGTTCGCGCAGGCACTTCAGGTGGCCGAGCGGGCACTCGCGTTCGAAGCAGGGACTGCATTCGAGATGGAGCCATTGTACCTTCGCCAGGTCCGACAGCGGAGGGGTGTGGCGCGGATCCGTCGAGCCGTACAGCGCGACGAGCGGCCGGCGCAGCGCGGCGGCGACGTGCATCAGCCCCGAATCGTTGGTGACCACCGCGTTCGCGCGCGCGATCAGCGCGCATGCCTCCGACAGCGACGTCTGCCCGCACAGGTTGCGCACGTTCGGCGCGTGGTCGGCGATCGCCTGCGCGGCCGCGGCGTCCTTCTGCGAGCCGAGCGCGACGATCTGCGTGTACGGGAACGACTGGTGGACGATGGTGGCGAGCGACGCGAAGTGCTCGGGCGGCCAGCGCTTGGCCGGGCCGTATTCCGCGCCGGGGCAGAACACGACGAGCGGCTTGCGGGTGTCGAGGTTGAAGCGCGCGGACACGCGCGCCGTCTCGTTCAGATCCGCGTCGAGGCGCGGCGCGGGCAGCGTCTTCATCGACTCGGGCAGCTTCGCGCCCGGCGCGTACGCGAGCGCCGCGTAGTGGGTCGTCATCGGCGGCCGCTCGCCCGACTTGGTCGGGTTCGCGTGCCGCACGTTCAGCAGCCCGTAGCGGTGCTCGCCCGTGTAGCCGATCCGCAGCGGGATGTTCGCGAGCCACGGGATCACCGCGGATTTCAGCGAATTCGGCAGTACGTACGCCGCGTCGTAGCCGACGTCGCGCAGGTCGCTCGCGAGCTGCCAGCGGCGCAGCAGCTGCAGCTTGCCGTGCGCGAGATCGGTCGCGTAGACATCGTGGATCTCGGGCATCCGCTCGAGCACGGGCGCGACCCACGAGGGTGCGACGGCATCGATCGCGATGCGGGGATGGAGCTTTTTCAGCAGCGCAAAAAGCGGCTGCGCCATCAATGCGTCACCGATCCAGTTCGGTGCGATAACCAGCGCTCGACGCATCAGGTCGACTTCCGATGTCTTGATGAAGCGCGGCGCCCAGGCGCCGCGTTCGGGTTGCCAGAATGGAGAACGGCGGCGCGCCGGAAGCCCGGCTGCGCCGCCTTGGGTCGGCGGGCCTGCAAGCCTGCAGGCCCGGCCGCCGGGGCTCAGTGGCCCTTGACGACCTCGCCGTCGCGCAGCTTGTAGCGCGTGCCGCAGTACGGGCAGCGTGCTTCGCCGTGCGAGACGTCGATGAAGACGCGCGGGTGCGCGCTCCAGCGCGCCATGGCCGGGTTCGGGCAGTACGCGGGAAGATCCTTGGCCGTCAGCTCGACCAGCGGCATTTCCTTGATTTCACTCATGAGACTTTCTCTTATCACTCTTTTGTGGGGCGGTCGGTGGCGCGGCGCGCTCAGACCTTCGTCAGCCAGTGCGCGTACTTCGCGTTCTTGCCCGACACGATATCGAAAAACGCCGACTGGAGCTTTTCCGTGACCGGGCCGCGCGCGCCGCTGCCGATCGTGCGGTTGTCGAGCTCGCGGATCGGCGTGACTTCGGCGGCCGTGCCGGTGAAGAACGCCTCGTCGGCCGTGTAGACCTCGTCGCGCGTGATGCGCTTCTCGATCACCTCGATGCCGGCGTCCTTCGCGAGCGTGATGACCGTGTCGCGCGTGATGCCGTCGAGGCACGACGACAGGTCGGGCGTGTACAGCTTGCCGTTGTTCACCAGGAAGAAGTTTTCGCCGGAGCCTTCCGACACGTAGCCGTCGACGTCGAGCAGCAGCGCCTCGTCGTAGCCGTCGGCCGTTGCTTCCTGGTTCGCCAGGATCGAGTTCACGTACCAGCCCGAGGCCTTCGCGCGGACCATCGACACGTTCACGTGGTGGCGCGTGAACGACGACGTCTTCACGCGGATGCCCTTCGCGAGGCCTTCCTCGCCGAGGTACGCGCCCCACGGCCATGCGGCGATCGCGACGTGGATCGTGTTGCCCTTCGCGGCCACGCCGAGCTTTTCCGAGCCGACCCAGATGATCGGGCGCAGGTAGCACGACTCGAGCTTGTTCTCGCGCACGACTTCCAGCTGCGCGGCTTCGAGCGTTTCCCGGTCGAACGGCACGTCCATCTGGAAGATCTTCGCCGAATTCAGCAGACGTTTCGTGTGCTCGTACAGGCGGAAGATCGCGGTGCTGCCGTCAGCCGACTTGTACGCGCGCACGCCCTCGAAGACACCCATGCCGTAGTGCAGCGTATGGGTCAGGACGTGGATCTTGGCGTCGCGCCAGTCGATCAGCTTGCCGTCCATCCAGATCTTGCCGTCGCGGTCGGCCATTGACATAGGATTCTCCTGGGAAGCAGTTGTACAGCGGGTTGTATGCAGCGTTGAGCCGGAAAGACGCTTATTTTAGCGTCATTTGCCGGCGATCCGGTCGGTCGGCACGGGGCCGGCGCTATAATCGCCCGGTACCGATTCCAATAACGACGGGTCGTACCGGCAGGAGGCGCCGGCGGCCCGACGAACCGCCCGCCGCGGCCCGCTTCCCATGCTCGCTCGATTGTCCGCCACCGACCGCTTCGCGCTGATCCAGGGCGCGCGCGACTATTCCCCGACGCTGATGGCGATTCTCTCGTGGGGGCTCGTCACCGGCATCGCGATGAGCAAGTCGGTCATGACACTCGCGCAGGCGAGCGCGATGTCGCTGCTGGTCTACGCGGGCTCGTCGCAGCTCGCGGTGCTGCCGCTCCTCGCGGCGAAGCTGCCGATCTGGACCATCCTGCTCACGGCCGCGATGGTCAACACGCGCTTCGTGATCTTCAGCGCCGGGCTTGCGCCCCATTTCTCCTACCTGCCGCTGTGGCGGCGCCTGGCGATCGGCTATTTCAACGGCGACGTGATCTACCTGCTGTTCCAGAAACAGGGCTTCGCCTACGGTCGCGTGCCCGGCAAGGAAGCGTATTTCTGGGGGATGGCGCTCGCGAGCTGGCTGTCGTGGCAGGTGTCGTCGCTCGCCGGCATCCTGCTCGCGAGCTTCTTCCCCGCGAGCTGGGGGCTGGAGCTGGCCGGCACGCTCGCGCTGATCCCGATCATGGTGTCGGCGGTCGCAAACCGGTCGACGCTCGCGGCCGTCGCGGTCGCGGGCATCGTGTCGCTGGTCGCGTTCGACCTGCCGTACCGGCTCGCGCTGCCGCTCGCGGTGCTCGCCGCGCTCGCGGCCGGCTGCACGGCCGACTTCTTCGTCGAACGGGCCGACTGGCGGCGCATCCGCACCGAAACCGTGCATGAGAAGGAGATCGAATGAGCGCGACGGAGATCTGGATCGTCATCATCGGGATGACGATCGTCACGGCGGTCACGCGTGCGCTGTTCCTGATCGGCGGCGAGCGCACCGTGCTGCCCGAACGCGCGCAGCGGGCGCTGCGCTACGCGCCGGCCGCCGCGCTCGTCGCCGTCGTGCTGCCCGACGTGCTCGAAACGCCGGCCGGGCTGTCGTTCGCGCTGTCCAACCATCCGTTTTATGCGTCGCTCGCCGGCCTCGGCTGGTTTTTGTGGCGCCGCAGCATGCTCGGCACGATCGTCGTCGGGATGCTCGTGTTCACCGCGCTGCGCCTGATCTTCTGATGAGCCGCCGTTCAGGCCCGCCGGGCACCGGCCGCTCGCGCAGGTGCATTGCTGCGTTGCGGCAATGTGTCCGTTCCCGCGCGCGATCCCAAATAGGCGGAATTCGCCGCCGCACGGGTCAGTCTGCCAGGTGGATCGGCTAGAATGCCCGTTCGAGATTTTTTACCCGTGCGCGTCATGCGAACCGCCAGCCACGGCCGCATCCGGCGCCCTTTCGCGGCAGCCCGCGCACGTCCAGCGTGAACCCCCTTTCCCCATCCACTACTTCAATCTGTTCAACATGAGCCAAGTCAAGCGTCTTACCGACCTGATCGCCGCCGGCCAGCTCGCCGGCAAGCGGGTATTCATCCGCGCCGACCTGAACGTCCCGCAGGACGACCAGGGCAACATCACCGAGGACACGCGCGTGCGCGCGTCCGTGCCGGCCATCCAGGCCGCGCTCGACGCCGGCGCGGCCGTGATGGTCACGTCGCACCTGGGCCGCCCGACCGAAGGCGAATTCAAGCCGGAAGATTCGCTCGCGCCGGTCGCGAAGCGCCTCGCCGAGCTGCTCGGCCGTGACGTGCCGCTCGTCTCGAACTGGGTCGAGAACGGCGTGAACGTCGCGCCGGGGCAGGTCGTGCTGCTCGAGAACTGCCGCGTGAACAAGGGCGAGAAGAAGAATTCGGACGAGCTCGCGCAGAAGATGGCGAAGCTCTGCGACGTGTACGTGAACGACGCGTTCGGCACTGCGCACCGCGCGGAAGCGACCACCCACGGGATCGCGAAGTACGCGCCGGTCGCGTGCGCGGGCCCGCTGCTGGCCGCCGAACTCGACGCGCTCGGCAAGGCGCTCGGCAACCCGGCCCGCCCGCTGGTGGCGATCGTCGCCGGCTCGAAGGTGTCGACCAAGCTCACCATCCTGAAGTCGCTGGCCGGCAAGGTCGACCAGCTGATCGTCGGCGGCGGCATCGCGAACACGTTCATGCTCGCGGCCGGCCTGTCGATCGGCAAGTCGCTCGCGGAAGCCGACCTCGTCGCCGAGGCGAAGGCGATCATCGACGAAGCGCGCGAGCGCGGCGCGTCGGTGCCGATCCCGACCGACGTCGTGACGGCCAAGGAATTCTCGCCGACGGCCGTGGCCACGGTGAAGCAGGTCGCCGACATCGAAGCGGACGACATGATCCTCGACATCGGCCCCGATACGGCCAAGGCGCTCGCGAGCCAGCTCGAGAAGGCCGGCACGATCGTGTGGAACGGCCCGGTCGGCGTGTTCGAGTTCGACCAGTTCGGCAACGGCACCAAGACGCTCGCGGAAGCGATCGCCAAATCGTCCGCGTTCTCGATCGCGGGCGGCGGCGACACGCTCGCGGCCATCGCGAAGTACGGCATCCACGACCAGGTCAGCTACATCTCGACGGGCGGCGGCGCCTTCCTCGAGTTCCTCGAGGGGAAGAAGCTGCCGGCGGTGGAAGTGCTCGAAACGCGGGCGGCCTGAGCGTGGCGGCGCGCGCAGGGGTGATGAAGGCCGCGCGCTCCGCGAAAGCGGAGCAGACGGCCGGCGCGGGCAAGCGCAAACGCGCGCCCGCGCGGGCGAACACCGCCCCGCGCGCACCGGCGGCCGCCGGCGACGCGGCCGAGCAGCACCACGAGATTCAGAACAAAGCGATGCCGGGCGCAAGCACCGGCACGCCCCCCGGAACGGCCGCCGCTGGGCCCGCCGCTTCCGGCTCTCGCAGCGTTTCACCCAGCGCATCCACCTTGATCCAGATGAGGAGTTTCATGCAGCGCGCCACCAAGATAGTCGCCACGATCGGCCCGGCTTCCAGTTCGCCGGAGATTCTGCTGCAGATGATGCAGGCGGGCCTCGACGTCGTGCGGCTCAATTTTTCGCACGGCACGGCCGACGATCACCGCCAGCGCGCCGAGATGGTGCGCGAGGCCGCCCGCAAGGTCGGCCGCGAGATCGCGATCATGGCCGACCTCCAGGGCCCGAAGATCCGCGTCGGCAAGTTCGAGAACGGCAAGACGACGCTGACGCCGGGGCAGCCCTTCATCCTCGATGCCGGTTGCGAGCTCGGCAACGACGAGCGCGTCGGGCTCGACTACAAGGAACTGCCGCGCGACCTGAAGCCGGGCGACCTGCTGCTGCTGAACGACGGCCTGATCGTGCTGACCGTCGAGCGCGTGCTCGGCGACGAGATCCACACGATCGTCAAGGTGGGCGGCGAGCTGTCGAACAACAAGGGCATCAATCGCCAGGGCGGCGGCCTGTCGGCCCCGGCGCTGACCGCGAAGGACATGGAAGACATCCGCACCGCGATGTCGCTTGGCGCGGACCTGGTGGCGGTGTCGTTCCCGAAGAACGCGACCGATATGGAAATGGCGCGCCAGCTCGCGAACATCGCGGGCGCGCCGTACGGCATCAAGCCGAAGATGATCGCGAAGATCGAGCGCGCGGAAGCGATTCCGGCGCTGCAGAGCATTCTCGACGCGTCCGACGGCATCATGGTCGCGCGCGGCGACCTCGCGGTGGAAGTGGGCAACGCGGCCGTGCCGGCGTTGCAGAAGCGCATGATCCGGATGGCGCGCGAGTCGAACAAGCTCGTGATCACCGCGACGCAGATGATGGAGTCGATGATCCACGCGCCCGTGCCGACCCGCGCGGAAGTGTCGGACGTCGCGAACGCGGTGCTCGACGGCACCGACGCGGTGATGCTGTCGGCCGAGACGGCCGCGGGCAAGTACCCGGTCGTCACGATCGAGACGATGGCGGCCGTGTGCGTCGAGGCGGAGAAGTCCGAAGAGGTCGAGCTCGACAAGGATTTCCTCGACCGCACGTTCACGCGGATCGACCAGTCGATCGCGATGGGCGCGCTGTTCACCGCGTACCACCTCGGCGCGAAGGCGATCATCGCGCTGACCGAATCGGGCGCGACCGCGTTGTGGATGTCGCGTCACTACACGCACGTGCCGATCTTCGCGCTGACGCCGCGCGTCGGCAGCGAGCGCACGATGGCGCTGTACCGCAACGTGACGCCGCTGCACGTCGACTTCAACAGCGACCGCGACTCGGCGCTGCAGGCGGCGCTCGAGATCGTCGTCAAGCAAGGCTACGTGCAGCACGGCGACATGGTCGTGCTGACCGTCGGCGAGCCGATGGGGCAGGCGGGCGGCACCAACACGCTGAAGATCGTGCGGGTCGGCGAGCACTATTGAGCGCCGACTGAGCACCGCGCCGGCCAGTGCGCCGGCCGGCCGGATCGGCTGAAAAATCGATCCGGCACCGTTTTATACGCGAAAGCCGCGTGGGGTCCGAAGCCCCACGCGGCTTTTTTTCTCTTTTTTGCCCGCATTGTGCCGTGCGAACGTAACAAATTGCGAGTCGGCGCCACCGGGCGGTCGGAATCGGAGGCGCTTCGCGATAAAATGCGGCTATTCGACGCTCAGCCGCGCCGCGCCGCCCCGGTTCGAACGGGAGCGAGCGCCGCGCCGGCGTCAGGGCGCACCGGTTTTCATTCCAAGGAGTTCCACAATGCCTCTCGTATCAATGCGTCAATTGCTGGACCACGCGGCAGAGCACGGTTACGGCCTGCCGGCCTTCAACGTGAACAACCTGGAGCAGGTCCAGGCGATCATGGCGGCGGCGGACCAGGTCGGCGCGCCCGTGATCATGCAGGCATCGGCCGGCGCGCGTAAGTATGCGGGCGAGCCGTTCCTGCGCCACCTGATCGAAGCGGCGGTCGAATCGTACCCGCACATCCCGGTCGTGATGCACCAGGATCACGGCCAGTCGCCGGCAGTCTGCACGGCCGCGATCCGCAGCGGCTTCACCAGCGTGATGATGGACGGTTCGCTGGAAGCCGACGGCAAGACGGTCGCGTCGTACGAGTACAACGTCGACGTGTCGCGCAAGGTCGTCGAGATGGCGCACTCGATCGGCGTGACGGTCGAAGCCGAACTCGGCGTGCTCGGCTCGCTCGAGACGATGAAGGGCGACAAGGAAGACGGCCACGGCGCGGAAGGCACGATGACCCGCGAGCAGCTGCTGACCGATCCGGAGCAGGCCGCCGATTTCGTGAAGCTCACGCAGTGCGATGCGCTCGCGATCGCGATCGGCACGTCGCACGGCGCGTACAAGTTCTCGAAGAAGCCGACGGGCGACATCCTGTCGATCCAGCGCATCAAGGAAATCCACGCGCGCATTCCGAACACCCACCTCGTGATGCACGGTTCGTCGTCGGTGCCGCAGGAACTGCTGGCCGAGATCCGCGAATTCGGCGGCGACATGAAGGAAACCTACGGCGTGCCGGTCGAGGAAATCCAGGAAGGCATCAAGCACGGCGTGCGCAAGATCAACATCGACACCGACCTGCGTCTCGCGATCACCGGCGCGATCCGCCGCTACCTGTTCGAGAACCCGGGCAAGTTCGATCCGCGCGACTACCTGAAGCCCGCGCGCGAAGCGGCGAAGCAGGTCTGCGTCGACCGCTACCTCGCGTTCGGCTGCGAAGGCCAGGCCGGCAAGATCAAGCCGCTGTCGCTCGACAAGATCGCCGAGCAGTACAAGTCCGGCGCGCTCGCGCAGGTCGTGCGCTGAGACTGTAGTACGATTGCCCCCGCCCGGTACTGCCGCCGGGCAAGGGCTGGCCGCCCGGTTGCCGGATCCGATCCGGCCCCGGTAGCCGCTCCGTCCGGCCGAACAAGGGCCGGCCGGCAACCGCCGGGCGCCGTCGCCCGCCGGTTCGCCGACGTATTGCAAGACCGCCGTTCCCGCCTGCCGCGGGGAACGGCGTTTCCCTTTTTGTTTGGCTCCTTATCTGCGAAAAGACGATGTCTACCCTTTACGAATCCACGCTCCGCTCGCTGCCGCTCCTCGGTCGCGGCAAGGTCCGCGATAACTACGCGGTCGGCAACGACAAGCTCCTGATCGTCACGACCGACCGCCTGTCGGCATTCGACGTGGTGATGGGCGAGCCGATTCCGAACAAGGGCCGCGTGCTGAACCAGATGGCGAACTTCTGGTTCGACAAGCTCGCGCACATCGTGCCGAACCACCTGACGGGCGACGCGCCGGAAGCGGTCGTCGCGGCCGACGAGGTCGAGCAGGTGAAGGGCCGCGGCGTGGTCGTCAAGCGCCTCGAGCCGATCATGATCGAAGCGGTCGTGCGCGGCTACCTGGCCGGCAGCGGCTGGAAGGAATACCAGGCGTCGGGCGCCGTGTGCGGCGTGCAGCTGCCGGAAGGCCTGCAGAACGCGCAGAAGCTGCCCGAGCCGATCTTCACGCCGGCCGCGAAGGCCGAGATGGGCGAGCACGACGAGAACATCACGTTCGAGGAAACCGAGCGCCGCATCGGCACCGAGCTGGCCGCCACCATTCGCGACATCTCGATCAAGCTGTACAAGGAAGCGGCCGACTACGCGGCGACGCGCGGCATCATCATCGCCGACACGAAGTTCGAATTCGGCCTCGACAACCACGGCAAGCTGTACCTGATGGACGAAGTGCTGACCGCCGATTCGTCGCGCTTCTGGCCGGCCGACCAGTACGAGGTCGGCACCAACCCGCCGTCGTTCGACAAGCAGTTCGTGCGCGACTGGCTCGAGGCGCAGCCGTGGGGCAAGACGGCGCCGGCGCCGGCGCTGCCGGCCGACGTCGTCGAGAAGACGGCCGCGAAGTACCAGGAAGCGCTCGAGCGCATCACCGGCCAGGCGCTTGCCTGATCGAGGTACATACGACATGAGCGAAATCCAGACTGCCCACACGCACAGCGCGCCGCTCGTCGGCGTGCTGATGGGTTCGAGTTCCGACTGGGACGTGATGAAGCACGCGGTCGCCATCCTGCAGGAATTCGGCGTGCCGTACGAGGCGAAGGTCGTGTCCGCGCACCGGATGCCCGACGAGATGTTCGACTATGCGGAGAAGGCGCGCGAGCGCGGGCTGCGCGCGATCATCGCGGGCGCCGGCGGCGCAGCGCACCTGCCCGGCATGCTGGCCGCGAAAACCACGGTGCCGGTGCTCGGCGTGCCGGTCGCGAGCAAGTACCTAAAGGGTGTCGATTCGCTGCACTCGATCGTGCAGATGCCGAAGGGCGTGCCCGTCGCGACGTTCGCGATCGGCGAGGCCGGCGCCGCGAATGCCGCGCTGTTCGCGGTGTCGATCCTGTCCGGCACGTCGACCGACTACGCGAACCGGCTCGCCGCGTTCCGCGTGCGCCAGAACGAAGCCGCGCACGCGATGGTGCTGCCGCCGCTGGAATGACGGCATGGCGCGCGGCCGCACGACGCGGCCGGCGCCGGATTTTCCCACTGCGGCGGGCATTTTCGCGTTCCGCCGCGACCGACCACTGACATGACCGCAACTCCTGATTCCGTTTCCCCGATCCTGCCCGGCGCGTGGCTGGGCATGGTCGGCGGTGGCCAGCTCGGCCGCATGTTCTGCTTTGCCGCCCAGTCGATGGGCTATCGCGTCGCCGTGCTCGATCCCGATCCGACGAGCCCCGCCGGCGCGGTCGCCGACCGCCACCTGCGCGCGGCGTACGACGACGAAGCCGCGCTCGCCGAACTGGCCGACCTGTGCGACGCGGTGTCGACGGAGTTCGAGAACGTGCCGGCCGCAAGCCTCGATTTCCTCGCGCGCACGACGTTCGTCGCGCCGGCCGGCCGCTGCGTTGCGGTCGCACAGGACCGGATCGCGGAGAAGCGCTTCATCGAGGCGTCGGGCGTGCCCGTCGCGCCGCACGTCGTGATCGAATCGTCGGCGGCACTCGCCGCGCTCGACGATGCCGCGCTCGACGCGGTGCTGCCGGGCATCCTGAAGACGGCGCGCCTCGGCTACGACGGCAAGGGCCAGGTGCGCGTGAGCACCGCGCAGGAAGCGCGCGACGCGCATGCGGCGCTGAACGGCGTGCCGTGCGTGCTCGAGAAGCGCCTGCCGCTGAAATACGAAGTGTCGGCGCTGATCGCGCGCGGCGCGGACGGCCGCTCGGCCGCGTTCCCGCTCGCGCAGAACGTGCATCACAACGGCATCCTCGCGCTGACGGTCGTGCCCGCGCCGGCCGCCGATGCCGCGCGCGTCGAAGAGGCGCAGCAGGCCGCCGTGCGGATCGCCGATACGCTCGGCTACGTCGGCGTGCTGTGCGTTGAATTCTTCGTGCTGGAAGACGGTTCGTTCGTCGCGAACGAGATGGCGCCGCGCCCGCACAACTCCGGCCACTACACGGTCGATGCGTGCGCAACGAGCCAGTTCGAGCAGCAGGTGCGCGCGATGACGCGCATGCCGCTCGGCAACCCGCGCCAGCATTCGCCGGCCGCGATGCTGAACATCCTCGGCGACGTGTGGTTCCCGGACGGTGCGGCCGGCGTAGGCGCGACGGCCGATGCCGTCACGCCGCCGTGGGACACGGTCGCCGCGATGCCGGCCGCGCACCTGCATCTGTACGGCAAGGAGGACGCGCGCGTCGGCCGCAAGATGGGCCACGTGAACTTCACGGCCGAAACGCGCGACGAAGCCGTTGCCGCGGCCACCGCGTGCGCGCAGCTGCTGCGCGTGCCGCTCGACTGAGGCGCCGGCCGATGTCCATCGATCTCCCGAACACCGTGACGGCCGCGCAGATCGACGCGGCCGCCGCGTTGCTCGACGCGGGCCAGCTCGTCGCCTTTCCGACCGAAACCGTCTACGGGCTCGGCGCCGACGCGGCGAATCCCGAGGCCGTCGCGCGCATCTACGCGGCGAAGGGGCGGCCGGCGAATCATCCGGTGATCGTGCACCTGCCGCCGGGCGGTGATCCCGGTTACTGGGCCGACGATCTGCCGGCCGATGCGCAGGCGTTGATCGATGCATTCTGGCCGGGCCCGCTGACGCTGATCCTGAAGCGTCATGCGCGCATTCCGGACGCCGTGAGCGGCGGCCAGGATTCGGTCGGGCTGCGCTGCCCGTCGCATCCGGTCGCGCAGGCGCTGCTGGCCGCGTTCAGCGCGCGGCGCGGCGGGCATGGCGGCGTGGCCGCGCCGTCCGCGAACCGGTTCGGCCATGTGAGCCCGACCACCGCGCAGCACGTACGCGACGAATTCGGCGACACCGTGCACGTGCTCGACGGCGGCGCGTCCGAAGTCGGCATCGAATCGACGATTCTCGACCTGTCGCGCGGTTTCCCGGCGCTGCTGCGCCCGGGCCACGTGACGCCGCAGCAGATCGCCGACGTGCTCGGCCGCGCGCCGAAGCTGCCGGACGGCAGCGACGCGACCGCGCCGCGCGCGTCGGGCACGCTGAAGGCGCATTACGCGCCGCGCACGCCGCTCGCGCTGCTGCCGTTCGATGCGCTCGAGCCGCTGCTCGCGGCCGCGCAAGCCGACGGCGAGCGTGTCGCGCTCGTCGCCCGTGCGTCGCGCGCGGGACGCTGGGCGCAGGCCGACGGCGTGCATTTCGTCGCGGCGCCGGAAGATCCGCAGGCGTATGCACGCGACCTGTACGGGATGCTGCGCGCGCTCGACCGCGCGCAGGTCGCACGCATCCTCGTCGAGAAGCTGCCCGAGACCGTCGAATGGATCGCGGTCAACGATCGTCTCGGCCGTGCGGCGGCCGCGTTCGAAGCGCGCGACTGACACGTTCGACGGTTGATTCAGGAATGAAAAAAACGCCCGACCGGCGAACCGGTCGGGCGTTTTTGTTTGGGCGCGTGGCCGGCGGCTTACTTGCCGACGCCCGACTTCGCGATCTGCTGTTCGACGAACTGCGCGAACAGCGCGTGCAGGTGCGTCGTCGGGTGGACCGTGTCGGCGAACATGTAGGTCTGGTCCGCGTTCGCGACCGTGTAGGTCTGCGGCGAGCAGAACAGCGACGAGCCGAATGCGGTCGCGTTCGCGACGCCGTACTGCGTGGCGGCCTGGACCATCGCCTTCAGGTTGCAGGCGGTGTCGGTGTTCGACACGCTGAAGCCGTTCGCCTTGTAGTTCGCCGCGATGCCGTCCTGCCACGTGAACGTGTCGAGCAGTGCGACCTTCGTCGTGTCAACCTTCAGCGCGGCCAGCGTGCCGGCGAGCGTCTTGTTGAACAGCCCCGACAGTTGCGTGAACGCGGCCTGCGTCGGCGCGCCGCCCTGCAGCGCGAGCGGCGTGCCGCCGATGTCCGGCACGTTCGACACGTACACGTGCGTCGCGCCTGCCGCGACGATCTGCTGGACGATGCCGCCGAGCTGCTGCGCGGCCAGGCCGATCGCCTGCGCCGCCGCGAGTTGCGCGGCCGGCGTGTTGCCTTGCGCCTGCGCGACCTGTGCCTGGTAGAAGATGTCGTTCGCGCCGCCGTTGACCAGCACGATCTGGCCGGCGTTGAAGCTGCCGTGCTGCGACAGGTATTGCTTGACCTGGTCGGCGATCGGCGTCGTGGTGGCCTGCGCGTAGTCGGCGTTCGGCACGCTCGCGTCCGCATGGCCGATACCCGGCTGCAGCGTCACGCGCGAGCCGCCCTGTGCGTAGCCGAGACCGCCGGTGGCCTGCAGCGGAATGCCGAACCCGCCCTGGTTCGCGGGCTGCAGCGTGTCGCCGTAGTACTGCGCGACGTTCTGCGTCCATACCTGGCCCGGGTTGGTCGTGAAGCGGCCGCCGCCGAAGCCGAGCTTGATCTGCGAGTAGGTGCCCGCGTCGGACAGGCTGTCGCCGAACGACACGACCTGCATCTTCACGCCCGACGGCGGCGTGTTCGACGCGCTGTTGTTGTTGTCGTCACCGCCGCCGCCGCATGCGGCGAGCAGCGCGAGCGCGGCGCCGGCGATCGCGACCTGCGCGGTGCGCAGCATGCGCTGCCGGGTGCGGGAAGGTGCGTGTTGTTGTGTCTGCATCGTTCGATCTCCTCGTAGATATGGCCTGATGTGTTTCTCATCTGCCGCGTGCCTGCTCGGTTCCGGGCCGCGCGGCGGCCGTTGGCTGAAACGGTTTATTGGTTACGCGCAGCCGCCGGCGGCACGGTGCGCGGATCGGGGTTCGCGGCCTCGGCAATCTGCGCATGATAAGCGCTCGCCCATTCGGGCGGGCCGAAAATCGCGCGCAGCTTGTTGCGCCAGCCGTCGACGCGCAATGCGTCGCCGGCCATCGATATCCACTCGTGGAACGTCGCGACGAGCGGGTTGTTCGAGCCGAGCCGCTCGACGATCCCGTACCGCGGCGGATCGTCGGGTGTTTCCTCGACATAACTCCCGAACAGGCGATCCCAGATCACAAGGACGCCTGCGTAATTGCGGTCGATGTAGCGCGGATTGCGCGCATGGTGCGCACGGTGGATCGACGGCGTGTTCAGCACGTATTCGAGCCAGCCGAGCTTGCCGATCGCCTGCGTGTGCACGAAGAACTGGAACGCGAGGTTGATCAGCACGATGCCGACGACCTGCTGCGGCGGAAAGCCGGCGAACGCGAGCGGCAGCCAGAACACCCACATGCCCGCGACGGGATACATCAGGCTCTGGCGGAACGCGGTCGAGAAATTCATCCGCTCGGACGAGTGATGCACGACGTGCGCGGCCCACAGCCAGCGCACGCGATGGCTCGCGCGGTGGAACACGTAGTAGAGGAAATCCTGCGCGACAAACAGCACCGCGAACGACAGCCAGCCGTCGTGCCACGTGAACAGGCGGTAGTGCCGGTAGCAATACGCGTAGACGGGGATCACGAACAGCCACGCGATCTTGTCGGCGCCCTGGTGCATCAGCGCGAGCGCCGCGTTGCACAGCGTGTCGCGCCACGCATAGACAGAGTCCTGCGCACGGGTGCGGGCGAGGTGCCAGGCCTCCCACGCGATGCAGAGCAGGAAGACGGGCGCCAGCGCGAGCAGAAGCAATTCGACGTCGAATCGCATGGGCGTGTCTCCTTCTTTCCCCTGCAAGCCTTGAGGCCGGGCGTATGGCCCGTTGTAGATATCGGTCAGGCCAACAGCCTACGCAATCGCCACGCGCTAGGCGAGGGGGCAGCGTAGAGGGTTCCCTCTGAGGACAGGGTTTCTACGGAAGCCGCGCGGCACGGGGCCGGGCGGTGTGGCCCTGTTTTGTGGGGGCGATCGGTGCGCGGTGTGTCGCGCGCGGGCGGCGGCTGCCGTTTCAAACCGGGGAGGGCGGGATTCCGTGCGCGGGGGCGTTTGCGGGCCGCCCCGATTGTCCGTCGGGGGCGACCCGCTGCGCGGTGCGGCCCCGTGGCCGGTGCAAGCCGGCGCGGGCCGGCGGCCGGCGGCCGGCGGCGCCGCGCCAAGCCGCGGCGCGCGGATCGTCATTGCGCGCCGGCGTAGATCCATTCGAGCAGCGTGTCGTGCGCGGCGCGTGCGGCTTCCGCGTGATCGTTGTTGATGAAACTGACGACGATGTAGCTCTGGCCGTCGGCGCCGGCAACGTAGCCGGCGATCGCGCGCACGTCGCGCAGCGTGCCGGTCTTGATGTGCGCGTTGCCGAGCACGCCGGCGTTGGTGAGGCGGTTCTTCATCGTGCCGTCGATGCCCGCGATCGGCAGCGAATCGATGAAGGCCTGCGCGACGGGGCTCGCGTTCGCGGCCTGCAGCAGCGCGGCAAGCGACAGCGCGCTCACATGCTCTTCGCGCGACAGGCCCGAGCCGTTTTCGAGCGCGAGGTCGGGCATCGCGATGCCGTTCTTCTGCAGGAACGCCTGGATCACGCGGCTCGACTGCTCGGGCGTCGCGGGCGGCCTGCCGCCGACCGCGCCGATCGTCAGGAACAGGTTGCGCGCCATCACGTTGTTGCTGAACTTGTTGATGTCGTAGACGATGCTGCCGAGCACCGGGCTGTGATGCACGGCGAGCGGCCGCGCGGTGGTCGGCACCTTGCCTTCGCTCACGGGCCCCGTGATCGTGCCGCCGTCCTGCTGCCACAGCGCGAGGAAGCCGCGGGCGAAGAACGTCGTGTGATCGAGGATCGCGAGGTTGGTCGTGTGCGCGCCGCAACGCAGCGGGTAGTCGCCGGCGAACGAAGCGGTCATGATCCCGCTGCCGGCCGTCAGCGTCGGCCGCGCGGCCGCGGCGGCCGCGCTGCACGAGCCCGAGCCTTCGACCAGTTGGTTGTCGATCGACAGGTCCGCGAGCGGCGGCAGCACGTCGACGGCCACCTTGCCGTCGTCGCCCGGCGTGACGGTGAACGACACGGCCTTGAACGCGTACAGCAGCGGATCGGGGCCGACGTTGTACGGCGCGCTGGCATCGTCGTCGAACGAAGGGAGATCGCGCGTCGACGCCGCGAAGTAGCTCTTGTCGAGCACGAGGCCGCCGGCCACGCGCTTGACGCCGGCCTTGCGGAGCTTGTCGACGAGGTCGATCAGCTCTTCGGGTACGAGCTTCGGATCGCCGGTGCCCTTGATGTACAGGTTGCCCTGCAGCGTGCCGTCGGGGTCGACCGTGCCGTCCGTGTACGCGGTCGTGCGCCAGCGGTAGTCGGGGCCGAGGATCGACAGGCCCGAGAAGGTCGTCACGAGCTTCATCGTCGAGGCGGGCAGCATCGGCCGGCTCGCATTCCACGCGATCAGCGGTTCCGGATCGCCGACGCGCTCGACGACGACGCTCATCGCCGACGCCGGCACCTTCGCGCGCTGTAGCGCGACGAGCACGGATGCCGGCAGGCCGGCCGCGCGCGCGGCCGGCGACACGACCGTGGTCTTGCGCGCTTCCTTGTGGGATTTCTTGCGGGCCTGCGCGGCAGGCGCGAAGGCGAGGGCCGTGCAGGTGGCGACGATGGCGGCCGCCCGCAGGCAGACGCGGGCGCGGGGGGCGAACCGGTTGGAAAGATCGGAAATCGGCATGAGCGAATACGGGGAAAGCACGACGTTCGGGCAGGGCGCGCGCGGCGCCAAAGCGCACATTGTAGAGACAAGTCCGGACAGCCCCCTTGCAATCCGCCTTTCTGTTGCATTGCACGGTGCCGCGCGCCGGGTTCGCGGCGCTACAATGGTCGGCGTGTTTGACTCGCCCCATGGATGCCTGTCCCGATGCGGATTCTGCTTGTCGAAGATGATCGAATGATTGCCGAGGGCGTGCGCAAGGCGCTGCGCTCGGACGGCTTTGCAGTCGACTGGGTGCAGGACGGCGACGCCGCACTGACGGCGCTCGGCGGCGAGACGTACGACCTGCTGCTGCTCGATCTCGGGCTGCCGAAGCGCGACGGCATCGACGTGCTGCGCACGCTGCGCGCGCGCGGGCTGGCGCTGCCGGTGCTGATCGTCACCGCGCGCGATGCGGTGGCCGATCGCGTGAAGGGCCTCGACGCGGGCGCCGACGACTACCTCGTCAAGCCGTTCGACCTCGACGAGCTCGGCGCGCGAATGCGCGCGCTGATCCGCCGCCAGGCGGGGCGCAGCGAATCGCTGATCCGCCACGGCGCGTTGACGCTCGATCCCGCCTCGCACCAGGTGACGCTCGACGGCGCGCCCGTCGCGCTGTCCGCGCGCGAGTTCGCGCTGCTCGAGGCGCTGCTCGCGCGGCCCGGCGCGGTGCTGTCGAAGAGCCAGCTCGAGGAGAAGATGTACGGCTGGGGCGAGGAGATCGGCAGCAACACGGTCGAGGTCTACATCCACGCGCTGCGCAAGAAGCTCGGCTCCGACCTGATCCGCAACGTGCGCGGGCTTGGCTACATGGTCGTCAAGGAAAGCTGACGCGTGAGGTCGATTCGTCATCAATTGCTGATCTGGCTGCTCGCGATCGTCGTCGCGGGCGTGGGCATCGCGGGCTGGCTGATCTACCGGCAGGCGCTCGCCGAGGCGAACGAACTGTTCGACTACCAGTTGCAGGAAATCGCCGCGGCGCTGCCGTCGGAACCGTTCTCGCAGGTATTCGGCTCGCGTACCAACGGCGACGAAGGCATCGTGATCCAGATCTGGAACCGCAACGGCGTGCTGATGTACTTCTCGCATCCGCGTGCGCCGATCGCGCCGCGCGCGGAACTCGGTTTCTCGACCGAGCGCACCGATCGCGGCGAATGGCGCGTGTACGGGGCGATCGTCGGCGACAACGTCGTGCAGCTCGCGCAGCCGCTGTCGGTGCGCAACCGGCTCGCGGCGAACGTCGCGCTGCGCACGCTGTGGCCGCTGATCGTGCTGCTGCCGTTCCTCGGCGCGGCCGTGTGGGTGATCGTCGGGCGCGGGCTCGCGCCGCTCGGCCGCGTGACGCGCGCCGTCGAGGCGCGCCGGCCGGAAGCGCTCGATCCGCTGCCCGATGCGCGCCTGCCGCTCGAGGTGCAGCCGCTCGTGCGGGCGCTGAACGGGCTGCTCGCGCGGCTGTCGGCCGCGCTCGACACGCAGAAGGCGTTCGTGGCCGACGCCGCGCACGAACTGCGCACGCCGCTCGCGGCCGTGCAGATCCAGGCGCAACTCGTCGCCCGCGCGAAGGACGACGCATCGCGCCGCGAGGCGGTCGCGGATCTTCAGGATGGCGTGTCGCGCGCGACGCGTCTCACGGAGCAACTGCTCGCGCTGGCACGCGCCGAACCCGACGGCGCGACGATGCGCGAACCCGTCGACCTGCAGGCACTGCTCGCCGAATGCGTGGCTGCGCTTGCGCCGCTCGCGCAGCGGCGCGACATCGATCTCGGTTTCGAGGAGACGCACGCGGCGAGCGTCGTCGCGGACGTCGGCGCGCTGCGCGTGATGTTCGGCAACCTGCTCGACAACGCGGTGAAGTACACGCCGGACGGCGGCCGCATCGACGTGTCGCTCACCCGCGACGCGGCCGGCCGCGTGTGCGTGCAGATCGGCGACAGCGGGCCCGGCATCCCGGCCGACGAGCGCGAGCGCGTGTTCGACCGTTTCTACCGCGACAGCTCCGCGCGGGCGCGCACCGATGTGTCGGGCAGCGGGCTCGGGCTCGCGATCGTCAAGCGCGTGGCGGCGCAGCAGGGGGCGACGGTGTCGCTCGGCGACGCGGCCGCGGGCGGCCTGCTCGTCAGCGTCGTGTTCCGCGACGCCGAGATGCCGGCCGAGGCGCCGCAGCCTTCCGAATCCGCGTGACGCGTGCCGCCGGGCGGGCGCCGGCGGCCGCTTAAGCCCCGCTTAAGGCTGATTAAGCCTCCTTTAAGTCAGGGTCGTTACGCTGCGTCCTAACAAAGAGGAGGTCCTACGATGAACACCCGATTCCTTGCGCGCGGCGCCGTCGCGGTCGCCGTGGCGGCCGCCCTGTCCGCCGGTTATGTCGCCGGCACCCGCCGCGCCGATCCCCAAATCATCACGCCCGCGCAGGCTGCCGCGCTGATGCCGGCCGAAGCGGCCGCCAAGACCGGCATTCCCGATTTCTCCGGGCTCGTCGAGACTTACGGCCCGGCGGTGGTGAACATCAGCGCGAAGCACGTCGTGAAGCAGGTGTCGCGGCGCGTGCCGCAGCCGCAACTGCCGATCGATCCGAGCGATCCGTTCTACCAGTTCTTCAAGCACTTCTACGGCCAGGTGCCGGGCATGGGCGGCGACGCGCAACCGGACGACCAGCCGAGCGCGAGCCTCGGTTCCGGGTTCGTCATCAGCTCCGACGGGTACATCCTCACCAATGCGCACGTGATCGACGGCGCGAACGTCGTCACGGTCAAGCTGACCGACAAGCGCGAATACAAGGCGAAGGTCGTCGGCTCGGACAAGCAGTCGGACGTCGCGGTGCTGAAGATCGATGCGAGCGGCCTGCCGACCGTGAAGATCGGTGACCCGGCGCAGAGCAAGGTCGGCCAGTGGGTCGTCGCGATCGGCTCGCCGTACGGCTTCGACAACACGGTCACGTCGGGCATCATCAGCGCGAAGTCGCGCGCGCTGCCGGACGAGAACTACACGCCGTTCATCCAGACCGACGTGCCGGTGAACCCCGGCAACTCGGGCGGCCCGCTGTTCAACCTGCAGGGCGAGGTGATCGGCATCAACTCGATGATCTATTCGCAGACGGGCGGCTTCCAGGGCCTGTCGTTCGCGATCCCGATCAACGAGGCGATCAAGGTGAAGGACGAACTCGTGAAGACGGGCCACGTGAGCCGCGGCCGCCTCGGCGTCGCCGTGCAGGGGCTGAACCAGACGCTCGCGAGCTCGTTCGGACTGCAGAAGCCGGACGGCGCGCTCGTCAGCTCGGTCGATCCGAACGGCCCGGCCGCGAAGGCCGGCCTGCAGCCGGGTGACGTGATCCTGTCGGTCAACGGCTCGCCGGTTGCCGATTCGACGTCGCTGCCCGCGCAGATCGCGAACCTGAAGCCGGGTTCGAAGGCCGACCTGCAGATCTGGCGCGACAAGTCGAAGAAGTCGATCAGCGTGACGCTCGGCGCGATGGCCGATGCGAAGCTCGCGTCGAACGACGGCGGGCCCGTCGAGCAGGGGCGCCTGGGCGTTGCGGTGCGTCCGCTGTCGCCGCAGGAGCGCAGCGCCGACAACCTGTCGCACGGCCTGATCGTGCAGCAGGCCGGCGGGCCGGCCGCCAACGCGGGCATCCAGCCCGGCGATGTGATCCTCGCGGTCAACGGCCGCCCGGTCACGAGCCCCGAGCAGTTGCGCGACGCGGTCAAGGGCGCGGGCAACAGTCTTGCTCTGCTGATCCAGCGCGATAATGCCCAGATCTTCGTGCCGGTCGACCTGAGCTGACCGGCCACGGCCGACGGCCGGCCAGGCCGGCCGCGGCGGGCGCCGCCGCCGCTCGAATGCGTGACGCAGCGCCCTGTGTGTGTTCCGACCCCAAGGAGAGAGCCATGCAATATCTACGCAACGTGTCCCGATTTGCCGTCGCCGCGGCGCTGGCCGCCGGCCTCGCGGCCGGAGCGACCGGCGCGTACGCGCAGTCGGACGGCTTGCCCGCCGCGGGCCAGCAGGGCGACGTCACCTTCGTGTCCGGCGGCGTCGGGCAGGACGAATCGACGGCGTTCCAGCGCAACGAGCCGAAATGGCCGCTGGCGCTGCGCTTCACCGGCAAGGGCGGCGAGTTCCTGGCCGACGTTCATGTGCGGATCGTCGACGGCAAGGGCGACGAGGTGCTGAAGACCGACGCGCGCGGGCCGTACATGCTCGTGAAGGTGCCGCCGGGCCGCTATACGGTGCATGCGTCGTACCAGGGCAACGAGGAATCCCGTGCCGTCACGGTCGGCGCGAAGGGCGGCGCGAAGACGGCGTTCCAGTGGAGCGCGCAGTAGCCTGCCGCGCGCGGCGCCGGCCCGGGTCGCGCATTCGGCTGCGGTTTCGCCCATAATGAAAGCCACGGCACCCGTGCCGTGGCTTTTTCGTTTCCTGAGCCCGGCCTGGCCGGGTCGTCCCAAGGAGAAACGATGTCCGACGCAGCCGACCCTCGTCTCGAAATCGTGCCGAACCGTCATCGCGTGCGCGTGATCCATCGCGGCATCACGTACGCCGATTCGCACGGCGCGCTGACCGTGCGCGAAACGGGCCTGCCGGACACCCATTACCTGCCGCGCCGCGACGTCAACATGCGCCGGCTCGTGAAATCCGGTGTCACGTCGGTCTGCCCGTTCAGGGGCGAGGCCGTGCACTTCGACTTGCAGACGGAAGACGGCGTGATCGAGAACGCCGCATGGAGTTACGAGGAACCGAAGGGGGCGGCGTCGGCGCTCGCGCTCTACGTCGCCTTCGACGCCGCACGGATCGACAGTCTCGTCGAGACATCCTGATGCGGCGCGCGTTCATCGGGGAGGCGTCATGGAACTGAACGACACATTGCGCATACCGCTTCCGCCACCCGTCGTGCGGGCGGCATTCGAGGATCTCGCGCTGCTGCGCGCGAGCTTCGATCATTGCGAATCGTTCGTGAAGCTTGCGGACGGCGAGTTCGCGCTGACGATCACGGTGCCGCTCGGCCCGCTGCGCGCCCGCTACGACGTGCGTGCGCATGCGGCCGCCGAACAGGGCGATGCGGAAGGTCAGCCGCGCCGCGTGCTCAATTTCAAGGCGCGGGCCGACGGGCTCGGCGCGCTGCGCGGCCAGGTCGAACTCGTGCTGATGCCGGATGACGACGCGAACGCCACGCGTATCGAGTACGTGGTCTGGGCGACGGCAAGCGGCCCGCTCACCGAGCTGCCGGGGCGGCAGATCGAAAATACGCTGCGCGAATGGACCGACGATTTCTTCCGTGAATTCTGCGCGGTCGTGCAGGCGAAGCACGGCCTCGCACCGAATCGCGCGCGCTCGGCCGCGCCGCGGCGCCAGCACGTGTTCCTGCGGCCGGCGTCGCTGGTGGCCGCGACGAAGCGGGCGCTGCCGCCGCACCTCGGCGGCGCGCTGACCGGGCGTGCCGCCAGTGCACTCCCGCATCGCGGCTCGGGCACGGTGCCCGTGTGGGCGTGGGCCGCGATGATCGTCTTCGTCGCGCTGCTGCTCTACGCGGCGCGCTGGATCAACGGCGGCTGAGCGGCCGGCCGTTTCCGCTGCAAGGCTCGCCCGCCGCGCGCCTACCGCGCGGCATCGGCGCCGGCTCCGGCGCCGCGAAATTCCCTTCGATACGCCGACGGCGACGTGCCGAGCGCGCCCGCGAAATGCTGGCGCAGCGACACGCTCGACCCGTAGCCGGCCGCCTGCGCGATCGCATCGATCGACTGCCCGGTGGTTTCCAGCAGATGCTGCGCGCGCGCCAGCCGCTCGGCCTGCAGCCACGCGGTGACGGTCGTGCCGGTCGCCTGGCGGAAGTGGCGCGTGAACGTGCGCCGGCTCATCAGCACGCGTTCGGCGAGCGAATCGACGCTGTGCGCGGCGTCGAGGTGCGCGCGCACCCAGTCGAGCAGGCCCGCGAGCCGCGCATCGCGCGGGTGCGCGGCGACCGGCTGCGGCACGTATTGCGCCTGCCCGCCCTGACGGTGCGGCGGGATCACGAGGCGGCGCGCGATCTGGTTCGCGGCGTCCGAGCCGAAGCGCCGCCGCACGACGTGCAGGCAGCAGTCGAGCCCCGCGGCCGTGCCGGCCGACGTCATCAGGTTGCCGTCGTCCACGTACAGCACGTCCGGATCGAGCTTCACGCGCGGGAAGCGTTGTGCGAAGTCGTCGGCCCATGCCCAGTGCGTGGTGGCCGGGCGGCCGTCGAGCAAGCCGGCCGCGGCGAGCACGTACGCGCCGAGGCACAGCCCGACGAGCTGCGCGCCGCGCGCGGCGACCGCACGGACGGCGTCGAGCAGCACGTCGGGCGGCGCTTCGTCCGGGTCGCGCCACGCCGGCACGATGACGATGTCCGCGTCGTCGAGCCCGTCGAGGCCGTAGGGCGCGGTGATCGTGAAACCGCCCGTCGTCGACAGCGGGCCGCGCTCGGCCGAGCAGACGCGGAACTCGAACGCGGGCGACGCGGCCGCGTCGCGTTCCTTGCCGAACACGACGGACGGCACCGACAGGTGGAACGGGCTGATGCCGTCGTACGCGATCACGGCAACGACGGTCGGAGCGGCCGAGGCGGGCCGGGTGGACGAGGCGGCGGTCATGGCGGGCTCCGGATTGGTGATGGCCCGATTCTATCGAAGAATGGCTATCGGGCCACTGTCCACGTGAGCGACGCGCCCCGACAATGCATCGCATCGCGCCGCTGACCACCCCGTTCCGGGGCGGGGCCGCGCCCCTGGACCAGGAGCCCGCCATGTCGAACGCCGTCCCGCATTCCGTTTCCCATTCCGCTTCCCGCCGCGCGCTGATCGTGATCGACGTCCAGAACGAGTACGTGACGGGCAACCTGCCGATCGAATATCCGCCGCTCGACGTGTCGCTCGCGAACATCGGCCGCGCGATCGATGCCGCGCATGCGGCCGGCGTGCCCGTGATCGTCGTCCAGCACGTCGCGCCGGCCGGCGCGCCGATCTTCGCGCCCGGCACCGACGGCGTCGCGCTGCACGCGGTCGTCGCCGGCCGGCCGTATGCACACCTGATCGAGAAGACGCGCGCAAGCTCGTTTGCCGGGACCGACCTTGCGGCGTGGCTCGATGCGCACGGGATCGACACGCTCGCGGTGGCCGGCTACATGACGCACAACTGCAATGCGTCGACGGTCTATCACGCGGCGCATGCGGGGCTGAATGTCGAATACCTGAACGACGCGACGGGCGCGCTGCCTTACGAGAACGAAGCAGGCGCGGTGAGCGCCGAGGAGATTCACCGCGCGTACGCGGTGGTGTTCCAGTCGAATTTCGCGGCCGTGATGTCCACCGATGCGTGGATCGCGGGGCTGGCAGGTGCGCCGATGCCGAAGCGCGATTCGGTCGCCGCGTCGAACCGGCGGGCCCGCGCGCAACGCGCGAAGGCGGCCTGAACCGGGCGGGGAGAAGGGGCGGAGGGCAGGCCGTCTGCGAGATTGGCGGCCCGCGCGATGAAACGAAGATCCGAACCGCGGGCGAACGCGCGTCGCGCGGTCATTCGCCGTCCTTCAGCATCGCCGGGCTGTAGCGCAGCATGTCGAAACAGCCGTCGACGAGCTTTTCCGCATGCTGCTCGGCGTCGATCTCGTCGGGCAGCATCAGCATGTCGCGCACGAAACCGCTGACGAGCGTGTGCAGCATCAGCGTCGCGCGCCACGTATCGAGCCGCTCGGGCAGCAGCTTGAGCCGCACGGCCCCCGCGAGATCGGCGTCGATCGCGTGCAGTGCCTCGCTCATCCCCGCGCGGTTGCGTTGCAGCAGCGGCTCCAGGTCCGCGACGTATTCGCACTTCATGAACAGGATGCTGAACACGCGGCGTAACTGCGCGTCGCGCTGCACGCCGAGCAGGCACCAGATCAGGATCTGGCGGATCTTGTCGAGCGGATTGCCGCCCGGCGCGTCGAGCGGCATCCGCTTCAACTCGTCGATCGGCAGAAACACGCGGTCGAACATTGCGTCGAACAGTTCGCTCTTGTTCGCGAAATGCCAGTAGATTGCGCCGCGCGTCACGCCGGCATGTTGCGCGATGTCCGCGAGCGACGTGTGCGACACGCCTTTCTCGAAGAACACGTGCTCGGCGGCGTCGAGAATGCGATTGCGCGTCTCGAGCGCCTCCTCCTTGGTACGTCTGACCATGTGCAGGCCTGATTGGATCGATCGTAGGTGAATATAGGGTCTGCAACCCCCGGCGCGGTCATATAGACTGGCTATGCTCGCGGCTGGTAACAATCTGTAAGACTGGACAGCCGGTCGCGCACAAACGGGCTTTTTACATACATTCATGAATGTATATACAATACCACCCTACGATCGAATGACCCAAGTGGCAATCAGTTAATATCCCACTCTGCTGATTCCCGCCAAAGTACCAGTCCGCAGTTGCGGGGCATCCTGTCGGCACGGAGGTTTCGTGCCGCTTGCTGTATCTAGCAGTCCAGTAATTCAGGTGTTCGATCTGCGCCGTGAGGCGCATCCGTGTTGCGCTCGCTCCGGTCGGGTGCGGCACTTATTCCATTGGTTATACACAGAGGTCGCTCCATGCGCGTCGAACGGGTTCCATACCGCTTAATCACTGTCGCGACGGCCGCCGTTTTCCTGGCCGCGTGCGGGAAAAAAGAATCGGCACCGCCGCCGCAAACGCCGGAAGTCGGCGTCGTCACCGTCCAGCCGCAAGCCGTACCGGTCTTCACCGACCTGCCGGGCCGCACCAGCGCGTTCCTCGTCGCGCAGGTCCGCGCGCGGGTCGACGGCATCGTGCTGCGCCGTGAATTCACCGAAGGCACCGACGTCAAGGCCGGTCAGCGCCTCTACAAGATCGACCCGGCGCCTTACATCGCCGCGCTGAACAGTGCAAAGGCAACGCTCGCGAAGGCGCAGGCGAACCTCGTCACGCAGAACGCGCTGGTCGCACGCTACAAGGTGCTGGTGGCCGCGAACGCGGTCAGCAAGCAGGACTACGACAACGCGGTGGCCACGCAAGGCCAGGCCGCGGCTGACGTCGCGGCCGGCAAGGCGGCGGTCGATACCGCGCAGATCAACCTCGGCTATACCGATGTCGTTTCGCCGATCACCGGCCGCGTCGGCATCTCGCAGGTGACGCCGGGCGCGTACGTGCAGGCGAGCCAGGCGACGCTGATGTCGACGGTGCAGCAGCTCGACCCGGTGTATGTGGACCTCACGCAATCGAGCCTCGAAGGGCTGAAGCTGCGTCAGGACGTACAGAGCGGGCGCCTGAAGACGTCCGGCCCGGGCGCGGCGAAGGTGTCGCTGATCCTGGAAGACGGCAAGACCTATTCGGAGCCGGGCAAGCTGCAGTTCTCGGACGTGACGGTCGACCAGACCACCGGCTCGGTGACGATCCGCGCGGTCTTCCCGAACCCGGGCAAGGTGCTGCTGCCGGGCATGTTCGTGCGTGCACGGATCGAGGAAGGCGTGAACGAGAACGCGTTCCTGGTGCCGCAGATCGGCGTCACGCATGACCAGAAGGGTCAGGCGATCGCGATGGTGGTGAACGCCAGCAACAAGGTCGAGCCGCGTCCGCTGAAGACGACGGGCATGCAGGGCCCGAACTGGGTGGTCGAAGGTGGTCTGCAAGCGGGTGATCACGTGATCGTGCAGGGCGCCGACAAGGTGCGCCCGGGTGCGACCGTGAAGACGGTCCCCGCGCAGCTCGCACCGGCGGCCGATGCCGCGTCGGGTGCGGCTGCCGCGTCCGCCGCGCCGGCTGCCGCCGGTTCCGGCGCCGCTGCCGCTTCCGGTGCTGCCGCATCGGGCGCTGCGCCGGCGAGTGCTGCCGCTGCTTCGAGCGCGCAATAACAGGGAGCCTGTTTCATGGCAAAGTTTTTTATCGATCGCCCGATCTTCGCGTGGGTGATCGCCATCATCCTGATGCTGGCCGGGGTTGCGGCGATCTTCACGCTGCCGATCTCGCAGTATCCGACGATCGCACCGCCATCGATCCAGATCACCGCGAACTACCCGGGCGCTTCCGCGAAGACGGTGGAAGACACGGTGACGCAGGTGATCGAGCAGCAGATGAGCGGTCTCGACAACTTCCTGTACATGTCGTCGACCAGTGACGACTCGGGCAACGCGACGATCACGCTGACTTTCGCGCCGGGTACCAACGCCGACATCGCGCAGGTCCAGGTGCAGAACAAGCTGTCGCTCGCGACGCCGATCCTGCCGCAGGTCGTGCAGCAGCTCGGCCTCTCGGTGACGAAGTCGAGCAGCAGCTTCCTGCTGGTGCTCGCCTTCAACTCCGAAGACGGCAGCATGAACAAGTACGACCTCGCGAACTTCGTGGCGTCGCACGTGAAGGATCCGATCAGCCGGTTGAACGGCGTCGGTACCGTCACGCTGTTCGGCTCGCAGTACGCGATGCGGATCTGGCTCGACCCGAACCGCCTGACGAACTACGGCCTCACGCCGGTCGACGTCAGCTCCGCGATCACCGCGCAGAACGTGCAGATCGCAGGCGGCCAGATCGGCGGCACGCCGGCGAAGCCGGGCACGATGCTGCAGGCGACGATCACCGAATCGACGCTGCTGCAGACGCCCGAGCAGTTCGGCAACATCCTGCTGAAGGTCAACCAGGACGGCTCGCAGGTTCGCCTGAAGGACGTCGCGCAGATCGGCCTCGGCGGCGAAAACTACAACTTCGACACGAAGTACAACGGTCAGCCGACCGCGGCACTCGGTATCCAGCTCGCGACCAACGCGAACGCGCTCGCGACCGCGAAGGCCGTGCGCGCGAAGATCGACGAACTGGCACCGTTCTTCCCGCACGGCCTCGTCGTGAAGTACCCGTACGACACGACGCCGTTCGTGAAGCTGTCGATCGAGGAAGTGGTCAAGACGCTGCTCGAAGGTATCGTGCTCGTGTTCCTCGTGATGTATCTGTTCCTGCAGAACCTGCGGGCGACGATCATCCCGACGATCGCGGTGCCGGTCGTGCTGCTCGGCACGTTCGCGATCATGTCGATGGTGGGCTTCTCGATCAACACGCTGTCGATGTTCGGCCTCGTGCTCGCGATCGGCCTGCTGGTCGACGATGCGATCGTGGTGGTGGAGAACGTCGAGCGCGTGATGGCGGAGGAGGGCCTGTCACCGAAGGAGGCGACCCGCAAGGCGATGGGCCAGATCACCGGCGCACTGGTCGGCGTGGCGCTGGTGCTGTCGGCGGTGTTTGTGCCGGTGGCGTTCTCGGGCGGTTCGGTCGGCGCGATTTATCGCCAGTTCTCGCTGACGATCGTGTCGGCGATGGTGCTGTCGGTGCTCGTCGCGTTGATTCTGACGCCGGCACTGTGCGCGACGATCCTCAAGCCGATCCCGCAAGGGCATCACGAAGAGAAGAAGGGCTTCTTCGGCTGGTTCAACCGCACGTTCAACAACAGCCGCGACAAGTACCACGTCGGCGTGCACCACGTGATCAAGCGCTCGGGCCGCTGGCTGATCATCTATCTGGTCGTGATCGTCGCGGTTGGCCTGCTGTTCGTGCGCCTGCCGAAGTCGTTCCTGCCCGATGAAGACCAGGGCCTGATGTTCGTGATCGTGCAGACGCCGTCGGGTTCGACGCAGGAAACGACCGCGAAGACGCTCGCGAACATTTCCGACTACCTGCTGAAGGACGAGAAGGAAATCGTCGAATCGGCGTTCACGGTCAACGGCTTCAGCTTCGCGGGCCGTGGCCAGAACTCCGGTCTCGTGTTCGTTCGCCTGAAGGACTACTCGCAGCGTCAGCATGCGAACCAGAAGGTGCAGGCGCTGATCGGCCGGATGTTCGGGCGCTACTCGGGTTACAAGGACGCAGTGGTGATCCCGTTCAACCCGCCGTCGATTCCTGAACTCGGTACGGCTGCCGGCTTCGACTTCGAACTGACCGACAACGCGGGTCTCGGCCACGATGCGCTGATGGCCGCGCGTAACCAGCTGCTCGGGATGGCCTCGAAGGATCCGACGCTGCAGGGCGTGCGCCCGAACGGCCTGAACGATACGCCGCAGTACAAGGTCGACATCGACCGCGAGAAGGCGAATGCGCTCGGCGTGACGGCGGATGCGATCGACCAGACGTTCTCGATCGCATGGGCATCGAAGTACGTGAACAACTTCCTGGATACCGACGGCCGGATCAAGAAGGTGTACGTGCAGTCGGATGCACCGTTCCGGATGACGCCGGAAGACTTGAACATCTGGTACGTGCGCAACGGGTCGGGCGGGATGGTGCCGTTCAGCTCGTTCGCGACCGGTCACTGGACGTACGGTTCGCCGAAGCTCGAGCGCTACAACGGCGTGTCGGCGATGGAAATCCAGGGTCAGGCCGCACCGGGCAAGTCGACCGGTCAGGCGATGGCCGCGATGGAAGGGCTCGCGAAGAAGCTGCCGGTCGGTATCGGCTATTCGTGGACCGGCCTGTCGTTCCAGGAAATCCAGTCCGGCTCGCAGGCGCCGATCCTGTACGCGATCTCGATCCTCGTCGTGTTCCTGTGTCTGGCGGCACTGTATGAAAGCTGGTCGATCCCGTTCTCGGTGATCATGGTGGTGCCGCTCGGCGTGATCGGTGCACTGCTCGCGGCGACGATGCGCGGTCTGGAAAACGACGTGTTCTTCCAGGTCGGCCTGCTGACTACCGTGGGCTTGTCCGCGAAGAACGCGATCCTGATCGTCGAGTTCGCGCGCGAACTGCAGCAGACGGAGAAGATGGGGCCGATCGAGGCCGCGCTGGAAGCGGCGCGCCTGCGGCTGCGTCCGATCCTGATGACGTCGCTCGCGTTCATTCTCGGCGTGATGCCGCTCGCGATCAGCAACGGCGCGGGTTCGGCCAGCCAGCACGCAATCGGTACGGGCGTGATCGGCGGGATGATCACCGCGACGTTCCTCGCGATCTTCATGATCCCGATGTTCTTCGTGAAGATCCGTGCGATCTTCAGCGGCGAGAAGGAAGACGTCGACGAGGCGCTGCGCCTGGCTCAGGAGCACTCGCACCACGAAGAGAAGCCGGGCAACGGCGACGAAGGCAACAAGGGACAGTGATGATGCAAAAACACGCTTTGACTGCAATCGCGGTCGCGCTCTTTGCCACGGGCTGCACGATGGCGCCGCATTACAAGCGGCCCGACGCGCCCGTCGCACAGGCGTACCCGGCCGGCGGCGTCTACGCGACGCAGCCGGGTGCGGCCGGCGCGCGCAGCGCGAACGGCCAGGCGGCGACCGCCATCGGCTGGCGCGAATTCTTCGTCGATCCGCGCCTGCAGCGGCTGATCGAGATCGCGCTGAAAAACAACCGCGACCTGCGCGTGTCGGTGCTGAACATCGAGGCGGCGCGCGCGCAGTACCAGATCACGCGCGCGGAGCTGTTCCCGACGCTCGACGGCACGGGCACGGGCAGCATCCAGCGCGTGCCGCAAGGTCTGTCGCAGACGGGGGCGCCGTATATCTCGCGTGCCTACAACGTCGGTTTGTCCGCGTCGTGGGAGCTCGACCTGTTCGGCCGCGTGCAGAGCCTGAAGGACCAGGCGCTCGCGCAGTACCTGTCGACGTCGTATGCACGGCAGGCGTCGGAGATCTCGCTGGTGTCGCAGGTGGCGGACCAGTACCTGACGCTGCTGTCGACCGACGACCTGCTGAAGGTCACGGAGAACACGCTGAAGTCCGCTCAGGCGCAGTACGACCTGACGAAGCTGCAGTTCGACAACGGCACGGGCTCCGAGCTCGAGCTGCGTCAAGCGCAGACGGTTGTCGAGACGGCGCTCGCGAACCAGCAGGCGCAGGCGCGTGCGCGTGCGCAGGCGCTGAACGCGCTGGTGCTGCTGATCGGCGAGCCGCTGCCGGACGATCTGCCGCCGGGCATGCCGCTCGACGCGCAGAACCTGCTGACGGACGTGCCGGCCGGGTTGCCGTCGGATCTGCTGACGCGTCGTCCGGACGTGATGCAGGCCGAGCAGACGCTGCTGGCCGCGAATGCGAACATCGGCGCAGCACGCGCGGCATTCTTCCCGCGCATCTCGCTGACGGGCGCGTTCGGTACCGGCAGCCCGACGCTGGGCGGCCTGTTCAAGGCCGGCACAGCGGCGTGGTCGTTCGCGCCGCAGATCACGATGCCGATCTTCGAAGGCGGGCAGAACATCGCGAACCTGAACCTCGCGAACGTGCAGAAACGCATCGAGATCGCGAACTACGAGAAGGCAATCCAGTCGGCATTCCGCGAAGTGGCGGATGGCCTGGCCGCACGCGGCACGTACGACCAGCAGATCGCGGCGCTCGAGCGCAACGAGCACGCGCAGCAGCGACGTTTCGACCTGTCGGACCTGCGTTACAAGAACGGCGTCGACAGCTACCTGTCGGTGCTGACCGCGCAGACGGATCTGTACTCGGCACAGCAGACGCTGATCAACGCACGTCTGGCGCGCTGGACGAACCTGGTCACGCTGTACCGCGCATTGGGCGGCGGGTGGATCCAGCGGGCAGGCGAGACGCCGCGCGCGCCGGATGCGCCGGTCGACTACGACAAGGCGGCCGCTCCGGCGCCTGCGTCGTCGGCGGCGACGAACGGGTAAGTGAAAGGCGGGGCAGGAGCGGGCAACTGCTTCTGTCTGCCGAACCGGCGAGATGCAAAAGCGAAAACGCCACGGATGAAAATCCGTGGCGTTTTCTTTTGTGCGGCCGGGTCGTGCGAGACCACGACGGTTGGCGTGACGATGACTGCATCGGATGCCGCCGATGCCGATCTCGGCAGATACGCGTCCAGGCGCGATCACCCGATCAACCAGGCCGCCTGCGCCGCATCGCAGGCGGCCACCCCTCGCGCGCGAGGCGCCCCCGCGTAGCCCGGCTCCGCCACGCAAAAACGCCACGGCATGCCGTGGCGTTTTCCGTTACCGCTTCGCGCCGCCGTCCGGCGCGTCGTGATCAGTGATGCACGTCGGCCGGGCGGCCGTCGAAGTCGTGTCCGGCGCGGCGGATCTCGCAGCGCGCATCCTTTTCGCCTTTCACGCCGTTGAACACGATGTTCAGGATCACGGCCGATGCCGACGCCAGCAGGATGCCGCTGTGCAGGATCGGGGCGAGCGCGGGCGGCAGCTTCGAGAAGAAGTGCGGCGACACGACCGGCACGAGGCCCATGCCGACGCTCACGGCGACGATGAACAGGTTGTGCGAGTTGTTCACGAAGTCGACCTTCGACAGCACCTTGATGCCGTTCGCGGCCACCATCCCGAACATCACGATGCCCGCACCGCCGAGCACGAACGGCGGCACCGATGCGACCACCTGCGCCATCTTCGGGAACAGGCCGAGCAGCACGAGAATCACGCCGCCCGTCGCACACACGAACCGGCTCTTCACGCCCGTCACGCCGATCAGGCCGACGTTCTGCGAGAACGACGTATGCGGGAACGAGTTGAAGATGCCGCCGATCAGCGTGCCGAGGCCGTCGACGCGCAGGCCGCGCACGAGGCGCTCCTGGTTGACCGGACGATCGACCATGTCGCCGACCGCGAGGAACATGCCGGTCGATTCGATGAACGTGACGAACATCACCGTGACCATCGTCACGATCGACAGCGGGTCGAAGTGCGGCATGCCGAAGTGGAACGGCATCACGATGCCGACCCACGGTGCGTGCGCGACGCCGTCGGTATTCACGCGGCCGATCGCGAACGCGATCGCGAAGCCGGCGACGATGCCGAGCAGCACCGAGATGTTCGCGATGAAACCGCGGCCGAACTTGTTGATCAGCAGGATCAGCGTCAGCACGAGCAGCGACAGGCCGAGATAGACGGGGCTGCCGTACTCGGGGTTGCCGACGCCGCCGGCCGCCCAGTTGATGCCGACTTCCATCAGCGACAGCCCGATCACCGCGATCACGGTGCCGACCACCACCGGCGGGAAGAACCGCAACAGCTTGCCGATCATCGGCGCGAGCACGATACCGATGATGCCGGCCGCGATCGTCGAGCCGAAGATGTCGAGAATGCCGAGGCCGGGGTTCGTGCCGATCGCGATCATCGGGCCGACTGCCGCGAACGTGCAGCCCATGATGACGGGCAGGCGGATCCCGAAGATCCACAGGCCCAGCGTCTGGATCAGCGTGGCGATGCCGCACGAAAACAGATCGGCGCTGATCAGGAACGCGATCTGGTCTTTCGGCAGCTTGAGTGCGGCGCCAACGATAAGCGGCACGGCAACAGCGCCGGCGTACATGACGAGGACGTGTTGCAGGCCAAGCGTTACCAGCTTGCCGGTCGGCAGCACCTCATCGCACGGATGGACCGTGTTCGATTGCATCTGTCTCACTCCATGATCTTGTTTTCGGGGTGATACGAAGTTATGCGGAATGAATCCACGCAACAAGAGCGCTGGGTACTATTCCGCTCTTTGCTGGTTCGATATGCCATTTCGGCATGAAACAGGGTGTCGATCATCGGGAAACTGCCGCAGGAGTGAGGGTTCCCGGTTTTATAGCCCTTCAAAATAGCGCTGGCCCCCATGTCAAATATCGGCCGCTTTATGGTGTGTATCGGGCGGGGCGCATAGCGGCAAAAAGTGCCTGGGAAAAATCGTGCCGGGTTAACCCGCGAGCGGCCGCTTTCACCGCCAACGTGCAGCCGGGTGAAACCCGGCAGGCCATGGCGATTTCGGCCGGCGCGGCGGCGGCAAAAGACGGGGCGCGCATCGCGATCCCGTTATCATCGACATCCGTTCATTCGAATTCGCCCTCACGTCATGCGCCTGCTCGGAATCGACCTCGGCACCGGCTCCGTCAAACTCGTCACGCTCGATGCCGACGGCGTCGAGCGTGCGGTCGCGAGCGAACCCTATGCGCTGTCGTCGCCGCAGCCCGGCTGGGCCGAGATCGCGCCCGACACGTGGTGGCAGGCGCTGGTGCGCGCGGCCGCGCGGTTGCCGGCCGGCGAGCGTGCGCAGGTGGCGGCGATCGGGTTCTCGGGGCAGATGCACGGCGTCGTGCTGATCGACGCGGCCGGGCAGCCGGTGCGGCCCGCGCTGCTGTGGCCCGACACGCGGGCGGTGCGCGAAGCGGATGAGGCCGGCTGGCCCGTCACGGGATCGCCCGTCGCCGGATTGCCCGTTGCCGGATTGCCCGTCGCCCCGAACCCCGTCGCGCCGGGTATGGCCGGCCCGCTGCTGCGCTGGCTGGCCGCTCACGAACCCGATGCGCTGCGCGCCGCGCGCTGGGCCGTGCAGCCGAAGGACTGGTTGCGCATCGCGCTGGGCGGCGACGTCGCGGCCGATCCGAGCGACGCGTGCGCGACCGCGCTCGCGACGCCCGACGGCGCATGGGATCTCGCATTGATCGACGCACTCGGCCTGCCGGCCGACCGGTTCGCATCGGTGCAGCCGTCGACTGCGCGCTGCGGCACGCTCGGCGCACCGGCTGCGGCGGCACTCGGCCTGCCGGCCGGCGTGCCGCTGGCGACGGGCGCGGCCGACACCGCGTGCGCGGCCCTCGGCAGCGGGCTCGCCGCCGCCGGCGATGCGCTGCTGACGACGGGCAGCGGCGGCCAGATCGTCGTGCTCGCGGATGTGCTGCCGCCCGCCCGACGCGGCCTGCATCGCTATCGCGCGGCGGCCGGCGGCGGTTATTACACGATGGCCGCGATGCAGAACGTCGGGCTCGCGCTCGAAGCCGTGCGCGGCTGGCTCGGCTACGCGCAGTGGGCCGATGCGTACGACGATGCGTTCGCGCAGGTTGCGTCGGAACGTCTGTGCTTCCTGCCTTACCTGACGGGCGAGCGTTCGCCGTGGATGAACCCCGACGCGCGCGGCGGCTGGCTCGGCCTCGGGCTCGGCGACACGCGCGGCGCGATGATGCGCGCCGCGTTCGAAGGCGTCGCGTTCGCGTTGCGCGCCGGGCTCGATGCGATCCGCGATGCCGACCGCGGCGACCCGGTGACGACGCTGCGTCTCGCGGGCGGCGGCTCGGTCGATCCGCGCTGGCGCCAGCTGCTTGCCGACTCGCTGGGCGCGTCGCTTCACGCGATCGACTGCCCGAACGCCGCGACGCGCGGCGCCGCGCTGCTGGCGGGAGTCGCGATCGGGCACTGGCGGGAAGACGCGCTGCACGCGCTGGCGCCGGCCGCGTCGCCGGTTGCCGAGCCGCGCGACGATCGATCGCTCGCCGCACGCCACGCGCGCTTCATCGACCTGTATGCCCGGACGGATGCATGGTTCACGACGGGCGCTTAAAATCGGGCACTTGTTCTTTTGCGTCAGCGATGACGCATCGTGGCAAGCCGGCGGCCGTTTCCCGCACGCGATGCGCGGCGGAACCGGCCATCATGGCGAGCACGAGATTCTTTCGCCGTGCCGTGCGCGACGCCGCGCGGCACGGTTTCGACCGCTTTGCATGGAACCCGGTGCGAAGCATTGGGCCGGCGTCGGTGCTGGCGCACCCAGGCCGGTCGACATGAGCGCCGACGCGCGAACCCGGGCCGACCTCACACACAGACAGGAGTCACACGATGAAGACGAAAGCCGCGATTGCATGGAAGGCGGGCGCACCGCTGACGATCGAGGAAGTCGATCTCGAAGGGCCGCGCGCAGGCGAAGTGCTGATCGAGGTGAAGGCGACGGGCATCTGCCACACCGACTACTACACGCTGTCGGGCGCCGATCCGGAAGGGATCTTCCCGGCGATCCTCGGCCATGAAGGCGCGGGCGTCGTGGTCGACGTCGGCCCCGGCGTCGGCACCGTGAGGAAGGGCGACCACGTGATTCCGCTCTACACGCCCGAATGCCGCGAGTGCAAGTTCTGCCTGTCGCGCAAGACCAACCTGTGCCAGAAGATCCGCGCGACGCAGGGCAAGGGCCTGATGCCCGACGCGACGTCGCGCTTCTCGCTCGACGGCAAGCCGCTGTTCCACTACATGGGGACGTCGACGTTCTCGAACTACATCGTCGTGCCGGAGATCGCGGTCGCGAAGGTGCGCGAGGACGCGCCGTTCGACAAGATCTGCTACATCGGCTGCGGCGTGACGACGGGCGTCGGCGCGGTCGTGTACTCGGCGAAGGTCGAGGCGGGGGCGAACGTCGTCGTGTTCGGCCTCGGCGGGATCGGCCTGAACGTGATCCAGGGCGCGAAGATGGTCGGCGCGGACAAGATCATCGGCGTCGACATCAACCCGAAGCGCGTCGAGCTCGCGAAGAAGTTCGGGATGACGCACTTCATCAACCCGAACGAAGTCGAGAACGTGGTCGACCACATCGTGCAGCTGACCGACGGCGGCGCGGATTACTCGTTCGAATGCGTGGGCAACGTGAAGCTGATGCGCCAGGCGCTCGAGTGCACGCACAAGGGCTGGGGCCAGTCGTTCATCATCGGCGTGGCGGCAGCGGGCGAGGAAATCAGCACGCGTCCGTTCCAGCTGGTGACGGGCCGCGAGTGGAAGGGCTCGGCGTTCGGCGGCGCGCGCGGCCGCACCGACGTGCCGAAGATCGTCGACTGGTACATGGAAGGCAAGATCAACATCGACGACCTGATCACGCATACGCTGCCGCTCGAGCGGATCAACGAAGGCTTCGACCTGATGAAGGCCGGCGAGTCGATCCGTTCGGTCGTGCTGTACTGACCGGGAGCGTACCGCGATGCTCGAACTCGTTTCCTCGCATGCGTGCCACGGCGGCGAGCAGCGTTTCTACCGTCACGATTCGGCGGCCATCGGCCTGCCGATGAAGTTCTCGGTATACCTGCCGCCGCAGGCCGCGCACGGCCGCGTGCCGGCACTGTTCTATCTCGCGGGGCTCACGTGCACCGACGAGACGTTCGCGATCAAGGCCGGCGCGCAGCAATACGCGGCGCAGCACGGCATCGCGCTCGTGATGCCGGACACGAGCCCGCGCGGCGCGGGCGTGCCGGGCGAGACCGACGCGTGGGACTTCGGCGTCGGCGCGGGCTTCTATGTCGACGCGACCGAAGCGCCGTGGTCCGCGCATTACCGGATGGAGTCGTACGTGACGCGCGAGCTGCGCGAACTCGTCACGGCCGAACTGCCGATCGACGGCGCGCGGCTCGGGATCTTCGGTCACTCGATGGGCGGGCACGGCGCGCTGACGCTTGCGCTGCGTCATCCCGGGCTGTACCGGTCGGTGTCGGCGTTCGCGCCGATCGCCGCGCCGACACGCTGCCCGTGGGGCGAGAAGGCCTTCTCGGGCTACCTCGGCGCCGATCGCGATGCCTGGAAGGCACACGACGCGAGCGAACTCGTCGCGCGCGCCGATGCGCCGAAGTTCGCGGACGGCATCCTCGTCGATCAGGGCCTCGCGGATCAGTTCCTCGCGAACCAGCTCAACCCCGACGTGTTCGAAGCCGCGTGCGCGAAGGCAGGCCAGCCGCTGACGCTGCGCCGCCATCCGGGCTACGACCACGGGTACTACTTCATCTCGACGTTCATCGCCGATCACATCGCGCATCACGCGCGCGTGCTCGCGCGATGAGCGGGAAGGGGAGCACATAACGCACACGGCGGCACGCGGCGACACACGGCGCGCCGCACGAGCGGGTGCATGAAAAAACGCCGGCGCTGCCCTCGGGCACGCCGGCGTTTTTCATGGTCGTCGGGCGTCGATCAGTGGCGCCGCAACAGGCTTGCGCCGTACACGAGCGCCGACAGCGCGGTGATCCAGAAACTCGTCGGCCAGTCGGTGTGATACGCGAGCACGATGCCGAGCCATGCCTCGAACAACGCAAACAGCGCGGCGAGCAGCACGCCGGTCGACAGCCGCGTCGTCACGTTCTGCGCGGCGGCAGCCGGCCCGACCAGCAGCGTGAACACCAGCAGCACGCCGACGATCTGCGTGGCCGCCGCCACGGCGAGCGCGCACACCGCGAGGAACAGCATCGACACCGTGCGCAGCGACACGCCCTTGGCTTCGGCCAGTTCGGGCTGCAGCGACGCGAACAGCAGCGGCCGCGCGATCAGCGCGAGCGCGAGCAGGCTCACGGCGCCGATGCCGGCGAGCACCGCGAGCGTGTCGTGGCTCACCGCGAGCACGTTGCCGAACAGCAGCGCGGTGACCTGCGTCGCGAACGACGTGTAGAAATGCAGGAACAGCAGGCCGAAACCCAGCGCACCCGACAGGATCACGCCGATCGCGACGTCGCGGCCCGCGAGCTTTTCGCCGAGCGCGCCCATCCCGATCCCGGCCGCGAGCGTGAAACCGACCATCCCCCAGATCGGCGAGATGCCGAGCAGCACCGCGCCTGTCGCGCCGGTGAAGCCGACGTGCGACAGCGCATGGCCGGCGAAGGTCTGCCCGCGCAGCACCAGGAAGTAGCCGACGATGCCCGCGAGCACCGCGACGATCCCCGACGCCGCGAAGGCGTTGATCATGAAGTCGTATTCAAACATCGTGCGAGTGCCCGGGATGAGCGTGTCCGTGGTGGTGATGGCCGTGGCCGCCGCCACCGCCGTGCGCGTGGCCGTCGTCGTCCTCGTGTTCGTGGTCGTGCTTCTCGATCTCGACGTCGCCCGACATCACGAAGATCTTGCCGTTCACGCGCATCACGTCGATCGGCGATCCGTAGAGCCGCGACAGCACGGGTTTCGTGATCACCTCGTCGACGGTGCCGAGCGCCGCGACGCCGTTGCCGAGATACAGCACACGGTCGAGCGCGTTCAGCAACGGATTCAGTTCGTGCGCGGAGAACAGCACGGTGATGCCGAGCTCGCGCTGCACGTTGCGCACGAGCTCGACGACGCCGCGCTGGTGGTTCGGGTCGAGGCTGATCAGCGGCTCGTCGAGCAGCAGCAGCTTCGGGCTGCCGAGCAGGCATTGCGCGAGCAGCAGGCGCTGCCGCTCGCCGCCGGACAGTTCCGACAGCGGCCGGCGGGCAAGCGTCGGGCCGCCGACGAGATCGAGCACGCGGTCAACGTCGCGGCGCGTCGCCGCGTTCGTGTGCGGCAGCCCCCAGCGGTGGCCGTCGGCGGCCATCGCGACGAAGTCGTAGCCGCGCATCCGGCGGTTCGCGAGGCCGCTGCGAATCTGCGGCATGTAGCCGATCGACGCGTTGCCGCGTACGACCGGCACGCCGCCGACGGACAGCGTGCCGGCCGACACGGGCACGAGGCCGAGCACCGCGCGCATCAGCGTCGTCTTGCCCGCGCCGTTCGGCCCGAGCACGCCGACGAATTCGCCGGGTTCGATCGCGAAGCTGACGTCGCGCAGGATCGTGCGTCCGCCCAGTTCGAGCGTGACGCGATCGACGGCGAGTGCGTGGGGAGTGGCGGTCATGGCGTTACGGTTGTTTATTTCTTGCCGGCGGCGAGCGCGGCCGAGAGCGCGTCGAGCTGGCCGGCCATCCATTGCTGGAAAGTCTTGCCGGCCGGCTGCGTCTCGGTGACGCTGACGGTCGGCACGCCGCCGTCGCGTGCGATCTTCAGCATGCGCTTGGTCATCGGTTCTTCGGCCTGGCTGTTGTAGATCAGCGCGCGTACCTGCTTCTTGCGCAGGTCGTTCTCGAACGCGGCGACGTCCTGCGCGCTGGCTTCGGTGTCGTTCATCGTCGCGAGCTGGAAGCGCTGGTTGCGCATGTCGAGGCCGATCGCGTCGGACAGGTAGCCGAACACCGGCTCGGTGGCCGTCACCGGCACGCCCTTGTACTGAGCGCGCAGCGCGGCGACCTTGTCGTCGACGGGCTTCAGCGACGCGACGAACTTCTGCAGGTTCGCATCGTATTCGGCCTTGTTCGCCGGATCGGCGCGGCCGAGTTCGGCCGCGATCGCGCGTGCGGCGGCCGGCATCGTCGCCGGGGCGTACCACAGGTGCGGGTTGTCGCCGGCCTTCTTGCCGACCAGGTCGGCGACGACGATCGTCGCGCGCTTCGCCTGCTTCGACGCGCCGAGCAGCTTGCTCATCCACGGATCGTAGTTGGCGCCGTTGTAGATCACGACCTGCGCGTGCTGGAGCGCGCGGGCCGTCTTCGGGCTCGCTTCGAACAGGTGGGGATCCTGGTCGGGATTGCTGAGGATGCTCGTCACCGCGACATGGCTGCCGCCGATCTGCGACGCGACGTCGCCGTAGAAATTCTCGGCGGCGACGACGTTGACGGTCGCGGCCTGCGCGAACGCGGGCGCCGCGAGCGACAGCGCGGCGGCCGCGGAGACGGCAGCGGCGAGCCAGCGGACAGGCGTCAGGGCGCGCCGCGGCGCGCGCTTCAGGGCAATGGGCATGGAACTCCTCGTTGGAAGGGGGCGGCGCGTGTGCCGCCCGATACGCGTCAGCGTTGCGCGGGCTTGCGCTTGCAGTGTCCGCACAGGCCGCTCAGCTCGACGACCTGATGGTGGACTTCGAAACCGTGCGCGGGCTCGCTCGCGGACAACTGCTTCGCGAGGTCGCCGCCGGGAATCTCGACGGTGTCGCCGCACGAATCGCAGATCAGGAACTGGCCTTCGTGCGGGACGCCGATCTCGCAGCACGCGAAGAACGCGTTCTTCGATTCGATCCGGTGGATGAAGCCGTGCTCGACGAGGAAATCCAGCGCGCGGTAGACGGTCGTGGGCGGCACGCGGCCGCGCTGCGGCTCGAGCTCGGCGAGCAGGTCGTACGCGCCGATCGGGCGCTGCGCGGCCAGCACGCGTTCGTAGACCTGGCGGCGCAGCGGCGTCCACGCGAGCCCGTGCTCGGCGGCGAATGCGTCGGCCCGGGACAGCCGGGCGTCAATGGACGATGAGGTAGCCATGGCGTGAAGCTGGGCGTGAAACAAAGTATGGCGATGATATAACGTATCGCCGCGCCGTGCAGCGCGAATTCCCCTTTTCGTCGTCGCTCCGTCCCCTTCATCGCCGATCCGACCGCGCCGCACCGCGCGCGCCGCGCCTTGCCGGGCGCGCGTGGCGGGCCGCCGCGGTGCGCCGTTGTGCCGCAGCGCATCATAGAAAGCCGTCATGTTGCCTTGACAGCGCGAATCGCGTATCCGATCATTCGATCAACAACAGAGCAATTGATCGGTCGGCGAGCGTTAGTTCATCTCGCGGCCGTCGTAAAGCAGAACGAACCGGAGACAGCCAGTGAGACTGGAAGACAAGGTCGCGATCCTGACGGGCGCCGCAAGCGGCATCGGCGAGGCGGTCGCGCAACGCTATCTGGACGAGGGCGCGCGCTGCGTACTCGTCGACCTGAAGCCTGCCAGCGGCTCGCTCGCGCGGCTCATCGAAGCGAACCCCGGCCGCGCGGTGGCCATCACCGCGGACGTCACGCGCCGCGACGACATCGAGCGCATCGTCGCCACGGCGGTCGAGCGCTTCGGCGGCGTCGACATCCTGTTCAACAACGCGGCGCTGTTCGACATGCGCCCGATCCTCGACGAATCGTGGGACGTGTTCGACCGGCTGTTCGCGGTCAACGTGAAAGGGCTGTTCTTCCTGATGCAGGCCGTCGCGCAGCGGATGGTCGAGCAGGGGCGCGGCGGCAAGATCGTCAACATGTCGTCGCAGGCCGGGCGCCGCGGCGAGGCGCTCGTTTCGCACTACTGCGCGACCAAGGCCGCGGTGATCAGCTACACGCAGTCGGCCGCGCTCGCGCTCGCGCCGCACCGGATCAACGTGAACGGCATCGCGCCCGGCGTCGTCGACACGCCGATGTGGGAGCAGGTCGATGCGCTGTTCGCGCGCTACGAGAACCGGCCGCTCGGCGAGAAGAAGCGGCTCGTGGGCGAAGCCGTGCCGCTCGGCCGCATGGGCGTGCCGGGCGACCTGACGGGCGCCGCGCTGTTCCTCGCGTCGTCCGACGCCGACTACGTCACCGCCCAGACGCTGAACGTCGACGGCGGCAACTGGATGAGCTGACGTGACGCCGCTCGCACGCGTCACCTGCCGGCCTGCCTGCGACGGGGCGGCCGCGCCGCTCACCGCGGCCGCCGTCGAACGAGGAGGGCACGCCTGATGGCCGAGATCGTCGTCGCCGGCGAACTGCTGGCCGAATTCGTCGCCGCCGAGCGCGGCCAGGGTTTCGACGCGCCGGGCCTGTTCGCCGGGCCGTTCCCGAGCGGCGCGCCGGCGATCTTCGCCGACCAGGCCGCACGGCTCGGCGCGCGCGTCGCGTATGCGGGCTGCGTCGGCCGCGACGCGTTCGGCGATGCGATCGTCGCGCGGCTCGAGCGCGATGGTGTCGACGTCGCGCGCATCCGCCGCGTCGCGCGTCCGACCGGCACCGCGTTCGTCGCGTATCGCGACGACGGCTCGCGCAGCTTCGTCTACAGTCTGTCCACCAGTGCGGCCGCGTGCGTCGATGCGTCCGACGTCGATACCGCGATGTTCGACGGCTGCCGCTATTTCCACGTGATGGGCTCGTCGCTGACGAGCGAATCGGCGATCGCCGCTGTGCAGCGCGGCGTGATCGAGGCCGCGCGCGCCGGCGCGAAGGTGTCGTTCGATCCGAACGTGCGGCCTGAGATGCTGAGCTTTCGCCCGATGCGCGCGGCGCTCGAGACGATGCTCGCCGCGTGCCACCTGTTCATGCCGAGCGAGGCCGATTTGCCGTTCTTCTGCGGGCCGCAGCCGGCCGAGCGTGCGATCGCGGGCCTGCTCGCGACGCATCCGCTGCTCGAGCGTGTCGTGCTGAAACGCGGCGCGCAAGGCAGCGTTGCATTTGACCGCGCCGACCGCGTCGAAGCACCGGCCTTTCAGGTCGACGAAATCGACCCGACCGGCGCCGGCGACTGCTTCGGCGGCACGCTCGTGGCGAGCTTCGTCGCGGGTGTGCCGATCGATGCCGCATTGCGCCGCGCGAACGCGGCCGGTGCGATCGCGGTCACACGGCGCGGCCCGATGGAAGGCAACAGCAGCGCGGCCGAGATCGACCGCTTCCTGACCGAACGAGGTATCGCATGTCCGGCCTGACGACCTTCGCCGAACGCCCGCGCACCGCCCATGCGGACGCCGTGCTGCGGATGATCTTCGATGCGAACCGCGCCGACGCGCAGCGCGGCATCTATTCGATCTGCAGCGCGCACCGGCTCGTGCTGGAGGCCGCGTGCGAAGCGGCGCGCGCGGATGGCTCGCCGCTCCTGATCGAGGCGACCTGCAACCAGGTGAACCATCTCGGCGGCTATACGGGCATGACGCCCGCCGATTTCCGCCGCGACGTCGACGCGATCGCCCGGCGTTGCGGGCTGGCGCCGTCGGCGCTCGTGCTCGGCGGCGACCATCTTGGGCCGAACCCGTGGCGGCACCGCCGCGTGGCCGATGCGATGCGCGAGGCGGGCGCGATGGTCGCCGCTTATGTGGAAGCCGGCTTCGAAAAGATCCACCTCGATGCGAGCATGGCGTGCGCGGACGATCCGGTGCGGCTCGACGATCGCACGATCGCCGCGCGCGCGGCCGAACTGTGCCGCGTGGCGGAAGACGCGGCGGCGCGCACCGGCATCGCGCCCGTCTACGTGATCGGCACCGAGGTGCCGACGCCGGGCGGTGAAGTCAGCGGCAACAGCGGCCACGACGGCGATGCGGTGATCGCGCAGATCGCGGTCACGCGCAGCGACAGCATCGCGGCGACGCTCGATGCGCACCGCGCCGCGTTCGCGGCGGCCGGGCTCGACGACGCGTGGGCGCGCGTCGTCGCGATCGTCGCGCAGCCGGGTGTCGACTTCGACGATCGCCATGTGCTCGACTACGACAGCGCGAAGGCCGCGGCGCTCGGCGCGAGTATCCTGCAGACACCGCACCTCGTGTTCGAGGCGCATTCGACGGATTACCAGACCGAGGGGGCACTCGCCGCGCTCGTGCGGGACCACTTCGCGGTGCTGAAGGTCGGCCCCGCACTGACGTTCGCGCTGCGCGAGGCGCTGTTCGCGCTGACCTTCATCGAGGACGCGCTGACCGGCGACGTCGGGCAGCGCTCGCGGTTGCGCGACGTGGTCGACGCCGCGATGCGCGCGCAGCCCGAGCACTGGGCGCCGTACTACCGCGGCGACGAAACCGAGCAGCGGCTCGCGCGCCAGTTCAGCTACAGCGACCGGATTCGCTACTACTGGCTGCAGCCGGCCGTCGCGGCCGCGGTCGAGCAACTGTTCGACAACCTCGCGCGGCAGCCGGTGCCGGAGACGCTCGTCGCGCAGTGGCTGCCGGATGTCTACGCGGCGTGCCGCACGGGCGGGCTCGCGAAGGAGCCGCGCGCGTGGGTGCGCCACCGGATACGCGACGTGATCGCGCACTATGCGCGCGCGTGCGGAATGCAGCGGCCGGCGTGACGGGCCGCGAAGGAAACGCAGGACCGACGACACTAGGGTCTGTTTCCATATGGAACGCACATGCGAATGCCCGAAATCGCTCGTCCCCCAAGGGGACTTCCTAACGGGGCGCAGGCAAGAAGTGAGGAGCGCCGTTTGGCCGAGCCAAACAAGCGACGAGCGACGCCGCCATGTGGGCGATTTCGGGCATTCCCGTGGAATGTATTTTTTTAGTTTGGGGTTGCCACGAGAACGGCCGCTCGCCGCGTTGCGCTCCTTGCGAATACGTCCAGTATTCGCAGCGTCGCGCGCCTCGCGAGCGGCCGTTCTCGTGGCAACGCATGTGCGTTCCATATGGAAACAGACCCTAACAAACACAGGAGACATGCCATGCAACGAAAGATGCTCGACGCCGCCGCACGCTGCTTCGCCGGAGCCGCGCTCGCGACGGCGGCCTGCGCCGCGTCCGCCGGCACGCTGACGATCGCGACGCTGAACAATCCCGACATGATCGAGCTGAAGAAGCTGTCGCCGGCGTTCGAGAAGGCGAACCCGGACATCAAGCTGAACTGGGTGATCCTCGAGGAAAACGTGCTGCGCCAGCGCGCGACGACCGACATCACGACCGGCAGCGGCCAGTTCGACGTGATGGCGATCGGCACCTACGAGACGCCGCAGTGGGGCAAGCGCGGCTGGCTCGCGCCGATCACGGGCCTGCCCGCCGACTACGACCTGAACGACATCGTGAAGACCGCGCGCGACAGCCTGTCGTACAACGGCCAGCTGTACGCGCTGCCGTTCTACGTCGAGAGCTCGATGACGTTCTACCGCAAGGACCTGTTCGCGGCGAAGGGGCTGAAGATGCCCGACCAGCCGACCTACGACCAGATCGCCGAGTTCGCGGACAAGCTCACCGACAAGGCGAAGGGGACCTACGGGATCTGCCTGCGCGGCAAGGCCGGGTGGGGCGAGAACATGGCGTACGTGTCGACGGTCGTGAACACGTTCGGCGGGCGCTGGTTCGACGAGAACTGGAATGCGCAGCTGACGTCGCCGGAATGGAAGAAGGCGATCACGTTCTACGTGAACCTGCTGAAGAAGGACGGCCCGCCGGGAGCGAGCTCGAACGGCTTCAACGAGAACCTGACGCTCACCGCATCGGGCAAGTGCGCGATGTGGATCGACGCGACGGTCGCGGCCGGGATGCTCTACAACAAGCAGCAGTCGCAGGTGGCCGACAGGATCGGCTTCGCGGCCGCGCCGGTCGCCGCCACGCCGAAGGGCTCGCACTGGCTGTGGGCGTGGGCGCTGGCCGTGCCGAAGACGTCGAAGCAGCAGGACGCCGCGCGCAAGTTCATCGCATGGGCGACGTCGAAGCAGTACATCGAGATGGTCGGCAAGGACGAAGGCTGGGCGTCGGTGCCGCCGGGCACGCGCACGTCGACCTACCAGCGCCCCGAGTACAAGGCCGCCGCGCCGTTCTCGGACTTCGTGCTGAAGGCGATCGAGACGGCCGACCCGAACGATCCGTCGCTGAAGAAGGTGCCGTACACGGGCGTGCAGTACGTCGGGATTCCTGAATTCCAGTCGTTCGGCACGGTGGTCGGCCAGTCGATCGCCGGTGCGGTCGCGGGCCAGATGACGGTCGACCAGGCGCTCGCCGCCGGGCAGGCCGCCGCGGACCGCGCGGTACGGCAGGCCGGCTACAAGAAGTAACGCGCCGGCAGTCACGCGGCCCGCGGCGTGCGCCGTTGCACATGCCGCGGGCCAGCGAAGCCGAAAGGCGGGCGGGCCGTTCGCGCCCGCGCATCAACCGGAGGAACGCCGATCATGCGTCATTTACGTCTTCCCCTGAGCCATGCTCACGCGCCGTCGGTCGGCGACGCGTCGTCGCCGCCCGGCGCGCCGCGCCGCGCGCGCGGCGGCGCGAGCTGGCTCGTCTCGCCGTCCGTCGCGGTGCTGCTGCTGTGGATGTCGATCCCGCTCGCGATGACGATCTGGTATTCGTTCTCGCGCTACAACCTGCTGAACCCGGACGTGAAAGGTTTCGCCGGGCTCGACAACTACCGCTTCCTCGCGACCGATCCGTCGTTCCTGCCCGCGATCTGGCACACGCTCGTGCTGATCGGCGCGGTGCTCGCGATCACGGTGGTCGGCGGCGTGCTGATGGCCGTGCTGTTCGACCGCAAGTTCTACGGGCAGGGCGTCGCGCGCCTGTTCGCGATCGCGCCGTTCTTCGTGATGCCGACGGTGTCCGCGCTGATCTGGAAGAACATGATCCTGCATCCGGTGTACGGGCTCGTCGCGAACGCGATGCGCGCGCTCGGGATGACGCCGATCGACTGGTTCGCCGACTACCCGCTCACCGCGGTGATCATCATCGTCGCGTGGCAGTGGCTGCCGTTCGCGTTCCTGATCCTGTTCACCGCGATCCAGTCGCTCGACCAGGAGCAGAAGGAAGCCGCGCGCATCGACGGCGCGGGCCCGATCGCGATGTTCTTCTACATCACGCTGCCGCACCTGAAGCGCGCGATCGCCGTGGTCGTGATGATGGAGACGATCTTCCTGCTGTCGATCTTCGCGGAGATCTACACCACGACCGGCGGCGGCCCCGGCGACGCGACGACCAACCTGTCGTACCTGATCTACGCGCTCGGCCTGCAGCAGTTCGACGTCGGCCTCGCGTCCGCGGGCGGCATCATCGCCGTCGTGGTCGCGAACGTCGTGTCGTTCTTCCTGGTGCGGATGCTCGCGCGCAACCTGAAGGGGGAGTACGAAAAATGAGCGACCTGACCTTCGAAGGCCGGCGCGTGCCGGCCGTGTTCGACCTCGTGCGGCGTGCGCTGCCCGGCACGCTCGCGTGGCTGATCGCGCTCCTGCTGTTCTTCCCGATCTTCTGGATGGCGATCACCGCGTTCAAGACCGAGCAGCAGGCGTATGCGTCGACGCTGTTCTTCATGCCGACGCTCGACAGCTTCCGCGAGGTATTCGCGCGCAGCAACTACTTTTCGTTCGCCTGGAATTCGGTGCTGATCTCGGCCGGCGTCACGGTGATCTCGCTGCTGTTCGCGGTGCCGGCCGCGTACGCGATGGCGTTCTTCCCGAACCACCGCACGCAGAAGGTGCTGCTGTGGATGCTGTCGACGAAGATGATGCCGTCGGTCGGCGTGCTCGTGCCGATCTACCTGCTGTGGAAAAACGCGGGGCTGCTCGATACCGTGTCGGGCCTCGTGATCGTCTACACGCTGATCAACCTGCCGATCGCGGTGTGGATGACCTTCACGTACTTCAACGAGATCCCGAAGGACATCCTCGAAGCCGGGCGCATCGACGGCGCGTCGACGTGGCAGGAGATCGTCTACCTGCTGATGCCGATGGCGCTGCCGGGGCTCGCCTCCACCGCGCTGCTGCTCGTGATCCTGTCGTGGAACGAAGCGTTCTGGAGCATCAACCTGTCGAGCTCGAACGCCGCGCCGCTCACCGTGTTCATCGCGTCGTACTCGAGCCCCGAAGGGCTGTTCTGGGCAAAGCTGTCCGCAGCTTCCCTGCTGGCGGTCGCGCCGATCCTGATCGTCGGCTGGCTGTCGCAGAAGCAGCTCGTGCGCGGGCTCACGTTCGGAGCCGTCAAATGAGCGCGAACGTCCTGATCTGCGATTGCGACGGTGTACTGATCGACAGCGAGGCCGTGGCGGCCGACGTGATCGTGCGCGAGCTCGACGCGCGCTGGCCGGGCGTCGATGCGCGGCCGGCCGTGATGCCGTTGCTCGGGCTGCGCATCGAGCGCGTGCTGGCCGGCGCGGGCGACGCCGTCGGGCGCACGCTGTCGGCCGGCGATGTCGACGCGATCCGCCGCGCGGTCGAGGCGGCGGCCGTTAACGCGCCGATGGTCGACGGCATCGATGCGGCGCTGGACGCGATTCAGTTGACGACGGCCTGCGCGAGCAACAGCTACCGCGCCTACGTCGAGGCGGCGCTGGCGCGCACCGGCCTCGCGCGCTTCTTCGGCGACCGGCTGTTCTGCGCGGATGCCGTCGCACGGCCGAAGCCCGCGCCGGACGTGTATCTCGCGGCCGCGCGTACGCTCGGCGTCGTGCCTGCGCAGTGCCTCGTGGTCGAGGACAGCGCGACCGGCATCACCGCGGCCGCCGCGGCCGGCATGACCGTGCTCGGCTTCGTCGGCGGCGGGCATGCGTCGGCTGCGCAGATCGACGCGCTGCGCGGGATCGGCGCGCGTCACGTATTCGACGACATGCACGAACTGCCCGGCTACGTCGCGCGCTGGCAGGCGACCGGCGCGGTGCTGCCGAACTAGCAACCACGAACGATTGCGCGCCGCGTCCGACGCGGCGCATCACGCATCACGAACGAACGGAGACAGATCATGGCAAGCGTGCTCCTGCGCAATATCGCGAAGCGCTACGACGAAACCGAAGTGCTGCGCAACGTGAACCTCGACATCGCCGACGGCGAATTCGTCGTGTTCGTCGGCCCGAGCGGCTGCGGAAAATCCACGCTGATGCGGATGATCGCGGGCCTCGAGGACATCTCGAGCGGCGACCTGCTGATCGACGGCGCGAAGGTCAACGACGTGCCGAGCGCGAAGCGCGGCATCGCGATGGTGTTCCAGTCGTATGCGCTGTACCCGCACATGACGCTGTACGACAACATGGCGTTCGGCCTGAAGCTCGCCGGCGCGAAGAAGCCCGAGATCGACCAGGCGGTGAAGAACGCCGCGAAGATCCTGCACATCGACCATCTGCTCGACCGCAAGCCGAAGCAGCTGTCGGGCGGCCAGCGGCAGCGTGTCGCGATCGGCCGCGCGATCACGCGCAAGCCGAAGGTGTTCCTGTTCGACGAGCCGCTGTCGAACCTCGACGCGGCGCTGCGCGTGAAGATGCGGCTGGAGTTCGCGCGGCTGCACGACGAGCTCAAGACGACGATGATCTACGTGACGCACGACCAGGTCGAGGCGATGACGCTCGCGGACAAGATCGTCGTGCTGTCGGGCGGCGCGGTGCAGCAGGTCGGCACGCCGAACGAGCTTTACCACGCGCCGGCGAACCAGTTCGTCGCGGGCTTCATCGGGTCGCCGAAGATGAACTTCCTGAAGGGCAGCGTCGATTCGGTCGATGCCGGCGGCGTGCTCGTGCGCTTCGACAGCGGCGAGACGCAGCGCGTCGCGGTCGAGGCGGCGGGGCTGCAGCGCGGCGCGGCGGTGACGGTCGGCGTGCGGCCCGAGCACCTGAAGGTCGAAGCCGCGGCCACCGGCGTGGCCGCGCGGACGATGGCCGTGGAATCGCTCGGCGATGCCGCGTACCTGTATGCGGAGTCGGCCGTCGCGCCGGACGGGCTGATCGCGCGGATTCCGCCGCTCGACACGTACCGCACCGGCGAGGCGCTCCACGTGCACGCGCAGGCCGAGCACTGCCACCTGTTCGACGAACACGGCCAGGCGTTCCGCCGGCTGAGCGTGCACGCGAAGGCCGCATGACGGCCGGCCGCGGTCACAGCGGCAGGTGCGCGGCCATGTAATCGACGAACGCGCGCAGCTTCGGCGTCGGGTGGCGGCCCGACGGCCACAGCACGTAGACCGGCGTGCAGCTCGCGACGTGTTCGTCGAGCACCGCGCGCAGCGTGCCGTCCGCGAGCGCCTCGCGCACGAAGAAGATGGGCAGGCACGCGATGCCGAGCCCGCGCAGCGCGAAGCACAGGCGCGCTTCCGCACTGTTGCTGACCATCGCGACCGGCACTTCGGGCGGCGTGCCCGCGCGCGGCACGCGCAGCGGCCAGGTCTCGAGCTTGCCGCTGGTCGGGAAACGGTAGTGCAGGCAGCGGTGCTGCGCGAGATCGGCCGGCGTGCGCGGCGTGCCGTGCCGGTCGAGATAACCGGGGGACGCGACGAGGTGCTGGCGGAAGTGGCCGAGCAGCCGCGACGACAGCCGGGAATCCGAGGGCTGGCCGGTGCGCAGCACCGCGTCGAACCCTTCGTCGACGACGTCGACGAGCCGGTCGCTGAAATCGATGTCGAGCTCGATCTCCGGATACGCGGCCATGAAATCGGCGAGCACCGGCAGCAGCAGCGTGCCGATCGTCGGCAGGCTCACGCGCAAGCGCCCGCGTGGCGCTTCGGCACTGTGCGTCAGTTCCTGCTCGGCCGCGTCGAGCTCGGCGATCACGCGCCGGCACCGTTCGAGAAAGCGCGTGCCTTCGGCGGTCAACGTGATGCTGCGCGTGCTGCGGTGAAAGAGCCGCACCTTCAGCCGCGCCTCGAGCCGCGCGATGCGTTTGCCGATCGCCGAAGCCGATAGCCCGAGCGCACGTCCGGCCGCGACGAAACTGCGCGTTTCCGCGACCTGAACGAACACGACGAAGCCGCCGAGGTTTTCCATGCGAGTTTCCGATTGCGGACGCCGGCGTCCGGATTGTCCGGAACTCTACCCCGGTTTTTCTTCTTGCGTCGGCTCCCTACGATGAGCGCTCGTTCATTGTCGAGAGGTCACGTCATGTCATCCCTGCCTGTCACCGCCTTGCGCGTGGAACCGGACGCCGCGCTGCGCCGCCGGCTCGACGACGCGCTGGATCGCGCGCTCGCCGACGCGCGCATGGTCGGCGCGGTCGTGCTGGTCGCGCAGGACGGCGAGCTGCGTTATGCGCGCGCCGTCGGCCTTGCCGATCGGGAAGCCGGCACGCCGATGCGGGACGACGCGCTGTTCCGCCTGTCGTCGGTCACGAAGCCGGTCGTGGCGGCCGCCGCGATGCGGCTGGTCGCGGCGGGGCGCATCGCGCTCGACGAACCGGTCGCCCGCTCGTTGCCCGGATTCCGCCCGACGTTGGCCGACGGCACGCCTGCCGTCATCACGTTGCGTCATCTGCTGTCGCATACGGCCGGCCTCGGCTACCGCTTCCTCGAAGCGGACGGCGACGGCCCGTATGCACGCGCCGGCGTGTCCGACGGAATGGACCGTTCGGGTCTCTCGCTCGCCGAGAACCTGCGGCGCATCGCCAGCGTGCCGCTGCAGTTCGCGCCGGGTACGTCGTGGGGCTATTCGCTGTCGATGGACGTGGTCGGCGCGCTGATCGAGGCAGTCGACGGGCGGCCGCTCGCCGACGCGGTTGCCGCGCTCGTCACGACACCGCTCGGGATGATCGACACCGCGTTCGTCGCGCACGACGCCGCACGCTTCGCGACGCCTTACGTGAGCACGCCGGGCGCTCCGCGCCGGATGGCGGACGTCGATCTCGTGCCGGTGTTCGACGGCACGATCGGCATCCGCTTCGAGCCGGCGCGCGTGTTCGATGCCGATGCGTGGCCGTCGGGCGGCGCGGGGATGGTCGGCACCGCACGCGATTGCGTGACGCTGCTCGATGCGCTGCGCACGGGCCGCGACGGCTGGCTCGAACCCGCATGGGTCGACGAGATGGCGCGCGTCCAGCCGGGTGCGGGCGAACTGCGGGATGCGCCCGGTTTCGGCTTCGGGCTCGGGTTCTCGGTGCTGCGCGATCCGGTGGCCGCGCAGTCGCCGGAGTCGGTCGGCACCTGGCGCGGGGGCGGCGCGTACGGGCACACGTGGTTCGTCGACCGCGCGGCGGGGCTGACGGCCGTCGCGCTGACCAACACGCTGTACGAGGGCCTCGACGGGCGGATCGTGACCGCGGTGCGCGATGCGGTCTACGGCGTCGAAACCGGGAGCGCGGCATGAGCGACTGCACGACGATCGATGACGAGCTGGCCGTTCAGCCGGTGCAGGCCGGCGCGCGCCTGCCGGTTGCGAACCTGCTGGCGCTCGCGACGGCCGCGTTCATCACGATTCTCACCGAGGCGTTGCCGGCCGGCCTGCTGCCGCTGATGAGCACCGACCTGCGCGTGCCCGAGGCGCTGATCGGCCAGCTCGTGACCGTGTATGCGCTCGGCTCGATCGTCGCGGCGATTCCGCTCGTCGCCGCGACGCGCGCGATGCGCCGGCGCACGCTGCTGCTCGCGGCGCTGGCCGGCTTCGTCGTGTCGAATGCGCTGACGGCCGTGTCGCCGTACTACGCGCTGACGCTCGCCGCGCGCTTCGTCGCGGGGATGGCGGCCGGGCTGCTGTGGGCGCTGCTCGCCGGCTACGCGAGCCGGATGGTCGATGCCTCGTTGCGTGGCCGGGCGATCGCGGTCGCGATGCTCGGCGCGCCGGTCGCGATGTCGATCGGCATTCCGGCCGGCACCGCACTCGGCGCGGCGCTCGGGTGGCGCGTCGCGTTCGCGGGTATCACGCTCGCGGCGCTCGTGCTGATCGGCTGGATCCGTTGGCGTCTGCCCGATTATCCGGGGCAGCCGGCCGGCGCGCGCGAGCCGGTGCTCGGCGTGATGACGCTGCCCGGCGTGCGGCCGGTGCTGACCGTGATGTTCGCGTACGTGCTGGCGCACAACATGCTGTATACGTACGTCGCGCCGTTTCTCGCGGGCGTGCGGATGGGCGCGCAGGTCGATGCGGTGCTGCTCGTGTTCGGTATCGCGTCGCTGGTCGGCATCGCGCTGACGGGCGCGTGGATCGGCGCCGCGCAACGGCGGCTGACGCTCGCCAGCATCGCGTTGTTCGCCATCGCGGCGGCGATGCTCGGCGCCGGTTCCGGCATGGCGATCGTCTATGCGGGTGTCGCGCTGTGGGGGCTCGCGTTCGGCGGCGCGCCGACGCTGTTCCAGACGGCCGCCGCGAACGCCGCGGGAGAGGCCGCGGATGTCGCGCAGTCGATGCTCGTGACGGTGTGGAACCTCGCGATCGCGGGTGGCGGAATCGCGGGCGGGATGCTGCTCGGCGCAACCGGGGCGGGCGCGATTCCGTGGGTGCTCGTCGCGCTGCTGGCGGCCGCGTGGGTCGGCGCATGGCGGGCTCGCCGGCATGCGTTTCCGGCGCCGCGCGCCGCGTGAGTTTGCAGGTGCGGGCGCGATTCAGATTGCCCGCATGCCCGGCGCCGTCCTGGCGCGCGCCTCGTCGTTGCCATGGCGATGCCGGAGGTGTGCCAGACGCTGACGGCGCGCGAGAAGGCGGTGCTGAAATGGACTGCGGCAGGCAAGACGTATGCCGATATCGGATTGATTCTGTCCATCTATGGCCGGACCGCGAAGTTTCACCTGATGAACGTGATGCGCAAGCTTCGTGCGGCCAACAAGGCGGAGGCCGTCATGAAGGCCACGATGCCCGGGTTTCTGCAGTGATGCCCGGTTTGTCCGCACGCGTCGGCGATCCGCCGTGCGGCGACCGCATGCGGTGACGGGAAGCCGCCACGCCGGCTACGCTTCCAGCGCCGCCCTCGCGCACGTCTCGTCGGTGACGAGCCCCGACATCCAGCCGCCGCGCAATGCGGCGATCACCGCATCGCGTTTCTTCGGGCCGCCCGCGAACGCGATCGTCGGGCGCTTCGGCGGCGTGGCGAGCGACACGCTCGTCACGCGCGTGCCGGTCGACACATCGATCAGCTTGCCTTGCGCGTCGATCGGCACGCCAAGCAGTTCGGCCACCGCGCCGAGCGCGGTCATCTCGTCGCGCTCCTGTTCGGTGATGAAGCCGTCTTCGTAGAGCGGGCAGTGCGGGCCGATGTTGCCGATCCCGACGAACGCGACGTCGGCCTGGCCCGACAGCGCCTCGACGATCCGGTACAGCCGGTGATTGCACCACTGCGCGCGCTCGGCGGCGCTGTCGGCGAACAGCGGCGCGGGCAGCAGGAAGTGCTTGCTGCCGGTTTTCTCGGAGATGTACTGCGCGACGTCGTAGCGGTTCGACGAACCGTCGGCCGCGATCGCGCCGACCATCGACACGAGGCGGTGCTGCGGTCGGTCGATCTGCGCGATCTGTGCGACCGCGGCCTTCAGCGTCCGGCCGCTGCTGACCGCGATCACCATCGGCCGCGTTTCGTTCAGGTAGCGCTCCATCACCTGCGCACCGGCGACGGCCAGCTTGCGGTCGATCGCGTCGGGCGCATCGGCATCGACAGGCACGACTTCGCACATCGCGAGGCCGTAGCGCTTCGACAGCTGCGCGCCGAGATCGAGGCAGTCGGCGAGCTGGTGGTCGACGCGCACGCGGATCAGGTTCTTCTCGACCGCGAACGCGACGAGGCGTTGTGCGACCGGGCGCGACACCTGCAGCTTTTCCGCGATCTCGTTCTGCGTGTCGCCCGCGACGTAGTAGAGCCACGCGGCACGCGTGGCGAGATCGAGTTTTTCTGAGGACTTGGACACGATAGCGATTCGGTTCGGAGCTGGGGGGCCGCCCGCGGGCCGGCCGGCGGGCCGCATGACGGCATCCACTGTACCGCATGTCGCGCATGCGGCCGACGGCCGGCGCGCGTGACAGGCGGCGCTTACGCGAGCCGCGCGCGCGACGGTTCGTACAGCGGCCGCACGTGGCGGTACAGCGAACGAAACGCATCGAGGCGTTCGCGCAGCAGCGCATGGCGGGCGGCATCCGGCGCGAATTCGGCCCGCACCGGCGGCTTGGCCAGCACCGCATGCGGATCGCCGCCGACAGCCAGCCAGCCGAGCCGCGCCGCGCCGAGCGCCGCACCCGTTTCGCCGCCGCCGTGCTGGCGCGTGCGCACGTTCAGCGCATCGGCGATCAGTTGTGCCCAGTACGCGCTGCGCGCGCCGCCGCCGATCAGCGACAGCTGGGCGGTTTCGACGCCGGCCGCATGCAGCGCGTCGAGACCGTCGGCGAGGCCGAGCGTCACGCCTTCGAGTACCGCGTAGCCGAGATGCGCGCGTTCGGTCGCATGCGTCATCCCGAAGAACACGCCTTGTGCGTACGGATCGTTGTGCGGCGTGCGCTCGCCGGACAGGTAGGGCAGGAACAGCGGGGCCGTCGCGAGCGCGTCGGCGTCGAGCGCCTCGACTTCGGCGAGCAGGGCGGGCTCGTCGGTGCCGGTCAGCTTGCAGACCCAGCGCAGGCAGCTCGCGGCCGACAGCACGACGCTCATCAATTGCCAGCGATCGGGAATCGCATGGCAGAACGCATGTACGGCCGATGCGGGGTTCGGCATGAAGCGATCGCCGACCACGCTCAGCACGCCGGACGTGCCGAGCGACACGAAGCCGTCGCCTGCGTGGATCGCACCGATGCCAAGCGCGCTCGTTGCGTTGTCGCCGCCGCCGCCGGCTACCACGACCGCCTCCGACAGCCCGAGTTCGCGCGCGATGTCCGCGCGCAGCGTGCCGGACGGCGCATTGCCTTCGACGATGCGCGGCATCTGGTCACGCGTCATTCCGCACGCGGCGAGCAGTGCGTCGGACCAGTCGCGGCGCGCGACGTCGAGCCACAGCGTGCCGGCTGCGTCCGACGGGTCGGACACCTTCGCGCCGGTGAGCCGGAACCGCAGGTAATCCTTCGGCATCAGCACGCAGGCAGTCGCCGCGAACACATCGGGCTCGTGCTTCGCGACCCACAGCAGTTTCGGCGCGGTGAAGCCCGGCATCGCGAGATTGCCGGCCAGTGCGTGGAGATCGGGCGCGCGTTCGGTGAGCAGCGCGCACTCGTCGGCGCTGCGCATGTCGTTCCACAGGATCGCGGGGCGCAGCACGCGGTCGTCGCGGCCGAGCAGCACGGCGCCGTGCATCTGGCCCGACAGGCCGATGCCGCGCACGGCCGCGAACGCTTGCGGATGTCGTTCGCGCAGCGCAGCGAGCGCGGCGAGCGTGCCTTGCCACCAGTCGTCCGGATGCTGTTCGGCCCAGCGCGGATGCGGCCGCGACACGGTGAACGGCGACCCGGCGGTGCCGACGACCGTGCCGTCCGGGGCGAGCAGCAGCACCTTCACTTCCGAAGTGCCGAGGTCGATGCCGAGATACATGAGCGATCCGTTCCGTCAGTGGGGACTCGCTACTTTAGCCGCGCGGCCGTGCACGTGCCAAGGCAGGTTCGCCCCAATGCGCGTCAGCGCGCCGCGAGCCATGCATCGACCCGCGCGAGCCCGGCGCGCAACGCCTCGACCAGCGCCGCGTTGTCGGCGAGCGAACCCCACAGCGCGCGGCTTGCGCACAGCGCGGTGATCTGGTCGTCGGCCTCCGGATGGCCGGCCCCCGGATGGCCGGCCCCGACGATCGCACGCGCGGCGCTTTCGTCCATCACGCCGTCCTGGTACGCATACGGCAAGGTGCCGCGCGCCCAGCGTTCGAGAAAGCGCAGGAACAGCGCGGGCAGCACGGCTGTGGCGACCGGCGCCGCGCCGCGTGCGAACGATTCGACGAGCGTCGGTGCGATGAAGCCGGGGATCTTCGAGAAGCCGTCGGCCGCGACGCGCTGGTTCGTGTCGAGTACGTACGGGTTGCCGAAGCGTTCGAGCACGACGTCGCGGTAGCGCGCGAGATCGAGCGGGCTCGGCGTCAGGCACGGGATCACGTCCTGCGTCACGTAGTCGTGCGCGAAGCGCCGGATCGCCGCGTCATGCGTGCCTTCGTGGATATACGTGTGGCCCGCGAGCGTGCCGGCCCACGCGATGCAGCTGTGCGTCGCGTTGAGGATGCGGATCTTCGCTTCCTCGTACGGGTGCACGTCGTCGACGAGTTCGGCACCGGCCAGCTCCCAGCGCGGTCGGCCGGCCGCGAAGCGGTCCTCGATCACCCACTGGATGAACGATTCGCCCATCACCGGGCATGCGTCGTCGATGCCGGTGGCGGCCAGCACGCGCTCGCGCACGTCGGCGGTCGGGCGCGGCGTGATGCGGTCGACCATCGCGCTCGGCGTCGCGACGTTCGCATCGAACCACGCGAGCAGGTCGGCCTGCCCGCGCCGCTCGAGGAATTCGCGCATCCCCGCGCGAAAGCGCGCACCGTTGTTGCGCAGGTTGTCGCAGCTCTGCAGCGTGAGCGGGCCCGCGCCGCGCTTCACGCGTTCGGCGAGCAGCGCCGCGAGCGCGCCGTACAGCGTTGTACGCGCACCCTGCAGGTCGGCCGCGAGATCCGCGTTCGCGACGTCGAGCCGGTTGTGTTCGTCGAGGTAGTAGCCGCCTTCGGTGACGGTGAACGACACGATCCGGCAGGCCGGATCGGCGCCGGCGTCGATCAGCGCGGCGAGATCGATCGACCAGGGCAGTACGCGCGTGATCGCGCGGATCGTCTCGTACGCGCGCTCGCCTTGCGGCGTGACGGTTTCGAGCGTGTATTCGCCGTGCTGCGCGGCGAGCGCGTCCATCGTCGCGCGCATGTCGTCGCGGATGTTGCCGACGGTCAGCGACCAGCGCTCGTCGGGCGGCACGGCCGCGTTCACGCGATGCAGATACCACGCCTGGTGCGCGCGGTGAAACGAGCCCGCGCCGATGTGCAGCAGCACGGGCGTGCGGGCGGAGGGCGATGCGCTCATCCGGTGTCTCCTGTTCGTGCCAGATTTTCCTGCCGAGTACGAATACGATCATTTGCTCTATGTGTGAGCGAATGATCGTATTCGGGCGAGCGAAAGTCAAGGCGGGGAAACGGCATTTCGATGGTGCGCTGCGGCGGCGGGCGGAATGAGCGGGCGGAAAGGCGCGCGACACGATCGCGCTGTGGTGCGCGTTCTTCATGTGCCTGCTCGCCGTGTATGCGGCGTTCAGCTGGCTGCCGACGATGCTGGCCGCGAGCGGGCTGAGCGTGTCGGTCGCGGGGACGGGGCTTACCGCGTACAACCTCGGCGGCTGATCGGCGCGCTGCTGTGCGCGTGGACGATCGCGCATGCCGGGTCGCGCTGGCCGCTCGTGCTGTGCAGCATCGGCGGCGCGGCGAGTGCGGTGTGGCTGATGGGGGGCGATGCAAGCCGCCGCACGGGCTGGCTGATCGTCGGACTCGGGCTGCACGGGCTGTTCGTCAACGCGGTGCAGTCGACGATGTATGCGCTCTGTGCGTACATCTACCCGACCGCCGTGCGCGCGACGGGTACCGGAAGCGCGCTCGCGTTCGGCCGGCTCGGCGCGATCCTCAGTGCGTTCGCGGGCGCGATCGTGATCACCACGGGCGGCGCCACGGCCTATCTGACGATGCTGGCGATCGCGATGCGCATCGTCTGCGTCGCGCTGCTCGTCGTGCGGCGGCATATCCCGCGGCTGTCACGTGCGGCAGCGCAGCCGCGCGAAGGGGAGGAACTGGCCCGCACGTCGTCGTGACGGCGGGCGAGTGGTGCGTTACAGCGTGGTGCGCACGTGCCAGAGCTCGGGGAACAGCACGACGTCGAGCATCTTGCGCAGGTACGGCGCACCGCTGGTGCCGCCCGTGCCCTGCTTGAAGCCGATGATGCGTTCGACGGTCGTCACGTGGCGGAAGCGCCACTGGCGGAATGCATCCTCGAGATCGACCAGTTCCTCGGCCATCTCGTAGAGCTCCCAGTGCTGCTGCGGGTGGCGGTACACCTCGAGCCACGCGGCTTCGACCGTTTCGTCGTGCTGCGTCGGCTGCGTCCAGTCGCGCTCGAGCCGCGCTTGCGCGATCGGGAAACCGCGCCGCGCGAGCAGGCGGACGACCTCGTCGTAGAACGACGGCGCCTCGAGCGTCGTGCGCACCTGTTCGAGGATGTCGGGCCGGTGCGCATGAGGCTGCAGCATCTGCACATTCTTGTTGCCGAGCAGGAATTCGAGCTGGCGATACTGATACGACTGGAAGCCCGACGACTGCCCGAGATACGGCCGCATTGCCGAATACTCGGACGGCGTCATCGTCGACAGCACGTTCCACGCCTGCACCAGTTGCTCGAGGATCCGCGACACGCGCGCGAGCATCTTGAACGCGGGCGGCAGCGCGTCGGTGCGCACCGCGTCGAGCGCGCCGCGCAGCTCGAACAGCGCGAGCTTCATCCACAGCTCGCTCGTCTGATGCTGGATGATGAACAGCATCTCGTTGTGATCGGGCGACAGCGGGTGCTGCGCGTCGAGGATCGAATTCAGCGACAGGTAGTCGCCGTAGCTCATCGACTTCGAGAAATCGAGCTGTGCGTTGTGCCAGCCGGCTTCGCCCGAGGCATCGCCCGGCACGTGCGGCGCTTCGTGTGCCGCTTGTGCCGAATGGGCGGCGCGTGCGCCCGAGAACGGGCAGCCCGCCGGCGCGTCGCCGCCGGGCGGCTGCATATGACCAGAATTCACGACTATCTCCAGATTTGAATGACGGGGCGCGGCGCGCAATCCGCGTGACCGTGGTGCGCGCCGGGCAAGGCCGGTCAGGTCACCGCGCCGCGTTCGGCGAACTCGGGCGCCTTCCAGGCGTCGGTGGCGAGGATGTCGCGCAGCGTCTCGACGGCATCCCACACGTCGACGAAGCGCACATAGAGCGGCGTGAAGCCGAAGCGCAGCACGTACGGCTCTCGGTAGTCGCCGATCACGCCGCGCGCGATCAGCGCCTGCATCACCTCGTAGCCGTGCGGATGCTCGAAGCTCGCCTGCGAGCCGCGCTGGTGATGCGCGCGCGGCGTGACGAGCTTCAGCGACAGGCCCGCGCAGCGTGCTTCGACGAGCGCGATGAAGGCATCGGTCAGCGCGAGCGATTTGCGGCGGATCGCCTGCATGTCGGTTTGCAGGAACACGTCGAGCCCGCATTCGACCATCGACATCGACACGATCGGCTGCGTGCCGCACAGGAAGCGCGCGATGCCCGGATCGGGCGCGAAGCCCGGCTGCATCGCGAACGGTGCGCGGTGGCCCCACCAGCCGGACAGCGGCTGCGAGAAGTGTGCGTGATGACGCTGCGGCACCCACACGAATGCGGGCGAACCCGGGCCGCCGTTCAGGTACTTGTACGTGCAGCCGACCGCGCCGTCGGCGCGCGCGCCGTTCAGGTCGACCGGCACCGCGCCGGCCGAGTGCGCGAGGTCCCACAGCATCAGCGCGCCCGCGTCGTGCACGAGCTGCGTGACGGCCGGCATGTCGTGCATGTAGCCGGTGCGGTAATTCACGTGCGTGATCATCGCGACGGCCGTGTCCGCGCCGAGCGCGGCCGGCAGGTCGGCCGGATCGTTGATCAGGCGCAGTTCATAGTTGCCGCCGAGCTGCTCGATCAGCCCCTGCGCGATATACAGGTCGGTCGGGAAGTTCGAGCGCTCCGACACGATCACGCGGCGCTCGGGCGCGCGCTCGGCCTGGTGGCGCAGCATCGCCGACAGCAGCTTGAACAGGTTGATCGAGATGGTGTCGGTGACGACCGTTTCGCCCGGTGCGCCGCCGATCAGCGTCGCGAGCTTGTCGCCGAGACGGCGCGGCAACGCGAACCAGCCGGCCGTGTTCCAGCTGCGGATCAGGCCTTCGCCCCATTCGGCGCCGATCACCTGCTGCGCGCGGGCGGCCGATGCGCGCGGCTGCGCGCCGAGCGAGTTGCCGTCGAGATAGATCACGCCGTCGGGCAGGGAGAACTGGTCGCGCAGCGGGGCGAGCGGATCGTCGCGGTCGAGCGCGAGTGCGTCTTCACGGGTCTTGATCATGATTTGAGTCGTCAGTCGGGGTAATCAGGAGGCACGCGCGGACAGCGCGCGCAGCACCGCGCGCACGGGGCTCGCGTCGAGCGTCGCGAATTTCAGCGGCAGTGCGATCAGTTCGTAGTCGCCGGGCGGCACGTCGTCGAGCACGATGCCTTCGAGGATCGCCATCCGGTGCGCGCGCACGCGGTGATGCGCATCCATCGTCTTCGATTCCTGCGGGTCGAGCGACGGCGTATCGATGCCGATCAGCTTCACGCCGTGCGCGGCGAGCAGGTCGACGGTCTCGGGCGCGACCGCGCAGAAGTCGCTGTCCCACCGTTCGACGCTGGCACGTGCATACGTGCGCAGCAGCACGCGCGGCGGCACGCCGTCGAGCGCGGCCGCGACATCGGCCGGCTGCACGACCGGCGATGCGCCGATGCAATGGATCACGCGGCACGGGCCGAGATAGGTGTCGAGCGGCACGGCGCCGATCGGCGCGCCGTCGGCGTCGTAATGCAGCGGCGCGTCGCAGTGCGCGCCCGTGTGCGGCGACAGCGTCAGGCGTGCGACGTTGACCGGCGAGCCGGCCTCCATCCGCCACACGCGTTCGACGGAAACCGGCGTATCGCCCGGCCACACGGGGGTGGCGGGGCTGACAGGCGGCGAGATGTCCCAGAGGGTGTCCATGGCATGACGATTCGGTGAGTCGATGCTTCGAATGATAGGTGGACGCTCGCAGAAAGTGCTTGCGAAATAAACATGGACAAACCGCCGGATTGGCAGATAATTCGACTCAGAGGGAAAACGGGGACCAAAAATGCACGCGATCACGCTCGATGCCACCGACTGCCGGATTCTGGCGGTACTGCAGGAAGAGGGCAGAATCAGCAATCTCGACCTGGCGGAACGCATTTCGCTTTCGCCATCCGCCTGCCTGCGCCGCATGCGCCTGCTCGAGGAGCAGGGTGTGATCGAGCACTATCGCGCGTGCCTGAGCCGCGAGAAGCTCGGCTTCGAGCTCGAGGCGTTCGTGCAGGTATCGATGCGCAACGAAGAAAATCAATGGCACGAGCGCTTCGCGGAAGCGTTGCGCGAATGGCCGGAGGTGGTCGGCGCGTTCGTCGTGACGGGCGAGAGTCACTATCTGCTGCGCGTGCTCGCGCACAACCTCAAGCACTACTCGGATTTCGTGCTGAACCGGCTCTACAAGGCGCCGGGCGTCATGGACATCCGTTCGAACATCGTGCTGCAGACGCTGAAGGACGAAGCCGGCGCGCCGGTCGGGCTGGCGCGCACGGGAGCGATCAAAGCGGTGTAAGGCCGTGGAAGCCGCCGCCGTGGAATACGAGCGGCGGTGTCGTGTCCGATGCGGCGCGCACGCCGCAGCGTTCGACCTCGCCGACGAAGATCACGTGGTCGCCTTCGTCATAGCGGCTGCGGTTGTGGCATTCGAACCATGCGAGCGCGCCGTCGAGCACGGGCATCCCGGAGTTGCCGGCCGCATGCGCGATTCCTTCGAAGCGGTCGCCCTTGTAGGTCGAGAAGCGCTTGCACAGGTCGAGCTGCGAGGCCGCAAGTACGTTCACCACATAGTGGCTGTTGCCGCGGAACACGGGCGTCGACGCCGATTTGTGCGCGAGGCTCCACAGCACGAGCGGCGGATCGAGCGATACCGAGTTGAACGAGCTGGCGGTGATGCCGATCAGCTGTCCGGACGGCGCGCGCGTCGTGATCACCGTCACGCCCGTTGCGAACTGGCCGAGCGCTTGCCGGAAAGCGGCCGAGTCGAAATCCGGGGGATTGGCCTGGCTCATCGGGCAGCCATCCGGAACGAGACGGGCGGGCGCGGCGCGACGCGAGCGGGGCGGGCACGGCGGACGAAAGGCGACAAGGCGGTCGATGGGGAAGGGGTGCGCATGGCCCGATTTTAGCGGAATCGGGGCCGCCGGGCCCGGCCAGGCGGCGCATCGAGGGGGCAGGGTGACGTAGCGAACACTGCGGCGCGCGGCAGGACGGGCAATCGCGCGCGGCCGGCAACGCCGTTCTGTCGCGTTTTTCGAACGGGGCCGCCGCACGGTCCTGCGCAGTTGCATCTCCCAACCGCCGATCCCCGCGCCATCTATCGCGCCGCCGCCAGTCCGAGCGACAGCGCGCCCGTCACGATCAGGCTCGACGCCCACACCGCATCGAGATTGAACCAGCTCCGCGACACGAACTTCAGCCCGAGATAGCGGTACACGAGCCACGCGAGCCCGCCGCCGGCGCCGATCATCGCGATTGCATGCACGGCCGCGACGACGAGCGCCATCCCGAGATGCGCATCGACGAGCGTGGCCGCCGCCCGGTGGCCGGCGTCCCGGTCGAGCCCGCAGAGCCCGAGGTAGATCGGTACCAGCATCAGCCCCGCGCCATGCGCGATCGCGACCGCGAACGACCACAGGCCGAGCCGCGCGGGCGGGATCCGCGCGAGCGCACGCGGATGCCGGCGCCGGATCAGCAGCACGGCGCCGAAGCCGATCACGAGCGCGCTCGCGCCGATCCGGATCGCCGATTGCCAGGCAAGCAGCGCGGCGAGCAGCCCGAACGGCAGCATCACCGCGAAGACCGCGAGCGCATGGCCGAGCGCGAGATAGCCGAGCGCCGCGACGAGTGCACCGCCGCGGCGCGTCATCAGCGCGTTCGACACCGCGAGCGGCCAGCCCATCGCGGGGTTGAGCCCGTGATACACCCCGCTCGCGAGCACGGCCGCCCACAGCGCGAACTGGGCGTGAAGGCCGGCGTTCAACGCTTGACCGACGGATAGCAGAACGAGTCGGTCGAGCAGTCGCCGCCTTCGAGCCGGATCTGGTGCGCGCGATAGCCTTCGGGGAACTCGACCCAGTAATCGTCGGCGAGCGTCAGCCCGCCTTCCGGCCCCGCATGCGCGAGCACCTGCGCGGCCGGCACGCCATCCGGATAAAACTGGTCGTCCCACGTCGAATAGAGCGAATTGGTCCAGTACACGCGCCGGCCGTCGCGGCTGATCTCGACCATCTGCGGGCCGCCCGCGAATGCGCGTCCGTTCGAATGCGGCGCACGGCGCGCGATGCCGCCGATGCGGACCGATCCCGCGAGCACCGGGTTGTGCGGGTCCGATACGTCGTACTGGCGCATCTCGCCGGTGCCCCAGCACGACACGTAGAGGAAGCGGTCGTCGAGCGACAGGTCGATGTCGGTCACGAGCGGCGGCACCGCGCCGAACGATTTCAGCAGCGGCGGCAGTTCGTCGGCCGCGGCCGGCTCGGCCGGGATGGTCGCGGTCTTCTTCACATGGAACTTGCCGCCTTCGCGCCACCAGGTCCAGATCGAGCCTTCGAGATTCGTCGTGTCGACCACGACGCCGACGAACCCGTATTCGCGCACCGGGTCGTGCGCGGGCCGCACTTCGAGCGCCATCTGGTGCTGCGCGCCGAGATCGATCGTCTGCACGTTGCGCCGCGCGCGCAGGTCCCAGAAATGCAGCCGGTGCCCGTATTTGTTCGCGAGCAGGTCCTCGGGCACGATGCCGTTCTCGAATTGCGGCGGCAGCGCCCATTCGCTCGACACCATGTAGTCGCGCGGCAGGTTCCACCAGAAGTCGTAGTGCTTGTCCTGCGGGCCGCGGTCGATCTCCCAGCGGCCGAGCACGTCGAAGGTTTCGCAATCCATGATGAAGATGCCGGGCGCGCCGTCGGTGCCGTCCTTGCCCGCGCCGCCAAGCGTGCTCACATAGATGCCTTCGGGGCCGCAGTGAACGGTGTGCGGCCGCGAATAGCCGGTTTTCGAGAAGATCTCGTCGGGCTCGACGATCTTGTGGATGCGCGCCTGCGTCGGATGCGGCTTCGTGTCGATCACGTAGATGCGCGACGAGCGCAGGCCGGGGATGATCAGGAAGCGGCGTTCGAGGAACGCATGGCCGGTCAGCGGCGACAGCGACGACGAACAGGCATTCCAGCCGAAGTGGTGAAACTCGTCGCCGGTGTTGGGCATCGTCACCGTATGCACGATTTTTCCGTAGGTCGGCGAGCCGGGCTTCACGTCGATCACGGCGAGCGCGTCGGGTCTGGAAAAATCGGGGCTCAGCAACAACGTATAGGCAAACTCTTCCGCCGGCGCCTGCATCGCAAGCTCGGGCGAAGCGTGAAACGTCGGGTCAGGTCGCATGCTCATGGTGATGCCCTCTCGATGGGTTCGGATCGTTGACGCACGGCCGTTCGTTGCGGGCGTGCGGGTCGGGGTTGCCGCGCGGCGCGCGTGGCGCCGGCAGGCGCGATCGGCAGGCGGGTGCACGCGTCGGCGACACGTGCGGCGCGCCGTGCATCAGATCGTGAAAGCGGAGAAAGGCGGTGTTCCGGATCGCCGCACGCGGGGCGAGACGGACGTACGGCAAGGGGGGGGCACGGTCGAAGCGGCAGCCCGCGATGCGGCGACGGCCGGGCGAGTGATGCAGGTGATGTCTGTTAAGGCATGCATATCGATGTTCCGGCAGATGATGTTTGCATCAGGGGCGGGCACGCATCGGGCGCTTTGCGCGAGGCAGCGGGTTTGCCGCCGCGCTCGCGCGTGCCTAAGTGTAGACGAGAAAGCGGGCGGCCGGTCGTGCGCGGTACCTGTGCAACCTGTCAGGTTCGCGCGCGAGTGAGATACTTGCCGCAGTGCCGTTGCGACCCGCCCCCGGGTGGGCAGCGGCGAGACGGAACGGTGGCGCCGGCGCATGCGTGCCGGCTGCCGACATCAACGAAGGACTGATTTCATGGTGAACGAGATGCTTGAAACCGCGACATTGGGAGGCGGGTGTTTCTGGTGCACGGAGGCGGTGTTTCTCGACGTCGACGGCGTGACGGCCGTCCGGTCGGGCTACGCGGGCGGCCATACGCGCAATCCCGGCTATCGCGACATCTGCGAAGGCGACACGGGCCACGCGGAAGTCGTCAACGTGACGTTCGATCCGGCGCGCATCGGCTATCGCGAGATCCTCGAGATCTTCTTCGCGACGCACGATCCGACCCAGTTGAACCGGCAGGGCAACGACGTCGGCACGCAGTACCGTTCGGTCGTGTTCACGCATTCGGACGCGCAACGCGACACGGCGCTCGACGTGATCCGCGAGCTGGAGCGCGAGCAGGTGTTCGGGCAGCCGATCGTCACGCAGGTCGTGCCGCTCGACGGCAACTACTGGCCGGCCGAGGATTATCACCAGAACTATTACGCGCGTAACCCGGGGCAGGGCTATTGCTCGGTCGTGATCGGGCCGAAGCTCGCGAAATTCCGGCAGAAGTTCTCGCACCGGCTGAAGTCGCTGCGCGGCGCGTAAGCGCCGGAACGGCGGGAGCCGGCGCAAATGGGCGTCAGGCCGCCTCGTTGCGCCACTGCGCGCACGCGGCGGCGATCTCGCGCGCGAGCGCGATGCACGACAGCGGCGCGGAGCCTTCCGCCTTGTTGTTGATCGTGATGATCACCGGCTGCCCGGCCAGCGCATAGCGCGCGGCCAGTTCGGCGAGCGCCGAGCGCGTGGCCGGATCCTCGTCGACGAGCTTGTCGAACGGCTCGTATTTCGCTTTCGCCTGTTCGTACTTGAAGCCGCTGTGCAGGCTCCAGCGCACGATCAGCGGGCCCGGCGCGTCGCCGTCGAGCAGGGCGAGCGCGGCCGCCTGGCGCAGCGCGTCGGGCATCCGCGCGTGCAGGCCGACGCAGTAGCGCACACCGAGCGCGGCGAGCGCGCGGATGAAACGCGGCGTGAGCAGGCTCGCGTCGCGAATCTCGATCGCATAGCGGGTGCCGTCGGCGTCCGGCGGGCGGCAGCGGCGGCAGCGCCGCGAAGAACGCGGCGAGCCGGTCGATCAGCGCGGCCGGCTGCGCGAGCAGCTGGTCGGGCAGCGGCGAGAACTGGAACACGAGCACGCCGGCTTTCCGGCCGAGCCCTTCGAGGCACGGCTGCACGAACTCGCGGGTGGCGAGCTGCGCGTCGAGGAAGGTCGGGTTCGGCCCCGACGGCTCGCCGCGCCGGCCGCGGATGACCGCGTCGGTCACGGAGGCCGGCGCCTTCACGACGAAGCGGAAATCGTCGGGCACCTGCTGCGCGTAGCGCAGGTAATCGGCGACCGACAGCGGGCCGTAGAACGACCGGTCGAGGCTCACGCTCTTCAGCAGCGGATGTGCGCCGTACGCTTCGAGCCCTTCGCGCGACAGCTTGGTCTGCGCGAAATCGCCGTCGTAGACGATGCCGTCCCAGCCGGGGAAGTACCACGACGACGTGCCGAGCCGAACGTTCGGCGGCAGGCCGGCCGCCGCGTCGGCCACCTCGGGGGCGATCGGCGCGGGCAGCACGCCGCGTCGGCGCCGGCCTTTCTTCGGCGGCGCGGCTGGCGGGGACGGTTCGTCCCACAGCATGCCGGAAGCGGCAGGCGGTGTTTCGTCGGAAGAACGGGAGCGGGAGCGCGGTGCCGGCTGCGCGTCGTCACGCGCGTCCGGATTCACGTGTTCGTCGGTGCGGGCAGGCGGGCCGTCGTCCTCGGGCGACGCGCGTGCAGCGTCGGCCGGCACGCCGAACAGGTCGAATTGCCCGTCGGCGTGCGGCGCGTGCGCGTCGTCGTGCTGCTGTCGTTCCGGCGGCCCCTTGCGCCGCGTCCTGCCGTCACCCATGCATGCCCAGCGTGAAGCGCCGCCTAGCGCGGCAGCGCGTGTTCGTACATATAGCGCCGCGACCACGGCAGCGTTTTCGCGCTGCGTCCGGCCTTGCGGCACACGATCTGGAAGATCGACACGTCGTCGTGCTCGAACGCATACGCGCAGCCGGCGAGATACACGCGCCAGATGCGGAATTTTTCGTCGTCGACGAGTTGTCGCGCCGCTTCTGCCTTCGCTTCGAAGTTTTCGGTCCAGATGTCGAGCGTGCGCGCATAGTGCCGTCGCAGGCTTTCGACGTCAATCGCTTCCAGTCCGCCGCGCTGCGCGGCCTCCAGCGCGAGGCTGATGTGCGGCAGCTCGCCGTCCGGGAACACGTAGCGGTCGATGAACTCGCCGCCGCCGAGCGCGGTTTCGCCGCTTTCCGCGTCGGTTGACGTGATCCCGTGGTTCATCGCGATGCCGTCGTCGACGAGCAGGTCATGAATCCGCGTGAAATAGAGCGGCAGGTTCTTGCGCCCGACGTGCTCGAACATCCCGACACTCGTGATGCGGTCGAACTGGCCGTCGATCTCGCGGTAGTCCTGCAGCCGGATCTCGATCCTGTCCTCCAGCCCGGCCGCCTTCACGCGCGCGGTCGCGAGGTCGAACTGGTTCTGCGACAGCGTGACGCCGAGGCACTGCGCGCCGAACTTCTGCGCGGCGCGCAGCACGAGCGCACCCCAGCCGCAGCCGATGTCGAGCAGGCGCTGGCCGGGCTCGAGCTGGATCTTCGTCAGGATGTGGTCGATCTTCTTGATCTGCGCGGTGGCGAGATCCTCGTCGCCGTTCTCGAAGTAGGCGCACGAGTACACCATGTTCTCGTCGAGCCACAGCTTGTAGAACTCGTTCGAGACGTCGTAGTGATACTGGATCGCCTTCTTGTCGGTGCTCTTCGTGTGATTGAAGTAGCGCTTCACGCGCGCGAGCTTGCTCGCGCTCGTCACCGTGCTGCGCGCGAGCGAGTAGCCGATGTTGATGATGTCCGACAGCTTGCCTTCGATGTCGATCTTGCCCTTCACGTAGGCCTCGCCGAGATTGTCGAGGCTCGGTTCGAGCAAGAGCGGCAGCGCCGACGCGCTGTTCACCTTCAGCGTGACCTGCGGCGCGCTGAAGGTGCCGAAATCGAGTTGGTCGCCGTTCCACAGCACGAGGCGCGCCGGTATGTTCGCTTTCGCCCGTACTTCGTCCGCCCACTGTGCCAGCTTCTTTTCCCAGAACATTTGGATTCTCCGTTTGTTCGTTGAATCGAATACAGCCAAGTATCTTGACCGGCGCCCGCAGCTTGCGCGGCGGGCGCCCGGATGCAACACGAGACACGACCGGCGTGCGCCGGCGCCGCGCTTACGGCGACAGGCGCGAGATCGACCAGCCTGACGAAGCGTTGGCGTCGCGCGTATAGAGCAGACGGTCGTGCAGCCGCGACGGGCGGCCCTGCCAGAACTCGATCGAATCGGGCACGAGGCGGTAGCCGCCCCAGTGGGGCGGGCGCGGCGGGTTGTCGCCGTAGCGTTCGCTGACGGCCTTTTCCTGCGCTTCGAGCGTCGCGCGGCTGTCGATCACCGCGCTCTGCTCGGACGCCCATGCGCCGATGCGCGAGCCGAGCGGGCGCGACGCGAAATAGCGGTCGCTTTCCTCGGCGCTGGTTTTCTCGATCCGGCCTTCGATGCGCACCTGGCGCTCGAGCTCGATCCAGTAGAACAGCAGCGCTGCCTGCGGATGCGCGGCGAGGTCGTGCCCCTTGCGGCTTTCGTAATTGGTGAAGAAGACGAACCCGCGTTCGTCGACGCCCTTGATGAGCACGATGCGTGCCGAGGGCCGGCCGTCGGCGCCGACGGTCGCGAGCGTCATCGTGTTCGGCTCGGGCAGCTTGGCGGCAAGCGCCTCCTTGAACCAGCGGTCGAACTGGGCGAAGGGGTCGTGGGCGACATCGGCTTCGTCGAGCGAAGCACGCGAATAATTGATGCGGAGATCGGCGAGAGTCGTCATGTTATGCAAACGCTTCAATCTGGAACCATTGTAGCCAACGCGCAAGAAACGTGCGTGCACAGTGGCGCGTGCGAGCGGGGAGTTCAGGCAAAATAGAGGGCTGCACGACTTACGTTTTCCTTGCTGCCATGCCCGCCGCCGACACCGCCCCGCCCAGTTCTTCTGATCTTACCCCGACCCCGGAAATCCAGCTTGACGTGGATCGCGCGCGGCGCTTCGGCGGCGTCGCGCGGCTGTACGGCGCGCCGGCCGCCGCCGCGTTCGAGCGCGCGCACGTCGCGGTGATCGGGATCGGCGGCGTCGGGTCGTGGGTGGCCGAGGCGCTCGCACGCAACGCGGTCGGCACGCTCACGCTGATCGATCTCGACAACGTCGCGGAAAGCAATACGAACCGGCAGATCCACGCGCTCGACGGCAATTACGGCAAGCCGAAGGTGGACGCGATGGCCGAGCGGATCGCGCTGATCGACCCCGCGTGCCGCGTGAACCGGATCGAGGATTTCGTCGAGCCCGACAACTTCGACGCGCTGCTCGGCGGCGGTTTCGACTACGTGATCGACGCGATCGACAGCGTGCGCACGAAGGTCGCGCTGATCGCGTGGTGCGTCGCGAAGCGTCAGCCGCTCGTCGTGGTCGGCGGCGCGGGCGGCCAGCTCGACCCGACGCGCATCCGGATCGACGATCTCGCGCTGACGATCCAGGATCCGCTGCTGTCGAAGGTGCGCGCGCAGTTGCGCAAGCAGCACGGCTTTCCGCGCGGGCCGAAGGCGCGTTTCAAGGTCAGCGCCGTGTATTCGGACGAGCCGCTGATCTATCCGGAAGCGGCCGCCTGCGATCTCGAGGACGGTGCGGAGCCGTCCGCGGCCGCGCACGTCGCGGGGCTCAACTGTGCGGGATTCGGTTCGAGCGTGTGCGTGACCGCGAGCTTCGGCTTCGCGGCCGCCGCGCATGCGCTGCGCGCGATCGCGGCGCAGGCCGCCGGCTGAGCGCGCGACACGCGGGCGCGGGCGCGATGCCGCGGCGCGTGATGCGCGCCGCGCCGCATGCGATGCGGGGCTGTTATGCAGTCGGGCTGTTACGCAGCCGGGCCGTTGCGGCCCGGCCGGTCGTCCCTCAGTTGAGCGCCATGCTCAGCTTGCGCCGCCATCCGGCGACGAGTTCCGGGCGGTCGCCGGCCAGCTCGAATACCGAGATCATCGTGCGGCGGCCGAGATCGTCGCCGTACGCGCGGTCGCGCGTGACGATTTCCAGCAACTGTTCCAGCGCCCCTTCATACGCACGCCGCGCGATCAGGCTCTGCGCGAGATCGAAGCGCGCGTCGAGATCGGCCGGGTTGGCCGCGATGCGCGCTTCGAGTGCGTCGGTCGGCGGCAGGTCGGCCGTGGCTTCGAGGGCGTCGAAACGAGTCTTGATCGCCTGGTAGCGCGGGTCGCCGCCTTGCACGGTCTGCGGCGACAGGCGTTCCGTCTCGGCGCGCGCGGCGTCGATCTGGTTGCTCGCGAGCAGCAGTTCGATCAGGTCGAGGCGTGCGTCGTCGAAGCCGGGATTCAGCGCGAGCGCCGCCTCGAGGTGCGTGAGCGCGTCGTCGTGGCGCTCTTCGGCGATCGCGTATTGCGCGGCGCGCCGTTCGGCTTCCTCGGGGGCCGGCAGCAGCCGGTCGAGAAAGGCGCGCAGCTGGCCTTCGGGCAGCACGCCGACGAACTGGTCGACCGGGCGCCCGTCGGCGAACGCGATCACGTGCGGGATGCTGCGGGTCTGGAAGTGCGCGGCGAGTTCCTGGTTCTCGTCGACGTTGACCTTCACGAGCTTCCAGCGGCCTTCGTAATCGCCTTCGAGTTTTTCCAGCAGCGGGCCGAGCGTCTTGCACGGGCCGCACCACGGCGCCCAGAAGTCGACCAGCACGGGGGCGTCCAGCGACGCCTCGATGACGTCTTTCTCGAATGTGGCAAGCGTGGTGTCCATGTCGTTCTCTTTCGTTCGAATGTCGTCAGGATGGGGGCGGAGCGCCCCTTTTTCAACGCGGCTTCGACTCGGGCAGCGGAATCCACTCGGTCTCGCCCGGCACCTTGCCCATTTCCTGGCGCGTCCATGCTTCTTTCGCGCGTTCGATCGCTTCGCGGCTGCTGGCGACGAAGTTCCATTCGATGAAGCGTTCGCCGTCGATCTTGTCGCCGCCGAGCAGCATCGCGCGCGCGCCGCTGCCGCTCGTCAGCGTGACTGCGGCACCGGGCGCGAGCACGGCCATCTGCTCGGCGGGCACCGGCGTGCCGTCGATCGCGAGCTCGCCGTCGACCACGTAGACCGCGCGCTCCTCGTGCGATGCGTCGAGTTCGAGGCGGCCGCCGGCCGCGAATTCGGCCGCGACATACAGCGTGCGCGAGAACGTCGTGACCGGCGAGCGCAGCCCGAACGCATCGCCGGCGATCACCGTCAGCGACACGCCGTCCTCGTTGCGCTTCGGCAGCGTGTCGGCCGGATGGTGCTCGAACGACGGCTCGGTCGTCTCGTGCGCGCGCGGCAGTGCGACCCAGGTCTGGATCCCGTGCACGGTGTGGCCGTTTTCGCGCTGCGCGTCGGGCGTGCGTTCGGAGTGGACGATCCCGCGGCCGGCCGTCATCCAGTTCACGTCGCCCGGCACGATCTCCTGCAGCGATCCGAGGCTGTCGCGGTGCAGGATCGCGCCGTCGAACAGGTAGGTGACGGTGGCGAGACCGATGTGCGGGTGCGGCCGCACGTCGAGCCCCGTGCCGGGCGGCAGCGTGGCGGGTCCCATGTGATCGAAGAAGATGAACGGGCCGACGAGGCGTGCGGCGAGTGCGGGCAGCGTGCGGCGCACCTGCAGGTTGCCGATGTCGCGCACGTGCGGCTTCAGCAGGGCTTTGATCGGGGCGGTCATGGCGGATCCTGTGGGGCGGCGGGGCAGATGCCGGTCATTGTACTGGCCGTCCGCCGCCGATTCCATTCGCGCCGCGCGGGTATCGGGCCGGGTGCCGAAACCCGGTAGACTGACCGGCTTCCCGGGAAAACGCCGGGCCGTCCCGGTATTTTCTGCCCCGCAGGCAATCCCTTTGATGGATCGCCTCTTCGGGAGCCTGGCGCGAAGCGACAGGGTTCGAGAACATCTTGCACAACGATTCGACAATCGAGGAGACGCCGATGATGGCCCCGAAGGACTTGCTGCTTGCGCTGGTCGTGATCCTGGCGTGGGGCGTGAACTTCGTCGTGATCAAGGTCGGCCTGCACGGCATGCCGCCGATGCTGCTGGGCGCGCTGCGCTTCACGCTCGCGGCCGTGCCCGCGGTGTTCTTCGTGCGCCGGCCGCAGATTCCGTGGCGCCTGCTGGTGCTGTACGGCGCGACGATCCAGCTCGGCCAGTTCGTGTTCCTGTTCACCGGCATGTACGTCGGCATGCCCGCCGGCCTCGCGTCGCTCGTGCTGCAGTCGCAGGCATTCTTCACGCTCGTGTTCGCGATGCTGTTCCTCGGCGAGCGGCTGCGCATGCAGAACCTGCTCGGGCTCGCGATCGCCGCGGGCGGGCTCGTCGTGATCGCGGCGCAGGGCGGCCGCGCAATGACGCTCGCGGGCTTCCTGCTGACGATCTGTTCGGCCGCGATGTGGGCGTTCGGCAACATCGTCACGAAGAAGGTCGGCCGGGCGAACCTCGTGTCGCTCGTCGTGTGGGCGAGCCTCGTGCCGCCCGTGCCGTTCTTCCTGCTGTCGCTGTGGTTCGAAGGGCCGCAGCGGATCGCGACCGCGCTCGCCGGGCTGAACGGGGCGTCGATCTTCGCGGTCGTCTATCTCGCGTTCGTCGCGACGCTGCTCGGCTACGGGCTCTGGAGCCGCCTGCTGTCGCGCTATCCGGCCGCGCAGGTCGCGCAATTCTCGCTGCTGGTGCCGATCGTCGGCCTGGCTTCGTCGGCGCTGCTGCTCGACGAGCATCTGACGCGCGCGCAGCTGATCGGCACGGCGCTCGTGATGGGCGGGCTCGCGGTGAACGTGTTCGGCGGGAAACTGATGCGCCGCTTCGCGGCATCGTGACGCGCCGGCACGCAGTGCGTGCCGGCGGCGGGGCGGGGTGGCCGAGTATGACTGGATACGGCCGTCAGGCCATCCGGCTCTTCGCGAGCGGCGGATTCGCGGCGAAATAGCGCTTGATGCCGCGGAAGATCGCGTCGGCCATCTGGTCGCGATAGCTGTCGTCGTTCAGCCGGCTCTCCTCTTCCGGGTTGCTGATGAACGCGGTCTCGACGAGGATCGACGGAATGTCGGGAGCCTTTAGCACCGCGAACCCGGCCTGTTCGACCGAGCCCTTGTGCAGCTTGTTGATGCCGCCGACTTCCTTCAGCACATAGTTGCCGTAGCGCAGCGAGTCGCGGATCTGCGCGGTCGTCGACATGTCGAACAGCGCGCGGTTCACGGCCGCATCCGCCGTCTTGATGTTGATGCCGCCGATCAGGTCGGACGAGTTTTCCTTGTTCGCCATCCAGCGCGCCGCGGCACTCGTCGCGCCGTGATCGGACAGCGCGAACACCGACGAGCCGCGCGCGGACGGCGTCGTGAACGCGTCCGCATGGATCGACACGAAGAGATCCGCGCCCACGCGGCGCGCCTTCTGCACGCGCACGTTCAGCGGCACGAAGAAGTCGGCGTCGCGCGTCATCATCGCGCGCATGTTCGGCGCGCCGTCGATCTTCGCGCGCAGCTTCTTCGCGATGTCGAGCGCGATGTGCTTCTCATACGTGCCGCCGCCGCCGATCGCGCCCGGATCCTCGCCGCCGTGGCCCGGATCGATCGCCACCGTCAGCAGGCGCACGGTGCCGCCCTTGCCGGATTTCGGTGCGGTGAACTTGTAGGTGTCGCCGTCGTCGTCGCTGTCGTCGCGGCGTGCGATGACCGGCGGCGGCTTGACGGCCGGCTTCGTGGGCGTCGAAGGCGTGCCGGCGGCGTGCGGCGTGTGCGGCGTGGCCGGCGTGTTCTGCGCGAAGCGCTGGAAGAACGCATCGCTGTTGTCGCCCGCGGCGGGCGGCGGGGTGCCCGGGCCGGCCAGCGTGGACGGCGGCTGCATCTGCTGCGCGCGCGCGGTGTCGTTGAGCGCCTGTTCCTTGCGTTCCGTCTGCGCGATCAGGTCGGACAGCGGATCGGGCGCGACGGCCGGATACAGGTCGAACACGAGCCGGTACTTGTAGGCGCCGACCGGCGGCAGCGTGAACACCTGCGGCTTCACCGAACCTTTCAGGTCGAACACCATCCGCACGACGTGCGGCTGATACTGGCCGACGCGCACCGACTGGATCTGCGGATCGTTCGGCGCGATCTTCGACACGAGATCGCGCAGCGCCTGGTCGAGATCGAGGCCGCTCAGGTCGACGACGAGGCGGTCGGGACCCTGTAGCAACTGTTGGGTATTCTGCAGCGGCTGGTCGGATTCGATCGTGACGCGCGTGTAATCGCGTGCTGGCCACACGCGCACGCCGAGCACCGACGACGCGTGCGCGAGCCGCGGCGCGACGAGACCGAGCACCAGCGTCGACGCGCCCGCGCGCAGGATCTGGCGACGCCGCCAGTTGTGCGTCGCGGTGGCCGCCGATTCGATCGAGCGGAACGGTTTGATCAACATCTTTCGAGACATGCCTTTCCTGAAGCGCTGTACGCCCGGACGGTGAGGACGCGGCCGTCGCCATCCACGTCGAGCGAGAAAACCAGATCGGGTACGCCGAGCAGCGTGCCCGCCTGTTGTGGCCATTCGACGAGGCAGATCGCGCTGGAATTGAAATATTCGCGAAAGCCTGCGTCGGACCATTCGGCCGGATCGTTGAAACGATACAGATCGAAGTGATAGACCTCGAGTTCCCCATCCTCGCGTTCGAGCGCGTACGGTTCGACGAGCGTATAGGTCGGGCTGCGCACGCGCCCCGTGTGGCCGAGGCCGCGCAGGATGGCGCGCACGAGGGACGTCTTGCCCGCGCCGAGGTCGCCGACCAGCTGGATCTGCAGCCCGTCGAACGCATGCGCGCGGGCGAGCTCGATGCGCGCCGCGTCGAGCGCGTGCGCGAAGCGGGTGCCGAAGGCCTCGGTCGCCGCTTCGTCGGCGAGCGCGATCACGCGCTCCGCGAGCAGGGCGGGCAGCATGGCGTCGTGAGGCGGTTGGCTGGGCGTGGCTGGCATTCTCGTAAAATAGTGCGATGAACCGATTACCGGAACTCGCCGCATCCGACAGGCCTTCGACTCGTGCCGAAGGCGCGGCACCGTGCGCGCTCGACGATGCGGCGTTGACTGCGCTCGCCGCGCGCATCAGGGCGTGGGGGCGCGAATTGGGTTTCGGGGCGATCGGCATCAGCGATACCGATCTCTCGGATGCCGAAGCAGGCCTCGCCGCCTGGCTGGAAGCCGGATACCACGGCGAAATGGATTATATGGCGAAACATGGGATGAAACGCGCGCGTCCGGCCGAACTTGTGGCCGGTACGCGACGCGTGATCTCCGCGCGGCTCGCCTATTTGCCGGCTCAAACACTCGCTGACGGTGCGCCCGGCGCACTCGCACCGCACGACTGGCGCGCGCGCGAACAGGCCCGGCTCAACGATCCGCAGGCGGCCGTCGTGTCGATCTATGCGCGCGGCCGCGACTATCACAAGGTGCTACGCAACCGGCTGCAGACGCTCGCCGAGCGCATCGAGCAGGCGATCGGCGCGTTCGGCTACCGCGTGTTCACCGATTCGGCGCCCGTGCTCGAGGTCGAGCTTGCGCAGAAGGCCGGCGTCGGCTGGCGCGGCAAGCATACGCTGCTGCTGCAGCGCGATGCGGGTTCGCTGTTCTTCCTCGGCGAGATCTACGTCGACGTTCCGCTGCCGACCGACGCGCACACATCGCCCGACACCGCGCCCGAGACGCCCGGCGCCCACTGCGGCAGTTGCACGCGCTGCATCGACGCATGCCCGACCGGCGCGATCGTCGAGCCGTACCGCGTCGACGCGCGCCGCTGCATCTCGTACCTGACGATCGAACTGAAAGGCAGCATCCCCGAGCCGCTGCGGCCGATGATCGGCAATCGCGTGTACGGCTGCGACGATTGCCAGCTCGTGTGCCCGTGGAACAAGTTCGCGCAGGCCGCGCCCGTCGCCGATTTCGACGTGCGGCACGGCCTCGACCGCGCGACGCTCGTCGAGCTGTTCGCGTGGGATGCGGACACGTTCGATACGCGGATGCAGGGCAGTGCGATCCGGCGCATCGGCTACGAAAGCTGGCTGCGCAATCTCGCGGTCGGGCTCGGCAACGCGCTGCGCGCGGGTGAGGGCCGGCTCGCGCCGCAGGCGCGCGATGCGATCGTCGATGCGTTGCGCGCGCGGGCCGACGATCCGTCGCCGGTCGTGCGCGAGCATGTCGAATGGGCGCTGCGTGCCGTGTGACGGCGGCGTAAAGTGTCGTCGGCGCGCGGCGCTGCCGCGCGCATCCATCGGTCAGGAGAGGGCCATGTTCAATGCAGTCATCGACGCACCGTTCGGCAAGATCGGCATCCGCACGGATGCCGCGGTGGTGCGCGAGATCGTCTATCTGCCCGAATCGGTGAAGCCGGTCGATCCGGATTCGCCGCTCGCGAAGCGCGCGGTCAAGCAGATCGAACGTTACTTCGCGCGCGCGTCGGCGCGCTTCGACCTGCCGCTCGCCGAGGTCGGCAGCGCGTTCCAGCACCGCGTGTGGGACGTGATCAGCGATATCCCGCCCGGCGCGGTGCTGACCTACGGCCAGGTCGCGAAGCGGATCGGCAGCGCGCCGCGCGCGGTCGGCCAGGCGTGCGGCGCGAACTACTTCCCGCTCGTGATCCCGTGCCATCGCGTCGTCGCGGCGGGCGGCCTCGGCGGTTTCGCGAACCACGACGACAACGGGTATTACCAGAAAGTGAAGCGCTGGCTGCTGGCGCACGAGGGCGTGCCGTACTGATGAGTGAATCGCTGATTTCCCCCGAAGCCGACGGCGATGCCGCCGCGGCGTCCCCCGCGCTGCTCGCGAGCCGCGCATCGATCGACGTGTTTTGCGATGCGCTGTGGCTCGAGCACGGGCTCGCACGCAACACGCTCGATGCTTACCGGCGTGATCTGGTGCTGTTTTCCCAATGGCTGGCCGCGACCCACGACACGTCGCTCGATTCGGTCGACGAAGCGATGGTGACGGGCTACATCGCCGCGCGCAGCGACGGCAAGGCGACGTCGTCGAACCGGCGGCTGTCCGTGTTCCGGCGCTATTACGGCTGGGCCGTGCGCGAGCATCGCGCGAGCGCCGACCCGACGCTGCGGATCTCGTCCGCGAAACAGGCGGCCCGGTTTCCGTCGACGTTGTCGGAGGCGCAGGTCGAGGCGCTGCTCGGCGCGCCCGATATCGGCACGCCGCTTGGCCTGCGCGATCGCACGATGCTCGAGCTGATGTATGCGAGCGGATTGCGCGTGAGCGAACTCGTGACGTTGAAGACCGTCGAGGTCGGGCTCAACGAGGGCGTCGTGCGCGTGATGGGCAAGGGCTCGAAGGAGCGGCTCGTGCCGTTCGGCGAAGTCGCGCACGGCTGGATCGAGCGCTATCTGCGCGATGCGCGGCCGGCGCTGCTCGGCGCGCGCGCGGCCGACGCGCTGTTCGTGACCGCACGCGGCGACGGGATGACGCGCCAGCAGTTCTGGAACATCATCAAGCGTCACGCGCAGCACGCGGACGTGCGCGCCCACCTGTCGCCGCACACGCTGCGGCACGCGTTCGCGACGCACCTGCTGAACCACGGCGCCGACCTGCGCGTCGTGCAATTGCTGCTCGGTCACAGCGACATCTCGACCACGCAGATCTATACGCACGTCGCGCGCGAGCGGTTGAAGACGCTGCACGCGCAACACCATCCGCGCGGTTAGCGCACGTTTCGCTGCGCAGGCTCCGGTGCGCGCACCGGCCTGCCTGCGTCAGACCAGCTCGCGCAGCTTGTGCTTCAGCACCTTGCCCGTCGATGCGGCCGGCAACGCGTCGAGGACGCGGATATGCGCGGGGCGCTTGTAAGGCGCGAGCCGCTCCGCGCACCATGCGTGCAGCGCCGCTTCGGCGGCGGTCGCGCCGGGCACCCGTTCGACGAACGCGAGCACTTCCTCGTTGCCTTCGACCGCACGGCCGATGACGGCCGCCTGCACGACGTCAGGGTGCGCGTTCAGCACCTGCTCGACTTCGACCGGATAGACGTTGAAGCCCGAGCGGATGATCAGCTCCTTGCTGCGGCCAGCGATCGTCACCGCGCCGTCCGCCTCCTGCCGCGCGAGATCGCCGGTACTCAACCAGCCGTCCGGCGACACGGCCGCGCGGGTGGCGTCCGCGTTGCGGTAGTAGCCGAGCATCACGTTCGGCCCGCGTACGCGAATCTCGCCGACTTCGCCGGGCGGCACGTCGGTGCCGTCCGGCGCGACGATCCGCATCTCCACACCGGGAATCGGCACGCCGACCGAGCTGTCGGTGCGTGGCGCGTCGAGCGGTGTCTGCGTGATCGTCGGGCTGCTCTCGGTCATTCCGTAGCCGTTGTGCAGCGGCACGCCATACAGGCGCTCGACGCGTGCCTTCAGGTTCGTGTCGAGCGGCGAGCCGCCCGAATACGCGAAGCGCAGGCGCGGTGCGTGCCATGCGTGGCCGTGCGTGTGCAGGTGTTCGAGCAGCTTCGCGTGCATCGCGGGCACGCCCTGGAAGATCGTGACGCCTTCGTCGGCGAGCGCGACGCGCACGGCTTCCGGCGAGAAGCGCGGCGCAAGCCGCAGCGTCGCGCCCGCGTACAGGCTGCCGAGGCAGACCGACGCGAGCCCGTACACGTGCGACACGGGCAGCACCGTGTAGACGACGTCGTCGGGCGACACGCGGCGCAGCGCGCTCGATGTCGCCGCGATGAACAGCAGGTTGCGATGCGACAGCATCACGCCTTTCGGCGTGCCGGTCGTGCCGGTCGTGTAGATCAGCGCCGCGCATTGCGCGGCGCCGTCGGCGGCGACCGGTTCGCCAGGCGCGCTCGCGTCGACGCGATACGACCACGCGCCGATGTCGACCGGCAGTGCGCCGGCAGCTGTCGCGCCGTGCCGCGCGGCATGCGTGCGTGCGTCGGGCGATACGTCGGTGGTGAACGCGATCAGCTTCGGGTGCGCGTGCGCGGCGATCGCGTCGAGTTCGCCGGCCGACAATCGCGCGTTCGACACGAGCGCCCACGCGTCGAGGCGGGCGACCGCGAACAGCAGCACGATCTGCGCGACGCAGTTTTCGGCGACGATCATCACGCGGTCGCCGCCTTGCACGCCGAGGCCGGCGAGCAGCGCGGCCGCCGCATTGACGGCTTGCGACAGGTCGCCGTACGACAGCCTGCGTGCGTCCTCGATCAGCGCCGGATGCTCGGGTGCCTGGGCGGCCCGGCGTGCGGGCACGTCGGCGATGCGGCGGGGCAGCGCGGCGAGCAGTGCATCGACGTCGAGCGGCTCGGAAGAACGGAGGGGCGAGGACATGGCGTCTCCAGAAAAGGGGCGGGCGGCGGCCGACGAGGTTGGCGAACGATCGTGCCATGACGGCGCGTGCGCCACAATCGGCCATTCGGGCAATAGCGCTTCGCGATGTCCGCAATGATGATGGACGGAATCGCTGCGGCGACGCAGCAGGCCGCCCGGCGGAAAACGGGCCGCGAGTATACCGCCGGCGCGGGTGCGAGGGCCCAAGGGCCCAAGGGCGCGATTGCGCGCCAGCCGGTCGTTCACCATTAAAATGCCGCCATGAGCAAATCCAGACACGTGTCCGAAACCCCTGCCACCCAGCTGTTGCGCCGCCACGGCGTGGCGTTCGGCGAGCATCCGTACGACTACGTCGAGCACGGCGGCACCGGCGAATCGGCGCGCCAGCTCGGCGTCGACGAGCACAGCGTCGTGAAGACGCTCGTGATGGAAGACGAGCATGCGAAGCCGCTGATCGTGCTGATGCACGGCGACCGCACGGTATCGACGAAGAACCTCGCACGGCAGATCGGCGCGAAGCGCGTCGAACCGTGCAAGCCCGAGGTCGCGAACCGCCATTCGGGCTATCTCGTCGGCGGCACGTCGCCGTTCGGCACGCGCAAGACGATGCCCGTCTACGTCGAGGCGACGATCCTCGAACTGCCGACGATCTACCTGAACGGCGGCCGCCGCGGCTACCTCGTCAGTCTTGCGCCGGCCGTGCTCACGTCGCTGCTCGGCGCGCAGCCCGTACAGTGCGCCAGTGTCGACTGAGGGTTTCACCTTCGTGGCAGGCCGCGCCCGTTCGGTAGAATGGGCGCCGTTTCGGCTTGCGGGCTTGCCGCGCAGCCATCCCTTTACCGATACGTTGAAAGAAGAGTCCACCGCATGCAGATCCTGCTCGCCGCCCTCGTTGCCTACCTGATCGGTTCGGTGTCGTTCGCCGTCGTCGTCAGTGGCGCGATGGGCCTGGCCGACCCGCGTTCGTACGGGTCGAAGAATCCCGGCGCGACCAACGTGCTGCGCAGCGGCAACAAGAAGGCCGCGATCCTGACGCTCGTCGGCGACGCGTTCAAGGGCTGGATTGCCGTCTGGCTCGCCCGCCGCTTCGGCCTGCCCGACGTCGCGGTCGCATGGGTCGCGATCGCCGTGTTCCTCGGTCACCTGTATCCGGTGTTCTTCCGCTTCCAGGGCGGCAAGGGCGTCGCGACCGCGGCTGGCGTGCTGCTCGCCGTGCACCCGGTGCTCGGGCTCGCGACCGCGCTGACCTGGCTGATCGTCGCGTTCTTCTTCCGCTATTCGTCGCTCGCGGCGCTGGTGGCGGCCGTGTTCGCGCCGGTGTTCGACGTGTTCCTGTTCGGCACGGGCCACAACCCGGTCGCATGGGCCGTGCTCGCGATGAGCGTGCTGCTCGTGTGGCGTCACCGCGGCAACATTTCGAAGCTGCTGGCGGGGCAGGAGAGCCGGATCGGTGACAAGAAGAAGGCGGCCGCGGACGGCGGCGCACAGGACGGCGGCAAGGCCTGAGAAAGCGCGGCGCTTGCCGCACGCCGGGCGCGCCGCGTGTGCGGGGCCCGGCAGGATGAGGTGACGGATCGTCCGTCGATCAGTCGCGGAAGTTGTTGAAGTCGAGCGGCGTGTCGGTCACGTCCTTGCGCAGCATCGCGATCGTGCTCTGCAGGTCGTCGCGCTTCGTGCCCGACACGCGCACCGCGTCGCCCTGGATGCTCGCCTGCACCTTGATCTTGCTGTCCTTCACGAGCCGCACGATCTTCTTCGCGAGATCGCCGGTCACGCCCTTCTTCACGGTGACGATCTGCTTGACCTTGTCGCCGCCGATCTTCTCGACCTTGCCGTAGTCGAGGAAGCGCACGTCGACGTTGCGCTTGGCCAGCTTGCCGATCAGCACGTCCTTGACCTGGCCGAGCTTGAAATCGTCATCGGCGAACAGCGTCAGCTCGCGCTCCTTCTGCTCGACGCGCGCGTCGGAGCCCTTGAAGTCGAAGCGCGTCGAAATTTCCTTGTTCGACTGCTCGATGGCGTTCTTCACTTCGATCATGTTCGCTTCGGAAACGACGTCGAACGATGGCATGGCATTCCTCCCTTGAGATGCGGGCGCCCGGCTCGCGCGCGGGCACTCGCTATAATTGCGGACTGTTTGCCATTTTACCGATGCCCCTCCGTTTGCCCAAGGCCGGCCATGCGCCGCCCGGGCGGACGTGACCGCGAATGCCGATGCCTCCTGACGATTCCGCCCTGTCGCTGTTTCCCGACCATCCGCTCGCCGCGCACAACACGTTCGGCATTGCCGCGACCGCGCGCCTTGCCGCGCGCGTCACGCATGCGTCGCAATTCGAGGCGCTCCATCGCGACCCGCGCGTCGCGAACCTGCCGCGGCTCGTGCTCGGCGGCGGCAGCAACGTCGTGTTCACACGCGATTTCGACGGTATCGTGCTGCTCGATGAAATCAAGGGCCGCCGCGTCGTGCGCGAGGACGACGATGCGTGGTACGTCGAGGCCGGCGGCGGCGAGAACTGGCACGCATTCGTCGCATGGACGCTCGAGCACGGGATGCCCGGCCTCGAGAACCTCGCGCTGATTCCGGGTACGGTCGGCGCCGCGCCGATCCAGAACATCGGCGCATACGGTCTCGAGATGAAGGTGTATTTCGACTCGCTGGTCGCGGTCGAGCTGGCGACCGGGCGCAGCGAGCGCTTCGATGCCGCGCGCTGCGCGTTCGGCTATCGCGACAGTTTCTTCAAGCGGGAAGGGGCTGGCCGGTTCGCGATCGTGTCGGTGACGTTCCGGCTGCCGAAGCAATGGGCGCCGCGGCTCGGCTACGCGGACGTCACGCGCGAACTCGACGCCCGTGGCATCGCACCCGATGCGGCCGCGCCGCGTGACGTGTTCGACGCCGTCGTCGCGATCCGCCGCGCGAAGCTGCCCGATCCGCTCGTCCTCGGCAACGCGGGCAGCTTCTTCAAGAATCCGGTGATCGATGCCGCGCAATTCGAGGCGCTGCGCGCCCGCGCGCCCGAGATCGTGTCGTATCCGCAGCCGGATGGCCAGGTCAAGCTCGCGGCCGGCTGGCTGATCGACCGCTGCGGCTGGAAGGGGCGCGTGCTGGGCGCGGCGGCCGTGCACGACCGCCAGGCGCTCGTGCTCGTCAATCGCGGCGGCGCGACGGGCGCCGACGTGCTCGCGCTGGCGCGGGCGATCCAGGCCGACGTGCGCGCGCATTTCGGCGTCGAGCTCGAGCCCGAACCCGTCTGCCTGTAACCGGGGTTTCGCACCGCTTTTCGCGGGCCCGAACAAAAAGCGCCGATCGTCGATCGGCGCTTTTTACATGGGTTGCCGGGTGCCGGCGCGTCAGTGCTTGAGGCGGCCGAGCAGCAGGAACTCCATCAGTGCCTTCTGCACGTGCAGGCGGTTTTCCGCTTCATCCCATACGACGCTCTGCGGGCCGTCGATCACGCCGGCCGTCACTTCCTCGCCGCGATGCGCGGGCAGGCAGTGCATGAAGAGGGCGTCCGGGTTCGCGTGGCCCATCATCTCCTCGTCGACGCACCAGTCGGCGAATGCCTGCTTGCGGGCCTCGTTCTCGGCCTCGAAGCCCATGCTCGTCCACACGTCGGTGGTGACGAGATCGGCGCCCTTGCACGCTTCGTTCGGATCGTCGAACACCTCGTAGAACGGCGCGCTGTCGGGCGACACGAGCTTCATGTCGAGCGCATAGCCGGGCGGCGTGGACAGGCGCAGCTTGAAGCCGAGGATTTGCGCGGCTTCGATCCACGTGTAGAGCATGTTGTTCGCGTCGCCGACCCACGCGACGGTCTTGCCGGCTATCGGGCCGCGGTGCTCGTAGTACGTGAAGATGTCGGCGAGCACCTGGCACGGGTGGTATTCGTTCGTCAGGCCGTTGATCACCGGCACGCGGGAGTTGTCCGCGAAGCGCTGGATGATCTCCTGCTCGAACGTGCGGATCATGATGATGTCGACCATCCGCGAGATCACCTGCGCGGAATCCTCGACGGGTTCACCGCGACCGAGCTGCGTGTCGCGCGTGCTCATGAAGACGGCGTGGCCGCCGAGCTGGAAGATCCCGGCTTCGAACGACAGGCGCGTGCGCGTCGAGTTCTTCTCGAAGATCATCGCGAGCGTGCGGTCGTGCAGCGGGTGATAGGTCTCGTAGTTCTTGAACTTGCGCTTCAGGATACCCGTGCGTTCGAGCACGTACTCGTAGTCTTCCAGCGAGAAATCCTTGAACTGCAGGTAGTGACGAATGGTTTTGGCGGTCATGAAGCGAAATGCGGCGGGTTGCACCCGGCAGCAAGGCCGGACGGCGCCGCCGTCGGGTGTGGATAACTCAAAGCAGCATAAAGGATTTTCTGTGCTTTGACGAGCCGGGGAGAGAAGCGGGGCGCGATCGCCGTGTGCTGCGGGCGGCACAGGAGGAGGGGTGTCGGGACGACGCGCGATGGCGCGCTGCGGTATAATCCAAAAGTTTTCTCCAGCCCGGCAGGCAAGCCTCTTCGCGCTCTGCCGGACACAAGCCGTGCGCTGCACAAATCCGGTGCAGTCCGCCGGCGGCGCACGTCGACGTCTCGTTTTCGGGGCATCTGAATGCTTGTGCCGCCGTCCGTTTCAGCTTTGTGTTCGCGTATCCAGGCGCCGTTGCCTGGACATCGCCGGGCCGTCACTTGGGTAACCACATGGCTGAAACCCCTCCGACCGAATTCTTCATCCAGGGCATCACGAAAGACGGGAAAAAGTTTCGCCCGAGCGACTGGTCGGAACGTCTGGCCGGTGTGATGGCCTGCTTCGGGCCGGGGGCGAGCGGGCCGAACGCGCGTCTCAAGTATTCGCTCTACGTGCGTCCGACGATGCTCGGCGACCTCAAATGCGTGATCCTCGATTCCCGGCTGCGCGACGTCGAGCCGATGGCGTTCGATTTCGTGCTGAATTTCGCGAAGGACAACAACCTCGTCGTCACCGAGGCGTGCGAACTGCCGGACTACGACGCGAAGAAGTGATGTCGGCACGGGCGAGGGCGCATGCGGCGCCCGCCCTGGCACACGTCGCCGGCCCGCAGGATGTGCGCGGGCGACAGGCGACAAAAAAGCCCGCCTAGGCGGGCTTTTTTGCGATCGCAGGAAACAGGAACGCCCGCGTGAGCGGGCGCACCGGAATTACGCTGCTGCCTGCAGACCCTTGACGGCCGCGGCGAGGCGGCTCTTGCTGCGAGCGGCCTTGTTCTTGTGAACGATCTTCTTGTCGGCGATCGTGTCGATCGTCTTCACGGCAGCCTTGAACAGCTCGGCAGCCTTTGCCTGGTCGCCGGCTTCAACAGCCTTGCGAACCGACTTGATCGCGGTACGGAATTTCGAGCGCAGCGCCGAGTTGTGCGAGTTTGCCTTCGCGGCCTGGCGGGCGCGCTTGCGTGCTTGTGCGGAGTTAGCCATGACGGTTCCTTATCCTGTCCTGTTTCCAGAGCTTGGAGCCTGACGGCCAAGCGCTGCTTTTCGATCCGTCCCCTGAGAACGATTGCCCAGGGGCGCATAAAAAAACGGTGATTTTAACCGAGGCCGGGACATGAAAACGGCAGTTGCCGTGCATGTACGAGCCCAGAAACCGGCGATTATAGCAACAAAATCAAGCGAGTGGCAAGTTGAACGTGACAACCGTCGGGCGGCGCACCGGCGGCGTGCGCGCTTTTCGGCATCGGCCGCTGGCCGGGCCACGCAACGTCCGTATAATAAGCGCCCCATGAATCTATTCCGAGCCCTGCTGACGGTCAGCGGCTTCACGCTGCTGTCGCGCGTGACCGGACTGGCCCGCGAGACGCTGATCGCCCGTGCGTTCGGCGCCAGTCAATACACCGACGCGTTCTACGTCGCCTTCCGTATCCCGAACCTGCTGCGCCGCCTGTCCGCCGAAGGCGCGTTCTCGCAGGCGTTCGTGCCGATCCTCGCCGAGTTCAAGAACCAGCAGGGGCACGATGCGACGAAAGCGCTCGTCGACGCGATGTCGACGGTGCTGGCGTGGGCGCTTGCCGTGCTGTCGGTCTTCGGGATCGCCGGCGCATCGTGGGTTGTGTTCGCGGTCGCGTCCGGCCTGCACACCGACGGGCAGGCGTTCCCGCTCGCGGTCACGATGACGCGGATCATGTTCCCGTACATCGTGTTCATCTCGTTGACGACGCTCGCATCCGGCGTGCTGAACACGTACAAGAGCTTCTCGCTGCCCGCGTTCGCGCCGGTGCTGCTCAACGTCGCGTTCATCGCCGCGGCCGTGTTCGTCGCGCCGCACCTGAAGGTGCCGGTGTTCGCGCTTGCATGGGCCGTCATCGTCGGCGGCGTGCTGCAGTTCCTCGTGCAGCTGCCGGGCCTGAAGAAGATCGACATGGTGCCGCTGATCGGCCTCAACCCGCTACGCGCGCTGCGCCACCCGGGCGTGAAGCGCGTGCTCGCGAAGATGGTGCCCGCGACGTTCGCGGTGTCGGTCGCGCAACTGTCGCTGATCATCAACACCAACATCGCGTCGCGGCTCGGGCAGGGCGCCGTGTCGTGGATCAACTACGCCGACCGCCTGATGGAATTCCCGACGGCGCTGCTCGGCGTCGCGCTCGGCACGATCCTGCTGCCGAGCCTGTCGAAGGCGCACGTCGACGCCGATTCGCACGAGTATTCGGCGCTGCTCGACTGGGGGCTGCGCGTCACGTTCCTGCTCGCGGCACCGAGCGCGCTCGCGCTGTTCTTCTTCGCGACGCCGCTCACGGCGACCCTCTTCAACTACGGCAAGTTCGATGGGCATACCGTCACGATGGTCGCGCGCGCGCTCGCGACCTACGGGATCGGCCTCGTCGGCATCATCCTGATCAAGATCCTCGCGCCGGGCTTCTATGCGAAGCAGGACATCAAGACGCCCGTTAAAATCGCGATCGGCGTGCTGATCGTCACGCAGATCTCGAACTACGTGTTCGTGCCGCTGATCGGCCACGCGGGCCTGACGCTGAGCATCGGCGTCGGCGCGTGCCTGAACTCGCTGCTGCTGTTCCTCGGGCTGCGCAAGCGCGGCATCTACCAGCCGTCGCCGGGCTGGCTGCGCTTCTTCGTGCAGCTGATCGGCGCGGCGCTCGTGCTCGCGGGCCTGATGCACTGGCTGTCGATCAGCTTCGACTGGACCGGGATGCGTACGCAGCCGCTCGATCGCATCGCGCTGATGGCCGCGTGCCTCGTGCTGTTCGCTGCACTATATTTCGGTATGTTGTGGGTGATGGGCTTCAAATACGCTTATTTCAGAAGGCGCGCCAAGTGACGACCGCAATGACCCGCGTCCTCGACTACTTCAGCACGCTCGTGGCAGACGACGACAGCCTGCCCGTCACGGAAGCGGCGCTGTCGCTGGCGCAGGACGCCTATCCCGACCTCGACCTGCAGGGCACGCTGGCCGAACTCGACATGCTGGCGGCGCGGCTGCGCCGGCGGCTCGCCGACGACACGGACCTGAAGGGCCGCGTCGCCGCGCTGAACGACTTCTTCTTCCGCGAGCTCGGCTTCGCGTGCAATCACAACGATTACTACGACCCCGATAACAGCCACCTGAACGCCGTGCTGAAGCGGCGGCGCGGGATTCCGATCTCGCTGTCGGTGCTGTACCTGGAGCTTGCCGAGCAGATCGGCGTGCCGGCGCGCGGCGTATCGTTCCCCGGCCATTTCCTGCTGCGTGTCACGCTGCCGGACGGCGACCTGATCATCGACCCGGCCAACGGCCATTCGCTGTCCGAAGCCGAGATGGTCGAGATGCTCGAGCCGTACGTCGCGCGTGCGGCCGGTGCGGTCGACAGCGCGTTGCGCGCACTGCTGCAGCCGGCGACGAGCCGCGAGATCATCGCGCGGATGCTGCGCAACCTGAAGACGATCTATCTTCAGACGGAGCGCTGGCAACGGCTGCTCGCGGTGCAGCAGCGGCTCGTGATCCTGCTGCCCGAGCATCTCGACGAAGTCCGCGATCGCGGTTTCGCGTATGCGCGGCTCGACTACCTGCGCCCCGCACTCGAGGATCTCGAGCAGTATCTCGGCGAGCGGCCGGACGCGGACGACGCGACCGTCGTCGAATCGCAAGTAACCGAGTTGCGGCAGCGGATGCAGCGCGACGGCGAGGACTGAGCCGCCGCCGTGCTGCCTGCCGGAACCGTGAATGACAAAACGCCCGCGATGCGGGCGTTTTTTTGCGTGCTTATTTCGGCTGCATCCGGATCGCGCCGTCGAGGCGGATCACTTCGCCGTTGAGCATCGGATTCTCGACGATCTGGCGTACCAGCAGCGCGTATTCGGCCGGTTTGCCGAGCCGCGGCGGGAACGGCACCATCGCGCCGAGCGCGTCCTGGACGTCCTGCGGCATGCCGAGCAGCATCGGCGTCTCGAACAGGCCGGGCGCGATCGTCATCACGCGGATGCCGTTGCGCGACAGGTCGCGCGCGATCGGCAGCGTCATGCCCGCGACGCCGGCTTTCGACGCCGCGTACGCGGCCTGGCCGATCTGCCCGTCGAATGCGGCGACCGACGCGGTGCTGACGATCACGCCGCGCTCGCCTTCCGCGGTCGGCGCGGTGGCGGCCATCGCGGCGGCCGCGAGCCGGATCATGTTGAACGTGCCAATGAGGTTCACGTTGATCGTCTTCGCGAACACGTCGAGCGGATGCGCGCCGTCCTTGCCGACGGTCTTGGCGGCGGGCGCGATGCCGGCGCAGTTCACGAGGCCGCGCAGCGTGCCTGCGCGCGTCGCTGCGTCGACGGCCGACTGCGCGTCGGTCTCGCTCGACACGTCGCAGTGCACGAAGATGCCGCCCAGCTCGGCCGCGAGCGCGGTGCCTGCCGTGTCGTTCAGGTCGGCGAGCACGACCGTGCCGCCTGCTTGCGCGAGCATCCGCGCCGTGCCGGCACCGAGGCCGGATGCGCCGCCCGTGATCAGAAATACGTTGCCGCGAATTTCCATGACTGTCTCCGTGTCGACCGCCCTTGGCGCTTCAGCGCTTAGGGCGGTCCCATGCAAGGCGGTCGACCGCCGTTGGCGCTTCAGCACAAGTTGCGCTTCCGGGGCAATGCGGTTGCCTGATTCTTGCACCGTGATCGGTTGAAATGCCGGCGCACCGGTAACACAGACGCCCGCACCCGGCCGATTGTACGGGGCTCCCTCACGCGGCGGCGATACCAGAACGGTCGTGCGAATTCCGCCCGGGCAAAAAAAAGCCGCCCGGAGCGGGCGGCTTGCGGGTGCGCGACGCGCTGCTTACTTCAGTGCGTCAAACGCGCGCTCGCGGATTTCCTCGACGGCGCCGAGGCCCGAGATCTTGCGATACTGCGGCGCCTTCAGGCCGTTTTCCTCGCCGCGCTGCGCCCAGTCGCCGTAGTACGTGATCAGCGGCTTGGTCTGCGCTTCGTACACTTCGAGACGCTTCTTGACGGTTTCTTCCTTGTCGTCGTCGCGCTGGATCAGCGGCTCGCCCGTCACGTCGTCATGGCCTTCGACCTTCGGCGGGTTGAACTTGACGTGGTACGTGCGGCCCGATGCCGGGTGCGTGCGGCGGCCGCTCATGCGCTCGATGATTTCCGAGAACGGCACGTCGATCTCGAGCACGTAGTCGATCGCGACGCCCGCTTCCTTCATGGCGTCAGCCTGCGCGATCGTGCGCGGGAAGCCGTCGAACAGATAGCCGTTCGCGCAGTCGGCTTCCTTCAGGCGCTCCTTGACGAGGCCGATGATCAGCGCATCCGGAACGAGCTTGCCGGCGTCCATGTAGCCCTTCGCCTCGACGCCGAGCGGCGTGCCGGCCTTTACGGCCGCGCGCAGCATGTCGCCCGTCGAGATTTGCGGGATGCCGAACTTTTCCTTGATGAAGTTTGCCTGGGTGCCCTTTCCCGCGCCGGGCGCGCCCAACAGGATCAAACGCATGGTGATATCTCCAGTATGTAGATTCGTGTGGCGAGACGCGAAAAGCGCCGGCGACGGTGTGCGCGGCGCTTGCCTGGCGCGCGGCGGACCGGTCTGATGCGGCGCGTCGGGTTGGGCGACGCGCGACTGCCGGCAGGGCCACGGGCGGGGTCAAGCGAGGACGCGCTGGTCGCGGACGGCTCGCACAATCGCCTGATTATGCCACGGGTTATTTTGGTCCCGGCTGAAAAAGGGCCTGCACGCGTGCGAGATCGGCCGGCGTGTCGATGCCGGCTTCGGGCGCGGACTCGGTGATCAGCACCGCGATGCGCTCGCCGTGCCAGAGCGCGCGCAGCTGTTCGAGCTGCTCGGCCTGTTCGATCGGCGCCTGCGCAAGCGTCGGATACGTGCGCAGGAAACGCGCGCGATACGCATAGAGGCCGATGTGCCGATAGACCGGGAAAGCAGGCGCAGGCATGGCTGCGACGTCGGGCCAGTGCGGCTGGTACGCGTCCCGGCTCCATGGAATCGGCGCGCGCGAGAAGTACAGCGCGACGCTCTGCGCGTCGAGCGCGACCTTCACGACGTTCGGGTTGAACACGTCGGCCGCGTCGTGGATCGGGTGGGCGGCCGTCGCAATCGCGCACGCCGGATGCGCGGCGAGGTGCGACGCTACGTCGCGCACGAGTACGGGGTCGATCAGCGGCTCGTCGCCCTGAACGTTGACGACGACGGTGTCGTCGCTCCACCCGAACGTCGCCGCGACTTCCGCGAGACGGTCGGTGCCGGACGGATGGTCGGCGCGTGTCAGCACCGCTTCGAAGCCGTGATCGCGCGCGGCATCGAGCACGCTCTGCGCGTCGGACGCGACGAGCACCTGCTGCGCGCCCGCTTCACGTGCACGCTCGGCGACGCGCACGACCATCGGCTTGCCGCCGAGATCGGCGAGCGGCTTGTTCGGGAGCCGCGTCGACGCGAGCCGGGCGGGAATGACGGCGATGAAGGGTTGCGGGTGAGTCATCGGGGCGGGCGGTGAAGAGAACGGAGCGGGCGGCGCGTCAGGCGCGGGTCGCCCGGAGGGTTCGGCGCCCTGGCCGCGGACGGGCCGCGGCTAGGGCTGGGTCGGGCTGGCTCGGGCGGCTTAGCGGCCGGCCGGGTCGACCGGCGTGCCTTCGACGGTCTGGCGCGCTTCGTCGACCAGCATCACGGGGATGCCGTCGCGGATCGGGTAGGCGAGCTTGTCCGCGTTGCAGATCAGCTCCTGCGCGGCACGGTCATAGTGGAGCGGGCCTTTGCAGATAGGGCACACAATGATTTCAAGCAGGCGAGCGTCCACGGAGTTTCTCCACAACGAGGGCAATGAGGCGAGGGTCGAGCGCGGCTTCGACGGGGACGACCCACAGTCGAGCGTCGCGCCAGGAAGCGCCCAATTTTACTGCATCCTTCTCGGTGATCAGGATCGCGTCGACGGCGTCGTCGACGAACGGATTGTCGGCGAACGCATAGTGATCGGGCAGCGCGCGCGTCGCGGGCGCGAGACCGGCCGCGCGCAGCGTCGCGAAGAAGCGTTCCGGCGCGCCGATGCCGGCCGCGGCGAGGACGCGCTCGTTCGCGAATTGCGACAGCGGGCGGCGCAGCGCCGGCTGGTCGAGGTGCCACGCGGCGCCCGGCGTGAGCGCGAGCGAATAGGTGTCGGGCCACGGCGGCAGCGCGCCGCTGTACGGATCGTTGACGAGCGTCGCGTCGCGGTGCCGCGACAGCGGCTCGCGCAACGGCCCGGCCGGCAGCAGGAAGCCGTTGCCGCCGAGCCGGTGGTCGAACACGACGAGTTCGACCGTGCGCGCGAGGCGGTAGTGCTGCAGGCCGTCGTCGCTGACGATCACGTCGACGTCCGGATGCGCGGCGCGCAGCGCCTGCGCGGCCGCGACACGATCCGGGCAGACCCAGACCGGCGCACCGGTGCGGCGTGCGATCAGGAGCGGCTCGTCGCCGCCCGCGCCGGCGCGAGACGCGGCCGTGACGGCGGTCGGCGCCTTCACGTTCGCGCCGTAGCCGCGCGACACGATGCCGGGTGTGAAGCCGGCTGCCCGCAACGCGTCGACGAGCGCGATCACGGTCGGCGTCTTGCCGGTGCCGCCGACGGTCACGTTGCCGACCACGACGACGGGCACGCCGACGTCGACCGGCTTCTTCCAGCCCTGCGCGTAGGCGGTGCGCCGCAGCGCCGCGCACAGGCCGAACATGCACGCGAACGGCGTGAGTGCCCACGCGAGCGCGCCGCGGCGCTGCCATTCTCGCGTCAGGCGCGCTTCGAGCCGGGCGAGCGGGCCGTCGGGCGCGCTCATCGGGCCGGGCGCGGCAGGTCGTGCGCCGCGGCGTGGGACGGATTCGTCAAGGCGGATTCTCCGTTGGGCGGCGCATGCCGCGGGGTCTGCGGAAGGCGGCACTCTAGCGCGCCGCAGGCGGGCGCGGCAAGCGCGACCGGCCGACGCAGCCCACGGGGCCGGATCGCGACGGCTTGTGGATAACTCTGTGAAGAACTCCCCGTTCGAATGAGTCAAACGCCCGCCGGGTGGGCCTCGAATCGGATGAGAATCGTTTCGAAAGTTTTAAAAATATATAAAAATCAATGTGTTATCTCAAATCGTCTGGATTTTTCCGCGGTTTTCGGGCGTTTCAAGCCGACGATTGCCAAAGTGTGGACACCTTCCGCGCGTCACCGCGCCCGCGCCCGGCGCTGGACGTCGCGCGCGTGTCGGACTATCGTGTCGCCGCCAGCATTCATCCGACCGTCCATGCCTTCCGACTCCCCATTTGCCGCACCGGGTGCCACCCGCGGCGGCGACGAAGTGATACCCGTTTCGGCGCTCAATCGCGCGATTTCGACGATGCTCGAGCGCTCGTTTCCGCTGCTGTGGATTTCGGGCGAAGTGTCGAATTTCACGCGCGCCGCGAGCGGCCACTGGTATTTCTCGATCAAGGACCAGCAGGCGCAGATGCGCTGCGTGATGTTCCGCGGCCGCGCGCAATACGCGGAATTCACGCCGCGCGAAGGCGACCGCATCGAGGTACGCGCGGTCGTGACGATGTACGAGCCGCGCGGCGAAGTGCAGCTCAACGTCGAGGCCGTGCGGCGCACGGGCCAGGGGCGCCTGTACGAGGCGTTCCTGCGGCTGAAGGCGCAGCTCGAGGGCGAGGGGCTCTTCGCCCCCGAGCGCAAGCGGCCGCTGCCGGCCCACCCGCGCGCGATCGGCATCGTCACGTCGCTGCAGGCCGCCGCGCTGCGCGACGTGCTGACCACGCTCGCGCGCCGCGCGCCGCACATTCCGGTGATCGTCTATCCGGCGCCCGTGCAGGGTGCGGGCTCGGCGGAAAAGCTCGTCGCGGCCGTCGAGACCGCGAATGCGCGCCGCGAGGTCGACGTGCTGCTGGTCTGTCGCGGCGGCGGCTCGATCGAGGATCTATGGTCGTTCAACGACGAGGCGCTGGCGCGCGTGATCGCGGCGAGCGAACTGCCGGTCGTGAGCGGCGTCGGGCACGAGACCGATTTCACGATCGCGGACTTCGCGGCCGACCTGCGCGCGCCGACGCCCACCGGCGCCGCCGAGCTCGCGAGCCCGCAGCGCGCACTGCTGCTGCGCGAGGTCGGCGAGCGCCAGCGTGCGCTCGCACGCGGCATGGAACGCCGGCTGGAGCAGCGCGCGCAGCAGCTCGACTGGCTCGCGCGCCGGCTGGTGAGCCCGGCCGAGCGGCTGCAGCGGCAGCGCACGCACGTCGAGCAGCTCGCCGTGCGGCTGGCGTCGGCGGCGTCGCGGCCGGTGCGTGACGCGCGCGCGCGGTTCGCGCTCGCGCAGTTGCGCTGGCAGCGCGCGCGCCCCGATCCGTCGCAGGCGCGCCAGGCACTCGCGGGGCTGTCGCAGCGTCTTGCGCTCGCATTGCAGCGCCGTCACGAACGCGACACGGCTCGCGTGTCGGCCTGTGCGGCAAGGCTCGAGGTGTTGAGCCCGCAGCGCACGCTCGAGCGCGGTTATGCGGCGCTGATCGATGCGCAGACGGGCCGCGCGGTGCGCACGCCGAACGCATTGAAGCCGCAGCGCCGCCTGACCGTGCATCTCGCCGAAGGCTCGGCCGACGTGTCGCTCGCCGACGTGCAGCCGCGCCTCGCCGATACGATCTGACGTGAGCGGCGCACGCGCCGCGACCGGGAAAAACGCGCGGGAACGGCGGTTGCGCGGTATCGGCTCGTCCCTGTGGACGATGCGCGAACATCGCTTTTCCGCATACCGCGGATAAATGGCCCGTGAGTTTGCGGGGTTATTCGTCCTCGCCTACAATCGGACGCTCGGCAGCATTCAACACAAGCCCCCTACATACTCAACGAAGGAATCGCCATGGCTCATACGCTCCCGCCGCTCCCGTACGCTGAAGACGCACTCGCGCCGACCATCTCGCTCGAGACGATCCAGTACCACTACGGCAAGCACCATCAGGCTTATGTGACGAACCTGAACAATCTGATCCCGGGCACGGAATTCGAAAACCTGTCGCTGGAAGAGATCGTGAAGAAGTCGTCGGGCGGCATCTTCAACAACGCCGCGCAAATCTGGAACCACACGTTCTTCTGGAACAGCCTGTCGCCGAACGGCGGCGGCGCACCGACGGGCGCGCTGGGCGACGCGATCAACGCGAAGTGGGGTTCGTACGACGCATTCAAGGAAGCGTTCACGAAGGCCGCGGTCGGCACGTTCGGTTCGGGCTGGGCATGGCTCGTGAAGAAGGCTGACGGTTCGCTCGACATCGTGTCGACGAGCAACGCAGCGACCCCGCTGACGACGGCCGACAAGGCACTGCTGACGATCGACGTGTGGGAACACGCGTACTACATCGACTACCGCAACGCACGTCCGAAGTTCGTCGAAGCGTTCTGGAACATCGTGAACTGGGACTTCGCAGCGAAGAACTTCGCGTAAGGTCCGGCACCTGCGCGCCGTCACGGCGCGCGGTACCCAGCAGAAAAGCCCTCGTTTCGAGGGCTTTTTTGTTTTTGCCGCGGCGGAACGTGCCGCGCGTGCCCAATCAGGCGAGGAGGCCGAGCCCCCAGCCGAGCGCCGCGCTCGCGATCACGACGGCCCATGGCGGCACGCGCCAGAACACCAGCGCGACGAATGCGACGAGTGCCGCGGCCAGGTCGCGCGGCGCCATGATCGTGTCGGTCCAGACCGGGTGATAGAGCGCCGCGAGCAGCAGCCCGACGACGGCCGCGTTCACGCCCGCGAGCGCGGCCTGCATCCGCGTGCTGCGGCGCAGGCGCTCCCAGAACGGCGCGGTGCCGGCCACCAGCAGGAACGACGGCGCGAAGATCGACACCAGCGCGATCGTGCCGCCGAGCCAGCCGGTCGGCGCCTGGCGCAGCGACGCGCCGAGGAAGGCCGAGAACGTGAACAGCGGCCCCGGCACGGCCTGCGCGACGCCGTAACCGGCCAGGAACGCCGCATCGCCGACCCAGCCGGGCGCGACCACGGCCGCCTGCAGCAGCGGCAGCACCACGTGGCCGCTGCCGAACACGAGCGCACCCGTTCGGAAGAACGCATCGACGACGGCAAGCGTATCGGAGCGCAGCGCGCGGGCCGCTAACGGCAGTACGACGAGGAGTGCGGCGAACAGCGCGAGCCACAGCGCGCCCGCGCGCGGCGACACGTGCAGCGGCAACGGATCGTGGGTGCCGCGCGCCGGCTGCGGCAGCAGCACGAGGCCGGCCAATCCGGCCGCGACGATCACGGCAATCTGCGTCCACGCGGCCGGCGCGAGCAGCGCGACGCTGGCGGCCGCGGCCATCAGCGTGACGCGGCGCGCATCCGGGCACAGCGTGCGTGCCATGCCCCACACGGCCTGCGCGATCACGGCGACCGACACGATGCGCAGCCCGTGCAATGCACCGGCTTCGATCGGCGCGCCCGTCGCGTGCACGCCGAGCGCGAACAGCATCATCAGCAGCGCCGACGGCAGCGTGAAGCCGAGCCACGCGGCGAACATCCCCGCGTAGCCTGCGCGCGCGAGGCCGATCGCCATCCCGACCTGGCTGCTCGCAGGGCCCGGCAGGAACTGGCACAGCCCGACGAGATCCGCGTAGGTGCGCTCGGTGAGCCAGGCGCGCCGCGTGACGAACTCGGTGCGGAAGTAGCCGAGATGCGCGACCGGGCCGCCGAACGACGTGAGGCCGAGCCGCAGGAATGCGATGAACACCGGCCACGGATGGAGGGAGGGAGCGGAGGCGGTCGACGTGCTCAAGGCGGGGCGGATGGATGAACGGACGAGCCGCCACGATAGCGCAACGCAGCGACGGCGGGGTGGCCGCGTGACGGCGCTGCCGCGGCTCAGCGCATGCCGTCGGGCAGCCCGCTCGCGCGCCGCAGCGCGTCGACGTCGACGAGCTCGATTTCACCGACGTGCAGCCGCACGACGCCGTCGGCCTGCAGCGCCTTCAGCAACTGGTTGGTGGTCTGCCGCGTCAGCGACAGCATCGCCGCGAGCTTTTCCTGCGACAGCCGGATGCGGGTGCGGCCGGCGCTGATCCCGCCGTAGCCGTCGGCGATCATCAGCAGGCGGGCGGCGAGCCGCTGCGCGGCCGGCATCACGCTCATCGACTCGACGGTCAGGAAGCTCAGGCGCAGCTTCTGCGCCATCAGCAGCGCGAATTGCCGCCAGTATTGCGGCGTCGCGTCGAGGATCGCGAGCAGCGCGGCCTGCGGGACGTGCAGCAGCAGCGCGTCGTCGAGCGCGATCGCGTCGTGCGTGCGCGGCTGGCCGTCGAACAGCGCGATTTCGCCGAACCACGTGACGGGCTCGGCGACCGTCAGCAGCGCCTCCTTGCCCTGCGGGTCGACCGCACCTATCGTGAGTGAACCGGCCAGTACCGCGTACAGCCCGCACGGCGGGTCGCCGCGCCGGAACAGCGCATGGCCGGCCGGCAGCCGGCGCAGCGCCGCGCGGGCGAGCAGGTCCGCGCGCAACGCGGGCGGCAGCGCGGCGAACCACGGGTTCGCTTCGATCTGCGGCAGGTACGGGGCGAGCGAAGAGGGCATGGGCACGCGATGTCGGGTAGCTGACAGAGGTTCTCGGGCGTGACGCGCATCATAGCGCTCAACCACCGACCAGGAGACGCGATGAAGACGCTCGAAGACCATCTTTCCCAATATGCGGCCTACCACCGCGACGCGCGCAACATCGCGACGCATCTGGTCGGAATCCCGATGATCGTATTCGCGGTCGAGGTGCTGCTGTCGCGGCCGGCGCTCGGGATGCCGGCCGGCGTCGCGCTGTCGCCGGCGCTGCTGCTCGCCGTCGCGTTCGCGGCGTTCTATCTGCGGCTCGACCTGCGGTTCGGGATCGTGATGACCGCGCTGTTCGCGCTGAGCCTGTGGGCCGCGCAGGCGCTCGCGTTGCTGCCGACCGCGCAATGGCTCGCGACCGGCATCGGCGCGTTCGTCGTCGGCTGGATCGTCCAGTTCGTCGGGCACTGGTTCGAAGGGCGCAAGCCCGCCTTCGTCGACGATCTGGTCGGCCTGGTGGTCGGGCCGCTGTTCGTCGTCGCCGAGGTCGCGTTCTTCGCGGGACTGCGCGGCGAAGTGCGCCGCGAAGTCGAGCGGCGGGCCGGCCCCGTGCACGGCGGCGCGCATTCGCATGTCTGACGCACCGGTCTGCGTATTCGGCGCGGGCGCCGTCGGCTGCTATCTCGGCGGACGGCTCGCGGCGGCCGGCGCGAAGGTGACGCTCGTCGGCCGCGCACGGATCGGCGATGCGATTCGTCGGCACGGGCTGACGCTGACCGACCGGCGCGGCTATCGCGCGACGCTCGCCCCGGCCGATGTCGTGTTCACGACCGATCCGGCGGCTGCGGCGGCCGCGCGGCTCGTGCTCGTGGCGGTGAAATCGGCCGCGACGCGTGAGGCCGCGGCGCAGCTTGCCGGCGTGCTGAGGCCCGGCACGGTCGTGATCAGCTTCCAGAACGGCCTGCACAATGCCGACGTGCTGCGCGAGGCGCTGCCCCAAGCAACCGTGCTGGCCGGCATGGTGCCGTTCAACGTGATCGAGCGCGGACCCGGCGCGTTTCACCAGGGCTCGGCCGGCGCGCTTGCGGCCGACGCGTCTCCCGCGCTGCAGCCGTTTGCCGACGCATTCGCGCGCGCCGGGCTGCCGCTCGAACTGCATCGCGACATGCGGGCCGTGCAGTGGGCGAAGCTGCTGCTCAACCTGAACAACGCGGTCAATGCGCTCGCGAACCTGCCGCTGCGCGACGAACTCGCGCAACGTGCGTACCGGCGCTGCGTCGCGCTCGCGCAGCGCGAAGCGCTGCACTGCCTGGCGCTGGCCGCGATCCGGCCTGCGCGGTTGACGCCGTTGCCGGCCGCGTGGATCCCGGCCGTGCTCGACTTGCCCGATTTCGCGTTCCGCGTGCTCGGTGGCCGGATGCTCGCGATCGACCCGCTCGCGCGTTCGTCGATGTCGGACGATCTCGCGGCGCAGCGTGCGACGGAAGTCGAATGGATCAACGGCGAGGTCGTGCGGCTGGCCGCGCGCGTCGGCGCGCAGGCGCCCGTCAATGCGCGACTGTGCGCGCTCGTGCATGACGCGGAACGTGCGGCGGCGCGCCCGGCCTGGCGCGGCGACGCGCTGTGGGCCGAGTTGACCGCGCAGGCGGTGCGCGCGGGCGACGTGCGGGCCGCGTAGGGGCCGCGCAAGCCGACGCGCGGGGCGTGGGGGGCTGCACGGCAGGTGCTGCGGCCAAGATGCGGGGTGCGTCATACGACGCTTATGCGGAGCTGTCACCATGGTGGATCGCCCGACTCTCGATGCCTACGACGCCCATGCCGCGCAATACGCGCAGGACTGGCTCGACCAGGCCGCGCCAGACGACATGTACGCGCTGCTGGAGCAGCATTTTTCGCCGGGGCCGACCGCGGACGTCGGCTGCGGAGCCGGGCGCGATACGGCCTGGCTCGCGTCGCGCGGCTTCGACGTGCGCGGTTACGACGCGAGCGTCGCACTGCTCGACGAGGCGCGGCGCCGCCATCCGGACCTCACCTTCGAGCTGGCCGCACTGCCGGCGCTGGCCGGCGTGCCGTCCGGCGCGTTTCGCAACGTGCTGTGCGAAACGGTCGTGATGCATCTCGAACAGGCGGACGCGGCGGCCGCCGCCGCGCGGCTGGCCGAGCTCCTGATGCCGGGCGGCACGTTGTACATGAGCTGGCGGGTGGCCGGCAACGGCGCGTTGCGCGACGAGCGCGGCCGCCTTTACACGCCGCTCGATTCGGCGCGGATGCGGGCGGCGCTCGGCGCGGGCACGCAGGTGATCGACGAGCACGAGGTCGTCAGCGCGTCGTCCGGCAAGCGCGTGCACCGGCTGATCGCGCGCAAGGCCGCCGCCGCGTGAGCGCGGCGCGGCGGTGCGCTCATTCGCGGTTGAGTGCCGCTTCCCAGTTGATGTCGACGCACAGCACCTGCATGCCGGTCGCGACCGGCGCGGCGATCGACGCGGTCACGCACAGGTGCGCCTCGTTGATCGACAGGTAGGGGGACGTCAGGTGCACGTGGCCCGGCGCGCGCATCGCGTCGATGAAGTACGGGCGCCGTTCCCAGCTCGCGCCTTCCGAGTGCAGCAGCGGCCGGAAGCGCTTGGCGCGCTGCGATACGCTGCCGCGCGCGAGCACGTTGTCGCCGATCTGGCGCCCCGATGCGTCGAGCAGGAAACACCGGGCGGTCTCGGGCAGCCCGAGTACGACGGCCGCCGCGTCGGTGAGCGGCTCGCCCGCGCCGAGCTTCCGGCTCGCTTCCTCGAGCGCCGCGACGTACGGTGCGAGCCGTTCCGCCTGCGTGCGCTCGCGTTGCGCGACGCGCAGCCGCAATGCGGCCGACAGCGTATCCATGCAGCCCGCGGCGGCCTGCGGTTGCACCGGTTCGACGCTCGGCCCCGCGAAATACTGGCCCTGCACGAAATCGACATCGCACTCGAGTGCGATCAGCGCGTCGCGCTCGGTCGCGAGCCCGCCCATCAGCACGAGCTGGCCGGATTCGTGCAGCAGCGACACGAGCCCCGGCAGCACGCGTTCGAGATGCGAGTGCTCGCTTGCCTGCGCGAGGATGCCGCGATCGAGCGTGACGATGTCGGGATGCAGGTGCCACACGCGGTCGATGTTCGAATGCTTCGCGCCGAACCCGACCAGCGCGATCAGGAAGCCGGCCTTGCGCAGCCCGTCGACGATCGCCGCGTAGCGCGGCGTTTCGCCGCCCGCCTGCTCGGGCACTTCGAGCACCACGCGATGCGGCGGCAGCCCGAGCGCCTTCAGGTTCGCGAGCAGGGCGTCGCTGTAGACGGTGTCCATCAGCGCGGCCGGATGCAGGCTCAGGAAGAGCCATTCGTCATGACTGTCGAACGCGTGGAAGTTGCCGAGATGCAGCGATTCGGCGAGCCGGCCGAGCTCGAGCAGGTCGCCGCGCCGCGCCGCCTGCGTGAACACCTCGTGTGACGCCACCTGGCGGCTGTCCTCGTCGTGCGCACGCAGCGACGCGTGATAGCCGATCGCGCGGCGGTGCGACACCGAGAAAACGGGCTGGAACACGCTGAACACGGTGTAGCCGCCGTACAGCACGGTGCGCCGGTTCCCGTCGTCGCCGGCGACGGGGCGGGGCGGCTGAAAGCCGGGGGGATCGATTTCGATCATGCTCATGATGTCGGCCGAAGGAAGACTGCCAGTTTACCTAGAGAATAGGCGAGCAAGAAGCGTGCACGGCATCGTACCCCGTGCGGCGGCGCGTCGCGGCCGGGCCGTCGGTCATCGCCGGCGCATCGAACGGCTCGGACTGCACCGCAATGGTGCGCGCCGACCCGGTTCGGCGCGCGTCACGCGTCACGCGCGCTCGGACGGGTCGGTCTTGCGCGCGGTGCTGCGGATCTCGGGCGCGAGCTGCGCGAAGATCCACGCGGAAGCGGCCGTGATGATCCCGACGCAGATGAACGTCGCATGGAACGCCGGCAGCGTGTTGCTCGGCGTCACGGTGCGCAGCATGCCCGTGAACGTCGCGAGCAGCGCCCCCGCGACCGTGACGCCGAGGCTCATCGACAGCATCTGCACGAGCGAGAACAGGCTGTTGCCGCTGCTCGCGCCGCCCGTGCCGAGATCCTTGAGCGTCAGCGTGTTCATCGCGGTGAACTGCATCGAGTTGAAGCCGCCGAACAGCGCAAGATGCACGACCTTCACCCAGACCGGCACCGTGTCGCGCATCAGCGCGAAGCTCGCCATCATCACGCCGACCATGATCGTGTTCACGAGCAGCACCTTGCGATAGCCGTAGCGCGTGATCAGGCGCGTGATGATCCGCTTCGAGAACATCCCGGCCGCCGCCACCGGCAGCATCATCAGCCCGGCCTCGAACGCCGAGTAGCCGAGGCTCACCTGCAGCAGCAGCGGGATCAGGTACGGCATCGCGCCGCTGCCGATCCGCGCGAACAGGTTGCCGAGCAGCCCGACGCTGAACGTGTGGATCCTGAACAGCTCGAGCGAGAAGATCGGCTGCGGCGCGCGCACCGCGTACAGGCCGTATGCGACGAAGCACGCAAGGCTCAGGATCAGCAGCACGAGCACGGCCGCGTGCTGCATGCCGAGATCGGCGAGGCCGTCGAGCGACAGCGAGATCGCGACCATGCCGATCGTCAGCAGCAGATAGCCCTTCAGGTCGAAGCGGCCGACGGCCGGGTTGCGCGAATCGGGCATCGAATAGAAGGTCGCGATGCAGCCCGCGACGCCGACCGGCACGTTGATCAGGAAGATCCAGTGCCACGACGCGATCTTCACGAGCCAGCCGCCGAGCGTCGGCCCGATCAGCGGGCCGATCAGGCCGGGAATCGCGACGAACGACAGCGCGGACAGGTAGCGTTCGGCCGGGAACGTGCGCAGCACCGCGAGTCGCCCGACCGGCAGCAGCATCGCGCCGCCGACCCCCTGTACGACGCGGAACGCGACGAGTTGCTGCAGCGTATGCGCGTTCGCGCACAGCAGCGAGCCGAGCGAGAACACCAGGATCGCGCTGAAGAACACGCGCCGCGTGCCGAAGGTATCGGCGAGCCAGCCCGACACGGGGATCATCACCGCCATCGTCAGCGAGTACGCGATCACCACCGACTGCATGCGCAGCGGCGACTCGCCGAGGCTCGCGGCCATCGACGGCAGCGCCGTGTTGACGATCGTCGAGTCGAGCGTCTGCATGAAGAAGCCCGTTGCGACGAGCCAGAGCATCAGGGTGAGGTTCTTTTCGCCGGGAGCGGCGGCAGGCGGGCGCTGGAACATGGGGGCGGGGCGGTGGTGCGGGACAGCCGACATTGTAGGGAAAGCCGTCGCGCCGTGCAGGTTCGGCGCAAGGGCGGTGCGAAGTCCGGCCTGCGGGTGCCTGTCCTCGTCGAGTGACCGGTACAGTTCAGCCGAAAGTGTTTGCCGCCGTATCTGTCCGTGTGCTGCCGCTGTCCGAAATACTGGTGCCATCGGACCCGTGCGACCAGGAGGCTGCCATGCGCGAACTGCGACTTTACGTGATCGAAGGCGACGAGCCGGCCGGTCGGTGGCGGATCGTCGATCGCACCGCACTGGAGGTGGCCGACGGCGAGGTCTGGGTGACGATCGAGGGCCGGATCGACGATCACTGGCTCGGCGCCGGCGATTCGCTGACGCTCACGCCCGGCATGCGCGTCTGGGTCAGCGCGGGGGCGCACGGCGCGACGTTCGCGTTCGGTCCGCTCGACGCGCCCGCCGTGCGCGCCGCGCAGGCGTGGTGGTGGCCGCTCGTCGCATGGCGCGACGGCCGGCGTCACGCGCCCGCATCGCTGCCGACGTAGCCTCCCGGCGCTGGCGGACCGGCTTTCGTCCAGGATTGCTCGCGACGGTCGCGAATTCTAGACTCGATCCTGTCTCCCCCAAGGCTCGTCCCCCCATGACACCCGAACTCGCGTTGACGCATCTGTGGCGGCTCGCACACGGCGACCCCGACGCGCCGGCACGCGCGACCGTGACGGGGCAGGACCCGACGCTGCCGTCGACCTTCCGGGTCGGCACGCTGGCCGCGGCGACGATCGCGGCAGCCGGGCTCGCGGCGGCCGAATGCCATCGGCTTCGCACGGGCGTTGCGCAAACCGTCGACGTATCGGTGCGCGACGCGCTCGTCGCGTTCCGCAGCGAACGCTATCTGCGCGTGGACGACGGCCCGCCGCCGGAGTTGCGTCATCCGGTGACGGGCTTCTACGAGACGCGCGACGGGCGCTGGATCCAGTTGCACGCAAACTTTCCGCATCACCTGCAGGGGATGCTCGGCGTGCTCGGCTGCGGCGCGAAGCGGGACGACGTCGCCGCGGCGATCCGCACGCGGGACGGCGCAGAACTCGACACCGCGCTGGCCGAGGCCGGGCTGTGCGCCGCATTGATCAGAACGCCTGACGAGTGGTCGGCGCACGAGCAGGCGCGTGCGATCGCCTCGCTGCCGCTGTTCGAGATCGAGCGGATCGGCGATGCCCCCGTCGAGCCGATCGGCGGGGGCGACGCCGGCCAGCCGCTTGCCGGTGTGCGCGTGCTCGATCTCACGCGGATCATCGCGGGGCCGGTCGCGGGCCGCACGCTGGCGTCGCACGGCGCGCAGACACTGCTCGTCAACGGCCCGCACCTGCCGAACATCGCGCCGCTCGTGATCGACAACGGGCGTGGCAAGCGTTCGACGTGGATCGACCTGCGCGACGACGCGGGCGTCGATACGCTGCACGCGCTCGCACGCGATGCGGATGTGTTCCTGCAGTCGTACCGGCCCGGCGCGCTCGCGGCGCGCGGCTTCGGACCGCTCGCGCTGGCGGCGCGGCGGCCCGGCATCGTGTGCGTGTCGATATCGGCATACGGGCATGCGGGGCCGTGGGCGCAGCGGCGCGGCTTCGACAGTCTCGTGCAGTCGGCGAGCGGGATCGCGTGGCAGGAACAGCAGGCCGCGCACGCGAACGCGCCGCGCCACCTGCCGTGCCAGGCGCTCGATCATGCAACGGGTTATCTCGCGGCGTTCGGCGCGATGATCGCGCTCGCGCGCCGGGCACGCGAAGGGGGAAGCTGGCACGTGCGACTGTCGCTCGCGCAGACGGGCCGCTGGCTGCAGTCGTTCGGTATCGTGCCGGACGGCCTGCAGGCACCCGATTTCGCGCGCGCCGACGTACGCGACCGGATCGAGCGCATCGCGTCGCCGTTCGGCATGCTCGACGCGGTGCGGCCCGCCGAGCGGTTATCGGTGACACCGCCGTCGCTTGCGCGCCCGTCCGTGCCGCCCGGCACCGACGATGCGCGCTGGCTATAAGCGCCGGCGGCGCGGCCTGCGTTACTTGCGCAGTTCGACGACGAAGTCGTAGTAGTCGTTGCGGCAGTAGGTATCGGTCAGTTCGATCGCGCGCTGGTCCGACGTATAGCCGATTCGTGTGATCAGCAGCAGCGCGTCGTGCGGTGCGATGCCCATCTGCTCGGCGATCTCGTCGGTCGCGTTGACCGCGCGGAAATGCTGCAGCGCGCGCACGATCGGCGTGCCGCGCGCTTCGAGATAGCTGTACAGCGAATCGCCGATTGCCTGCGGATCGGGGATCAGCGTCGCGGGAAACGTCGAATTCTCGACGGCCATCACGATGCCGTCGGCGAGGCGCAGGCGTTTCAGGCGCGTGACCGATGCGGCCGGCGACAGCCCGAGCTGGATCACTTCGTCGCGGTTCGCCGGCTGGATCTCGCGTGCGAGCCATTGCGAGCTCGGCTTGAAGCCGCGCCGTTCGAGCATTTCGCTGAAGCTCGACAGCCGCGACAGCGGATCCTCGTAGCGCGGCTGGATGAAATTGCCGGCACCCTGCGTGCGGCGAATCAGGCCTTGCTCGACGAGCAGCGCGATCGCCTTGCGCGCGGTGATGCGCGATACGCCCAGTGCATCGGACAGCACGCGCTCGGAGGGCAATGCCTCGCCGGCTGTCCAGCGGTTGTCGTGGATCGCGTCGCCGAGCTTGCGGGCGAGCTGCAGGTAGAGCGGCGTGTCGTTGTCGGGGTCGGGGCGCAGGTCCTGCCAGCGGTCGTCCGTGGATGCCTTCATGGAGTGGGTATCGATCAGGTTGCGGCCATTCTAAGTCATCGCGTGGCGCCGTTATAGCCGGTTTTTGCCGTGCAATAGGTGAATTGCGCGCCGATTGACTACACTGATGCGTCGTATTCCATGCCTGGGTCGCGGTGCGCGGCCACGAATCCGCAACGAGGAACGCATGACAGACACGATCGCCACGGTCGTCCTGCCGGACGGCGAGACGATTCCGAAGCTTGGCCTGGGCACGTGGGAGATGGGCGAGCGGCCGGCCCGGCGCGCGGACGAGATCGCCGCGCTGCGCGAAGGCGTCGCGCTCGGAATGACGCTGGTCGATACGGCCGAGATGTACGGCGACGGCGCGACCGAGGAACTGGTCGGCGAGGCGCTCGCGGGCCTGCGCGACGACGTGTTCCTTGTCAGCAAGGTCTATCCGCATCATGCGAGCCGGCGCGGCGTCGTTGCCGCGTGCGATGCGAGCCTCAAGCGCCTGCGTACCGATCGCCTCGACCTGTATCTGCTGCACTGGCGCGGCTCGGTGCCGCTCGATGAAACGGTCGAAGGCTTCGAAGCGCTGCAGCGCGCGGGCAAGATCCGTCACTGGGGTGTCAGCAACTTCGATACGGCCGACATGGCCGAGCTCGTCGATGAAGCCGGCGGCGGCGCGTGCGCGACCAACCAGATCCTCTACAACATCGCGCGGCGCGGCCCGGAATTCGACCTGCTGCCATGGCTTGCCGGGCACGGGATGCCGGCGATGGCCTACAGCCCGGTCGATCACGGACGGCTGCCGAAGCGCTCGCCGCTCGACGAGATCGCACGGCAGCGCGGGGTGTCGGTGATGCGCGTCGCGCTCGCGTGGGTGCTCGCGCAGCCGGGGGTTTTCGCGATCCCGAAGGCGTCGCGCATCGAGCACGTGCGCGACAACCGGGCCGCGCTCGATTTCATGTTCAGCGACGACGAGCGCGCGCAGCTTGACGCGTACTTCCGTCCGCCACGCAGCAAGCGCGCGCTCGAGATGCTCTGACGACGCCCGGCCGGGCAACGCTGCAGGTCAGTGGTTGCCTCCGGAGGATCCGCCGTTGCCGTGACCGCCGCCATTGCCGTTCCCGCTGCCATGGCCATTGCCGACACCGTTGGCCCCGCCATTGCCGGCGCCGCCGCTGCCGTTTCCATTGCCGTTGCCACCGCCATTGCCGTGGCCACCGTTGCCACCGTCGCCATGGCCACCGCCATCGCCGCTGCCATGGCCACCGCCGTTGCCGTGACCGCCGCCATCGCCGCTGCCATGGCCACCGCCGTTGCCGTGACCGCCGCCATCGCCGTTGCCATGGCCGTTGCCATGGCCGCCGCCGTTGCCGTGGCCACCACCATCGCCGTTGCCGTGGCCACCGCCGTTACCGTGACCACCACCATCGCCGTTGCCGTGACCGCCGCCATCGCCGTTGCCATGGCCGCCACCATTGCCGTGACCACCACCATCGCCATTGCCGTGACCACCGCCATCGCCGTTGCCGTGGCCACCGCCGTTACCGTGACCGCCGCCGTCGCCATTGCCGTGACCACCGCCATCGCCGTTGCCGTGGCCACCGCCGTTACCGTGACCGCCGCCATCGCCATTGCCGTGACCACCACCATCGCCGTTGCCGTGGCCACCGCCGTTACCGTGACCACCACCATCGCCGTTACCGTGACCGCCGCCGTCACCGCTGCCATGGCCACCGCCGTTGCCGTGGCCGCCCCCATCGCCGTGACCACCGCCGTCGCCATTGCCGTGACCACCGCCATCGCCATGGCCGCCACCATTGCCGTGACCGCCGCCGCCGGAAGAACCGCCGCCGGAAGAACCGCCGCCGGAAGAACCGCCGCCGGAAGAACCGCCGCCGGAAGACCCACCGCCGGAAGACCCACCGCCGGAAGAACCGCCGCCGGAAGAACCGCCGCCGGAAGAACCGCCGCCGGAAGAGCCACCACCGGAAGAGCCACCGCTGGAAGAACCCCCGCCGGAAGAACCAGCACCGGAAGAACCACCACCGGAAGAACCACCACCGGAAGAACCACCACCGGAAGAACCACCACCGGAAGAACCACCACCGGAAGAACCACCACCGGAAGAACCACCACCGGAAGAACCACCACCGGAAGAACCACCACCGGAAGAACCACCACCGGAAGAACCACCACCGGAAGAACCACCACCGGAAGAACCACCACCGGAAGAACCACCACCGCCGGAAGACCCACCGCCGGAAGAGCCGCCGCCGGAAGAACCCCCACCGGAAGACCCTCCCGAACCACCGTTACCAGACGCGTTGCCACCGCGGCCCGAGCCACCCGAACCGCTCGTACCGCTGGATGTTCCGCTCGTCGTTCCGCCGACGCCGGCAGGTCCGACGGTACCGTTCCCGTTGTTGCCGCTGCCGCCGCCATTGCCATTTCCGCTACCGGGGCTGCTGCCGCTGCCATTGCCGGTCGCACCAGCGCCATTCCCGCCGGCGCGCCCACCGGCGAAGACGTGCACCGAGCACGCAGCCGGATTCGCTGCGCACGGCGAAGCGTCGTCGACCAGCATCATGACGGCGTCCGCGCCGGCAACGGCATCGGGCGCGGAGTCCGGTGTCGCGTCCTGTGCGACGGCATACGAGCAGCAGCACGCGAACGCGGCTGCGGCGAACAAGGTTGCGCGATGGCACCGTCCCGTCGTGCGGAACGGTCGTTTCGTCTTGAGCATCATGGCCTCCCCATGCGCGCGATGCCTCGTCGCCGCGCGGCAATCTACGTGTAGTGCAGGGGGCCGGTAAAGGTTCGTAGTCCTGTCGGCAGCCGATCGCCTTCGGGCCGGCGCTGGACGCCAGCCTCGATCGCGGAGCGGCATGCGGGCCCGCCGTGCGAAGCCCTATCTGCCAGATCCGTGCCATCGGCCGCTTGAGCCCGCGGCACAAGGCGCGCGCAGCGCGCGACGGCGCATGCAACGTCTTTGGTAGGAGTTTTGTTTCCGGAATGAAACGTCTGAGCTAAGTTCAGCGCGCGGGCGCATCGGCCGCGCGCTGCCAGCGGTGGAACAGGATCGATGCGATCCAGCAGACGAGGAACAGGGCGACGATGCCGTAGCCGATCGAGCCGAAGCGCTCGCCGACCGCATCGAGCGCGTCGCGCACGGGGCCCGTCAGCGACAACTTGTCGGCCAGCAGGCCGGCTGCCTCGATCCCGCCGATCGCCAGCGCGACGGCCGCCGACACGAACGTGATGCTCGCGTTGTAGAGCAGCTTGCGCTGCGGATCGTCCATCGCCCAGCCATACGCGTGAATCATCAGCACGTTATCGGTCGAGTCGATCAGCGTCATGCCGGCGGTGAAAAGCGCGGGAAACAGCATGACCGTATAGACCGGCAGCCCCTGGCTCGCCTGTGTGGCCGCGATCGCGAGCAGGCCGATTTCGGTTGCAGTATCGAAACCGAGCCCGAACAGCACGCCGACCGGATACATGTGCCAGCTCTTCGACACGAACCGGAACAGCGGACGCAGCAGCCGGGACACGAGCCCGGCCGGGCGGTGTACATGCGCCGCATCGTGCGCGTGCCCATGCCCGTGCGCGCCGCGATAGCGCCGCCACACGTCGCGCAGGATCGCCAGGTTCACGCACGCGAGCACGAGCAGGAAGGTGGCCGACACCGCCGTGCCGATCGTGCCGCCGATCTCGCGGAACGCATCGAACCGGTCGCGCAGCGCGAATGCCGTCAGCGCGATGCCGAGCGTCGCGGCGATCACGATCGTCGAATGGCCGAGCGAGAAGAACAGCCCGACGCTCACCGGACGCTGGCCGTCCTGCATCAGCTTGCGCGTGGCAACGTCGATCGCGGCGATGTGATCGGCGTCGACCGCGTGACGCAGCCCGAGCCCGTAAGCGATCGCCGCGGTGCCGAGCAGCAGCGGATGATCGCGCAACACGGCGAGCGCCCACAGCCAGACGGCGGCGTTCGCGGCGATCAGGCCGGCATAGAGGATCAGCAGGCGGCGCAGGGCAGGGGTGGGCGGCATCGGGACGTTCCATCTGACGATTCGCGCTGCATTGTGGCACGCGAAAAAAATACCGGTCGTGCCGATCAAAAAAGCCGCGTGCACGGCGTGCACGAATGAAAAAAGGCCCGTCCGGTTCCGGACGGGCCTTGCTACGTGCGACAGCGCGAGATCGCGCCGCGCTTACTTCACTTTCGCGCTGATCACGCCTTCCGATACGTTGGCCGGCGTTTCCGCGTACTGCTTGAACTCCATCGTGTAGGTCGCGCGGCCCTGCGTGGCCGAACGCAGCGACGTCGAATAGCCGAACATCTCCGCGAGCGGCACCTCGGCGCGCACGAGCTTGCCGCCGCCGCCCGCGATGTCTTCCATCCCCTGCACGATGCCGCGACGGCTCGACAGGTCGCCCATCACGTTGCCCATGAACTCCTCGGGCGTCTCGACCTCGACGGCCATCATCGGCTCGAGCAGCACCGGCTTCGCGCGGCGCATCGCTTCCTTGAACGCCATCGAACCGGCCATCCGGAATGCGTTTTCGTTCGAGTCGACGTCGTGGTACGAGCCGAACGTCAGGTGCACCTTCACGTCGACGACCGGGTAGCCCGCGAGCACGCCGCTCTTCAGCGTTTCGGTGATGCCCTTGTCGACGGCCGGGATGAATTCACGCGGAATCACGCCGCCCTTGATCTCGTCGAGGAACTCGTAGCCCTTGCCGGGGTTCGGCTCGAGCGTGATCACCGCATGGCCGTACTGACCGCGGCCACCCGACTGCTTGACGAACTTGCCCTCGACGTCGGACGCCGTCGTGCGCACCGTCTCGCGATACGCGACCTGCGGCTTGCCGACCGTCGCTTCGACGCCGAATTCACGCTTCATCCGGTCGACCAGGATTTCGAGGTGAAGCTCGCCCATCCCCGAAATGATCGTCTGGCCGGACTCTTCGTCGGTCTGCACGCGGAACGACGGATCTTCCTGCGCGAGACGGTTCAGCGCGAGGCCCATCTTTTCCTGGTCGGCCTTCGTCTTCGGCTCGACGGCCTGCGAGATCACCGGTTCCGGGAATTCCATCTTCTCGAGGATGATCGGCTTCGCCGGATCGCACAGCGTGTCGCCGGTGGTCGCTTCCTTCAGGCCGACGGCCGCCGCGATGTCGCCCGCGCGCACTTCCTTGATTTCCTTGCGCTCGTTCGCGTGCATCTGCAGGATCCGGCCGAGCCGTTCCTTCTTGTCCTTGGTCGCGTTCAGCACCGTGTCGCCCGATTCGACGACGCCCGAATACACACGGAAGAAGATCAGCTGGCCGACGAACGGGTCGGTCATGATCTTGAACGCGAGCGACGAGAACGGCTCGTCGTCGCTCGGATGACGTTCCGCCGGCTTTTCCGGATCGTGGAAGTCGTGGCCGAGGATCGCGGGCACGTCGACGGGCGACGGCAGGTAGTCGATCACCGCGTCGAGCATCGCCTGCACGCCCTTGTTCTTGAACGCGCTGCCGCACAGCATCGGCACGATCTCGTTCGCGATCGTGCGCTTGCGCAGCGCGGCCTTGATCTCGTCCTCGGTCAGCGATTCATGGTCGTGCAGGTACTTCTCGAGCAGTTCCTCGCTCGCTTCCGCCGCGGCCTCGACCATCTTCTCGCGCCATTCGTGCGCGAGCTCGACGAGGTTCGCGGGGATGTCCTCGTACGTGAACTTCACGCCCTGGCTTTCGTCGTCCCACACGATCGCCTTCATCTTCACGAGGTCGACGACGCCCTGGAAATGATCCTCCGCGCCGATCGGAATCTGGATCGGCACGGCGACGCCTTTCAGGCGCTCGCCGATCTGCCGCTGCACGCGGAAGAAATCGGCGCCGATGCGGTCCATCTTGTTGACGAACGCGATGCGCGGCACCTTGTACTTGTTGGCCTGGCGCCAGACGGTTTCGGACTGCGGCTGCACGCCGCCGACCGAGTCGTAGACCATGCACGCGCCGTCGAGCACGCGCATCGAGCGCTCGACTTCAATCGTGAAGTCGACGTGCCCGGGCGTGTCGATGATGTTGATCCGGTGCTCCGGATAGTTGCCGGCCATGCCCTTCCAGAAGGCCGTGGTCGCGGCCGACGTGATCGTGATGCCGCGTTCCTGCTCCTGCTCCATCCAGTCCATCGTGGCCGCGCCGTCGTGCACTTCACCGATCTTGTGGCTCACGCCGGTGTAAAACAGGATGCGCTCGGTCGTCGTGGTCTTGCCGGCATCGATGTGAGCACTGATCCCGATATTGCGATAGCGCTCGATGGGGGTTTTGCGGGGCACGTGAACCTCCTTAGGTTCGGATCGTAAGCGGGCCGGCTGGGCCGGCCCGGGCTGGACTAGCGAGATTTAAAGGATAGCGCTTGTCCGTGGCTTTTGCAGATGCGGGCAGTGTTGGCCGAATCAAGGCGGGCGCCGCCGCCGGCAGGCGAAAAAAAAGCCGGCGCGCAACGGGCGGCCGGCTTGGGTCGGTACGCGGCGCGGCGTGACGTGACGTCACGTGACGTGACGCGGGTCGGCGGCGCGGCGATATCCGTTACTGGGCTTGCGGCAGCCCTTCGAGCTTCATCCCGGGCTTGATGCCCTTCGCCGCGAACCAGCCCTTGCTCATTTCGAGGGCATAGACGCCGTTGTTGCGCGGGCAGTGGTTGTCGGTCGTCTCGGCCTTCATCTCGTCGATGTCGGTGATCGTGCCGTCCGCGCGGATGAACGCGATCGACAGCGGGATCAGCGTGTTCTTCATCCAGAAGCAGTGCACCGCGTTCTCGTTGAACACGAACAGCATGCCTTCGTTCGGCGCGAGCTGCGAACGGTACATCAGCCCCTGTTCGCGGTCGGGGTCGTTCGCGGCGACGGCCGCGTCGATCACGTACATGCCGGCGCGCAGCTTCACGCGCGGGAATTCGCTCGGCTGCTTGGCGCCGGGCGGTACTTGCGCGCTGGCGGCCTGCATGCCGAGCGCGAGGACGGCGAGCGCGGCGGGAAACACGGCGGCGCGCGCAAGGCGGCCGAGCGACGAGCGCAGGGAGAATTGCACAGCAAGGCTCCTATCTGGAAAACAAGACCCGCATGGTACGCGATGCGCGCCGGCGGGCACATAAAAGAAAAAGGCAGATCGCCTCGCGGTGATCTGCCTTTCAACGCCGTAAGAACGGCAAGACTGCGTGTTCTTGACTGCGTTATTACAGCAAGCTTACTTAGTTCGAAGCAGCTGCCGGTGCTGCTGCGTCGCTTGCTGCAGCCTTCTTCGATGCCTTGTGGTGCTTCTTAGCTGCGTGGTGCTTCTTAGCAGCGTGCTTAGCCGGTGCCGAAGCAGCTTCAGCAGCAGCCGGAGCAGCTTCCGGAGCCGATGCTTGTGCGAAAGCAGCCGTTGCGAAGAGGCCAGCGACCAGAGCGGCGATCAGTTTGTTCATGTTGTGTTCCTCAGCTTTAGTTAATTAACCAAATGACCCGGCAATAGGAGTCATGTCGTCTAACGGTGCCATCCACCTTTCGGTTGACAGACGCTTCGAGAAATTTCTCATTGCGCTGCGGGCGCCGAATCGTATTCGATAAAAACGTCGCTTTCGTGACGCAAACACGGTTCGGCTGCCAATGCCGGATAGCTAAGGTTGGCATCTGCGTGGTTTAACGCGCGATCTTCGCGGGCGGTTGACGAAAAAGATGACGAAAAATTCGCCCGTCCCGAATTCGTCATCCGGCGGGCGCGAAACCGTCCCACGGCGCGCGCGGCGGCAGCGCGATTGTTTCTCCCGGTGCAATGTCGAGCGCGAATATATCCAGTGCACCGATGCCGACGCGTACCAGGCGCAACGTCGGGAAGCCGACGGCCGCCGTCATCCGGCGCACCTGCCGGTTCTTGCCTTCGGTGATCGCGAGTTCGATCCATGTCGTCGGGATCGCGGCGCGGTAGCGGATCGGCGGGTTGCGCGGCCACAGCGCGTCGGGCGGTTCGATGAATTCGGCGTGGCATGGCCGCGTCACGTAGTCGCCGAGGTCGACGCCGCGCGCGAGCGCCTTCAGGTCGGCGGCGCCCGGCGCGCCCTCGACCTGTGCCCAGTAGCGCTTCACGAGCTTGTGGCGCGGCTCGGCGATGCGCGCCTGCAGCGCGCCGTCGTCGGTGAGCAGCAGCAACCCCTCGCTGTCCGCGTCGAGCCGGCCGGCCGCGTAGACGCCGGGCGTTTTTACCCAGTCGCCGAGCGACGGGCGCGTCTCGTGCGCGGAAAACTGGCAAATCGTGCCGAACGGCTTGTTGAGGGCGATCAGGTTCATGGCGGGTCGTCCGCCCGGCGCGCCGCGGGAGGCGGGGGCGGGCGGTCTATGGCAAATGGCGGAATCTTAATGCATAATACGGAACGCCAAGTCCTCTGTCTTATATAAGACATAAGTGGGGTCTTGATACGCAGTGCCGCGCTTCATGCCGAAGTGCCCGGTTGGGGCGCTAGAATAGCGGCTCGCTGTTGCCGTCACGGGGTGGCCATGCCGCGCCCCCGCCGCGCGCGCAGCTTCGACCAGCATCACCTGCTCAGCCACGTCACTGGAGTCGATCATGCCGTATCAGCACATCAAGGTTCCGGAAGGCGGTGACAAGATCACCGTCAACAAGGACTTCTCGCTCAACGTTTCCGATCAGCCGATCATTCCCTATATCGAAGGCGACGGTACGGGCTTCGATATCACGCCGGTCATGATCAAGGTTGTCGACGCGGCGGTCGCGCACGCCTACAAGGGCAAGCGCAAGATCCACTGGATGGAGATCTTCGCGGGCGAGAAGGCGACGAAGGTGTACGGCCCGGACGTGTGGCTCCCGGACGAAACGCTGCAGGTGCTCAAGGAATACGTGGTGTCGATCAAGGGGCCGCTCACGACCCCGGTCGGCGGCGGCATCCGTTCGCTGAACGTCGCGCTGCGCCAGGAACTCGACCTGTACGTGTGTCTGCGCCCGGTGCAGTACTTCAAGGGCGTGCCGTCGCCGGTGCGCGAGCCGCAAAAGATCGACATGGTGATCTTCCGCGAGAACTCGGAAGACATCTACGCGGGCATCGAATGGGCCGCGGGTTCCGAGCAGGCGAAGAAGGTCATCAAGTTCCTGCAGGACGAGATGGGCGTGAAGAAGATCCGCTTTCCGGAAACCTCGGGGATCGGCGTCAAGCCCGTGTCGACCGAAGGCACCGAGCGTCTCGTGCGCAAGGCGATCCAGTACGCGATCGACAACGATCGCAAGTCGGTCACGCTGGTGCACAAGGGCAACATCATGAAGTTCACGGAAGGCCTGTTCCGTGACGCCGGCTACGCGCTGGCGCAGAAGGAATTCGGCGGCGAGCTGATCGACGGCGGCCCGTGGATGCGCGTGAAGAACCCGAAGACGGGCAACGAGATCGTCATCAAGGATTCGATTGCCGATGCGTTCCTGCAGCAGATCCTGCTGCGCCCGGCCGAATACGACGTGATCGCCACGCTGAACCTGAACGGCGACTACATCTCCGACGCACTGGCCGCGCAGGTCGGCGGCATCGGGATCGCGCCGGGCGCGAACCTGTCGGATTCGGTCGCGATGTTCGAGGCGACGCACGGCACGGCACCGAAGTACGCGGGCAAGGATTACGTGAACCCGGGTTCCGAGATCCTGTCGGCGGAAATGATGCTGCGCCACCTCGGCTGGACGGAAGCAGCCGACACGATCATCGCCGCGATGGAGAAGTCGATCCTGCAGAAGCGCGTCACGTACGACTTCGCGCGCCTGATGGAAGGTGCGACGCAGGTGTCGTGCTCGGGCTTCGGTGAAGTGCTGATCGAGAACATGTAAGTCCCCTTCCGGGGTGGGCCGGCAGGTGCCGGCCGCCCCGGCGCTGACTGCCGGCGCCGGAGCGTTTCGTGGATGGCAGGTTTGTTGGCAGGGCGGTCCGGCAAGCGGGCCGCGGCGCCGCGATGCGGCCCGGAGGCCCTGCAAGGTAGAACATGACGGCCCTCGCAACACCACCGCCCGGCTGAGCCGGCGCGCCCCTTTCGCGACCGACCCGGTCGCTCCCCGCCGGTTACCGCCGGCGCTCCTCAGTCCAAATTTTCACGTAGCAACGCATCGACCATGTCCACTTCGCCCAAGATCATCTACACCCTCACTGACGAAGCGCCCGCGCTCGCGACCTATTCGCTGCTGCCGATCGTCAAGGCCTTCACGCGTTCGTCCGGCGTCGCCGTCGAAACGCGCGACATCTCGCTCGCCGGCCGCATCGTCGCGGCATTCGCAGACGTCCTGCCGCCCGAGCAGAAGGGTTCCGACGATCTGGCCGAACTGGGCCAGCTCACGCTGAAGCCGGAAGCGAACATCATCAAGCTGCCGAACATCAGCGCATCGGTGCCGCAGCTCAAGGCCGCGATCGCCGAACTGCAGGCGCAGGGCTATTCGCTGCCGGCCTATCCGGAAGATCCGTCGACGGACGAAGAGAAGGCCGTCAAGGCCCGCTACGACAAGATCAAGGGCAGCGCGGTGAACCCGGTGCTGCGCGAAGGCAACTCCGACCGCCGCGCGCCGCTGTCGGTCAAGAACTACGCACGCAAGCATCCGCACAAGATGGGCGCGTGGAAAGCCACGTCGAAGGCGCACGTCGCGCACATGAGCGAAGGCGACTTCTACGGCAGCGAGAAGTCGGCGCTGATCGCCGAAGCCGGCAGCGTGAAGATCGAACTCACGACGACCGACGGCGCGAAGAAGGTGCTGAAGGAAAAGACGGCCGTGAAGGCGGGTGAAGTCATCGACGCATCGGTGATGAGCCGCAACGCGCTGCGCAGCTTCATCGAAGCGCAGATCGCCGACGCGAAGGCGCAGGACGTGCTGTTCTCGGTGCACCTGAAGGCGACCATGATGAAGGTCTCGGACCCGATCCTGTTCGGTCACTTCGTGTCGGTGTTCTACCGCGACGCGCTTGCGAAACACGCAGACGTGCTGGCGCAGGCCGGCTTCAACCCGAACAACGGGATCGGCGACCTGTACGCGCGCCTGAAGGACCTGCCGGCCGACACGCGCGAAGCGATCGAAGCCGACATCAAGGCCGAATACGCGGTGCGTCCGCGCCTTGCGATGGTCAACTCGGACAAGGGCATCACGAACCTGCACGTGCCGAGCGACGTGATCGTCGACGCATCGATGCCGGCGATGATCCGCGATTCGGGCGGCATGTGGGGCCCGGACGGCCAGCTGTACGACGCGAAGGCCGTGATTCCGGATCGTTGCTACGCCGGTGTCTACCAGGCCGTGATCGAGGACTGCAAGCAGCACGGCGCGTTCGACCCGGTCACGATGGGCAGCGTGCCGAACGTGGGCCTGATGGCGCAGGCGGCTGAAGAATACGGTTCGCACGACAAGACGTTCCTGATCCCGGCGGATGGCGTCGTGCGCGTCACCGACGAAGCGGGCAACGTGCTGCTCGAGCATGCGGTGGAGTCGGGCGACATCTGGCGCATGTGCCAGACGAAGGACGCACCGGTGCAGGACTGGGTCAAGCTCGCGGTCAACCGCGCGCGCGCGACCGGCGTACCGGCCGTGTTCTGGCTCGATCCGGCACGCGCACACGACGCGCAGATCATCGCGAAGGTCGAGCGTTACCTGAAGGACCACGACACGAACGGCCTCGACATCCGCGTGATGACGCCGGTCGACGCGACACGCTTCTCGCTCGAGCGCATCCGCGCGGGCAAGGACACGATCTCGGTCACCGGCAACGTGCTGCGCGACTACCTGACCGACCTGTTCCCGATCATGGAACTCGGCACCAGCGCGAAGATGCTGTCGATCGTGCCGCTGATGGCCGGCGGCGGGATGTTCGAAACGGGTGCGGGCGGCTCCGCGCCGAAGCACGTGCAGCAGTTCGTCGAGGAAGGCTTCCTGCGCTGGGATTCGCTCGGCGAATTCCTCGCGCTCGCGGCATCGCTCGAACACCTCGGCAACGCGTACCAGAACCCGAAGGCGCTCGTGCTCGCGAAGACGCTCGACCAGGCGACCGGCAAGTTCCTGGACGAGAACAAGTCGCCGGCGCGCAAGGTCGGCGGCCTCGACAACCGCGGCAGCCACTTCTACCTGTGCCTGTACTGGGCGCAGGCGCTGGCCGAGCAGACCGAGGACGCGGCGCTGAAGGCGCAGTTCGAAGGCGTGGCGAAGTCGTTGTCCGACAACGAAGCGCGCATTCTGGAAGAGCTGGCTGCCGCGCAGGGCAAGGCGCAGGCCATCGGCGGCTACTATCGTCCGAACGTCGACCTGACGAGCCAGGCGATGCGCCCGAGCGCGACGCTGAACGCCATCGTCGACGCGGTTGCCTGACGCGGGCCGCGCGATCGCGCGAGTTGAAGCAAGTGACGGCGGGGCGGGCCTGGCTGCCCCCCGCCCGTTACAAGAAAAAAACGCCCCGGTCGCCCGGGGCGTTTTTTGTTGCAGGCTTGCCATTCAGACGTGAACGATTTCCCATTCGGCGATTTCGTGCGGCACTTCGAGCGTTGCCGTGTCCAGTTCGGACAGTTGCTCGCAGTCGCCGCGGGAGATGTGGTCGGCCGCCACTTCGGGGCACGAGAATGCGCCGAGCAGGGCGTTGCCGAACGTCGCTTCCCAGCCACCGTTACCCGGCAGGATGTAGAACGACCCGAGCGCTGAACCAAAGCGAAATCCCTTCATTTCCGTTCTCCCTTTCTGATCACAAGCGATTCTGTTGTGCCGTCTGCCGGTTCGACCGGCTGTGGCCCGACTGGCTGCTTGCGCCGCGTTCCTTATCGAACGTCGTGGCGAAGCGTCAGTGCATGGGACAAAGTCTACGTCCGCGACCCGGTTGGATGGTGCATGTCGAACGGCTCCACTAAACAAAAATTCTCTTTCAAAAACAAATATTTGCATTCGGTGTTTTGTATTGCGGAACGTTTTTCGGCATCGCGAAACGGGAAATTTGTGCCCTGCACCACGAATTTTTACAACGCAGAGAGTTGTTCCGCATCGTGAAATATTGGCGGGTTTGCGAACCGGCGACGCGGCCGGTGCTGGGGCGTGGCTGAACGGCAGGCGCCGGGCGGCCGCCTGGAGACTGCATGGGGCGGGCGGCCTGTGGTGCTGGGGGAGCGAGTGAAGGGCTGCGGATCGCCGATCGACGATGCCGGTCGATGCGTGCTGAATCCAGCGCGGCGTTGTCGAGTCTGCGGCGTATCGCCGCCCGTCCGGCGGCGACGCGTCTCGATATGAGCCTGCGGTTATGATGACGCGGGCATCAGGATTGGCGTCGCGCATCGGCGCTTCAGCCGGCCGGCGCGGGCGTCGCGGCGGCCGTGCGACGCAGCATGGATAACGAGGAACGATTTGATGATACGGAGAACCTTCCTGTCGCGCGCCATCGGTGTCGCGGCCGCGTCGCTGTTCGCCCGCGCCGCGTGGGCGCAGCATGCCGGTCACGCCGGCATGGACTCGATGGACGACATGCCCGGCATGTCGGACATGTCAGGAATGGCGGGTCACGGGCAGCATGGCAAGTCCGCGCCGGCCGCGCTCGCTGCCGCCGACGCACTGCCGGCCGGCGCGCCGCTCGCGGCGCTGCGTACGCTCGCGAACGAAAGCCGTGATCCCGGCACGTTCCGGGCCACGCTGGTGGCCCAGCCGGTGGCGCGCCCGATGCTGCACGGTGCGCGGCCGACCACGTTCTGGCAGTTCGGCGCGGGCACGCAGGGCCCAGTCGTTGGTCCGCTGATCGACGTGCGCGAGGGCGACACGGTCGAGATCAAGTTCGTGAACAAGCTGCCGCAACCGTCGACGATCCACTGGCACGGCCTGCCGGTGCCGCCCGACCAGGACGGCAACCCGTCCGATCCCGTCGCGCCCGGCGCGTCGCGCGTGTACCGCTTCACGCTGCCGAAGGGGAGCGCCGGTACCTACTGGTACCACCCGCACCCGCACATGATGACGGCCGAGCAGGTGTTTCGCGGGCTCGCCGGCCCGTTCGTCGTGCGCGCCGCGGACGATCCGCTGGCGGGCTGGCCCGAGCGCAACCTGTTCGTGTCGGACCTGAAGCTTGCGCGCGACGGCACGATTGCACCGAACGACATGATGGACTGGATGAACGGCCGCGAAGGCCAGTTCGTGCTGGTCAACGGCGCGCGCCGGCCGCGGATCGACGTTGCGGGCGACGAGCGCTGGCGCGTGTGGAATGCGTGCAGCGCGCGCTACTTGCGGGTCGCGTTCGACGACGGCCGTGCATTCGAGCACGCGGGCACCGACGGCGGGCTGTTCGACACGCCGCGCCGTGTCACGTCGCTGCTGATCGCGCCGGGCGAACGTGCGGAGCTGCTGGTGCGCGCCGGCGATCGCGCGTCGCGCGCGGTGCTGCAGGCGGCCGAATACGACCGCCGCAAGATGTCGATGTCGCACGATGACGGGCACGGCAGCCTGCCGGCCGATCCGGCACTGGCGCTGGCCGACGTCGCGTTTTCGCCGGCCACCGCGCGCGTGCTGCCGACGACATTGCGCGCGGTGCCGCCGTTGGGCGAGCCGGTTGCGCACAAGGAGGTCGTGTTCGGCGAGGAGATGGATATGGACGCGATGATGAAGGGGGGCGCACACGGCCGCCCGGCGGGCATGCGCTTCACGATCAACGGCGATACCTACGCGCCGCACCGTGCGACGCTGACGAGCCGCGCTGGCGACGTCGAGCGCTGGACGATCCGCAACGGCACTGACATGGATCACCCGTTCCACCTGCACGGCACGCAGTTCCAGGTGATCGAACGGGCATCGGGCGGTTCACGCACGAGTGAACCGTTCCGTGCATGGCGCGATACCGTGAACGTGCGCAGCGGCGAAACCGTGACGATTCTCGTCACGCAGGACATGCGCGGAGAGCGCATGTTTCATTGCCACATTCTCGAACACGAAGATCTCGGCATGATGGGTACGCTGAAGGTCGTGTAACGAAGTGACGATTATGTTTCACGTGCCGGATGAGTATCCGATCTGCGTGTGTGACAAGACAATACGTGTTCAATTATCGGGATTGAACGAAAAGGCCGGCCAATCGATAATCGATTGGCCGGCCTCGAAAAAAAAGAAACCCGGCGCAATGCGCCGGGTTTCTTCGTCTGATATCCGGTGCCTTATACGGCCTGGATGTTCGACGCTTGCTTGCCCTTCGGCCCTTGGACGACGTCAAAGCTCACCTTCTGGCCTTCCTTCAGCGTCTTGAAGCCATTCATGGTGATAGCCGAGAAGTGCGCAAACAGATCCTCACCGCCCTCATCGGGAGTGATGAAACCGAAGCCCTTCGCGTCGTTGAACCACTTAACGATACCAGTTGCCATTTCCTACTTCCCCTGTCACACAGTCGCTGCTACTTACCACGAGCACGCTCGAAAAGCTAAACGACCGGAAAATGCAGCCGTTCCCCCCTCACAAGCTCACCTCGGCCTTTTTCAACTTGCCGACCGGCAAATTGAAAAAAGTGCCAGCTTGATTGTTGGCGCTCTTTATTGGAGTGTCAAGTGGAATTTTTAGACGTTTAGAGGGACGTTGTAAAGAACCCATTTTCAGGGTTTTTCCGGCTTTGCTTGGCGGCACGCGGCCAAGCGCGAGGACTTGAAAAGCCGCATAATCGGCTCATATACCAGGCTCGAGTGACACGCGTTCGAGTCGTCCCGGCTTGTGGGATACTGGATGCGGACACGACGTTCCGGTGCGGTTCCCCCTGACGGTTCGTGTTCCGCGCCACGCGTGAAAGCCGGCACCGCAGCCGGCTTTCGTATGGCACGAAGAAGATTGCGTGTTCCGGGATTCCGGGGAGGGCGCCGGCCGGTCGGTCGGGTAATGGCAGGATTGCGGGCCTGTCCGAGTTGTTTAGAATGGGTGTATGGCGATTATCCCGGACAAGCAGGACAGCACCGTCCTGGAACGCAAGCAGCAGAAGCTCAAGCCGCCTTCGATGTACAAGGTGGTGCTGCTGAACGACGACTTCACGCCGATGGAATTCGTCGTGATGGTGGTCCAGGAGTATTTCAAGAAGGATCGCGAGACGGCCACGCAGATCATGCTGAAGGTCCATCGCGAAGGGCGAGGGGTTTGTGGGGTCTATACGCGGGACATCGCGTCGACCAAGGTTGAGCAAGTCGTTACCCATGCGCGGCAGGCCGGGCATCCGCTGCAGTGCGTGATGGAGGAAGCATGATTGCCCAGGAATTGGAAGTCAGCCTGCACATGGCGTTCATGGAAGCACGCCAGGCGCGCCATGAGTTCATAACGGTCGAGCATTTGCTGCTGGCCCTGCTGGATAATCCGACGGCAGCCGAGGTGTTGCGCGCGTGCGCGGCCAACATCGAGGACTTGCGTCAGAACCTGCGCAATTTCATCCACGACAACACACCTACCGTCCCGGGTACCGACGATGTCGATACCCAGCCGACGCTCGGTTTCCAGCGCGTGATCCAGCGCGCGATCATGCACGTCCAGTCGACGTCGAACGGCAAGAAGGAAGTCACCGGTGCTAACGTGCTGGTCGCGATCTTCGGCGAGAAGGATTCGCATGCCGTCTACTACCTGCAGCAGCAGGGCGTCACGCGCCTGGACGTCGTGAACTTCATTTCGCACGGCATCGCGAAGACCAACGGCGGCGAAGCCGCGAAGTCGGCCGACGCGAGCGCGGAAAGCGAAGACGCGAACGCGCAGAAGGAAACGCCGCTCGCGCAATTCACGCAGAACCTGAACCAGATGGCGAAGGACGGCCGCATCGATCCGCTGATCGGTCGCGAGCCCGAAGTCGAGCGCGTGGTCCAGGTGCTGTGCCGTCGCCGCAAGAACAATCCGCTGCTCGTCGGCGAGGCCGGCGTCGGCAAGACTGCGATCGCGGAAGGGCTCGCCTATCGCATCACGCGTGGCGAAGTGCCGGACATTCTCGCGAACGCGCAGGTCTATTCGCTCGACATGGGCGCGCTGCTCGCCGGCACCAAGTACCGCGGCGATTTCGAGCAACGTCTGAAGACGGTGCTGAAGGAGCTGAAGGAGCGTCCGCACGCGATCCTGTTCATCGACGAAATTCATACGCTGATCGGCGCGGGCGCCGCGTCGGGCGGCACGCTCGACGCGTCGAACCTGCTGAAGCCGGCGCTGTCGTCGGGCACGCTCAAGTGCATCGGCGCGACCACGTTCACCGAATATCGCGGCATCTTCGAGAAGGATGCGGCGCTGTCGCGGCGCTTCCAGAAGGTCGACGTGAGCGAGCCGACCGTCGAGCAGACGGTCGCGATCCTGCGCGGGCTGAAGTCGCGCTTCGAGGAGCATCACGGCGTCAAGTATTCGTCGGGCGCACTGTCGGCCGCGGCCGAACTGTCGGCGCGCTTCATTACCGACCGTCACCTGCCGGACAAGGCGATCGACGTGATCGACGAGGCAGGCGCCGCCCAGCGCATCCTGCCGAAGTCGAAGCAGAAGAAGACGATCGGCAAGAGCGAGATCGAGGAAATCATCTCGAAGATCGCGCGCGTGCCGCCGCAGAGCGTGTCGCAGGACGATCGCAGCAAGCTGCAGACGCTCGATCGCGACCTGAAGAGCGTCGTGTTCGGCCAGGATCCGGCGATCGATGCGCTCGCGGCCTCGATCAAGATGGCACGCGCGGGCCTCGGCAAGATGGACAAGCCGATCGGCGCGTTCCTGTTCTCCGGCCCGACGGGTGTCGGCAAGACCGAAGTGGCGCGCCAGCTCGCGTTCACGCTCGGCATCGAGCTGATCCGCTTCGACATGTCGGAATACATGGAGCGTCACGCGGTGAGCCGCCTGATCGGCGCGCCGCCGGGCTACGTCGGGTTCGACCAGGGCGGCTTGCTGACCGAAGCCGTCACGAAGAAGCCGCACTGCGTGCTGCTGCTCGACGAAATCGAGAAGGCACACCCGGACATCTTCAACGTGCTGCTGCAGGTGATGGACCACGGCACGCTGACGGACAACAACGGCCGCAAGGCGGATTTCCGCAACGTCATCATCATCATGACGACGAACGCGGGCGCCGAGTCGATGCAGAAGGCGACGATCGGCTTCACGACGCGCCGCGAGACGGGCGACGAGATGACCGACATCAAGCGCCTGTTCACGCCGGAGTTCCGCAACCGCCTGGATTCGATCATCAGCTTCCGCTCGCTCGATGAGGAAATCATCATGCGCGTGGTCGACAAGTTCCTGATCCAGCTCGAGGAACAGCTGCACGAGAAGAAGGTCGACGCGCTCTTCACCGACGCGTTGCGCAAGCATCTCGCGAAGCACGGCTTCGACCCGCTGATGGGCGCGCGGCCGATGCAGCGGCTGATCCAGGACACGATCCGGCGCGCGCTGGCCGACGAGCTGCTGTTCGGCAAGCTCGTCAACGGCGGCCACGTGACGGTCGATGTCGACGAAAACGACAAGGTGCAGTTGTCGTTCGACAAGCTGGCGAATCCGCCGCACAAGCCGAACGAAGAGACGGTCGAAGTCGAGTAAGCGATAATTCGTTGTTCATGCGAACGGCGCGGGAAGTTCTCCGCGCCGTTTCGTTTTATCCGGCGCCGGCGGCGCAATGGTGGTGCAGGGGAGTGGTAAGGCAGTGACACAACAACAACGGTCGTTCGACAACATCGTCGCGCGCGAACAAGGGTTGCGCCATGCGCTGACGTCGGGGCAGATGGCGATGATCGCGATCGGCGGCGCGATCGGCACGGGCCTGTTCCTCGGCAGCGGGTTCGCGATCGGGCTCGCCGGCCCGAGCGTGCTGGTCTCGTATGCGATCGGCGCGCTGATCGCGCTGCTGCTGATGGGCGCGCTCGCGGAAATGACGGTCGCGCATCCGACCGCCGGCTCGTTCGGCGCGTATGCCGAGCACTACGTCGGCCCCCTCGCCGGCTTCCTGGTGCGCTATGCGTACTGGTTCGCGGTGGTGTTCGCGATCGGCACCGAGATCAGCGCGATCGCCGTGTTCATGAAGTACTGGTTCCCGGCCGTGCCCGGCTGGTACTGGGTGATCGGCTTCTCCGCGCTGCTGATCGCCGTGAATCTCGCGAGCGTCACGCTGTACGGCACGGTCGAATACGCATTCTCGCTGCTGAAGATCGCGGCGATCGTCGTGTTCATCGTGCTCGGCGCGTATCTCGTGTGGTCGGCGCCGGTCGCATCCGGCATCGGTTTCGCCAACTACACCGCGCACGGCGGCTTCATGCCGAAGGGGCCGTGGGGCACCTGGGTCGCGGTGATCGTCGCGATCTTCAGCTACATGAGCATCGAAGCCGTCGCGATCGCGGCCGGCGAGGCACGCGATCCGCAGCACGCGGTCACGCGCGCATTCCGCTCGACCGTGTTCCGGCTCGTCCTGTTCTACCTGCTGACGCTGTCGCTGATGCTCGCGATCGTGCCGTGGACGCAGGCCGGCACCGACGAAAGCCCGTTCGTGAAGGTGATGGCCGCGACCCACGTGCCGTACGCGGCGGGCGTGATCAACTTCGTGTTGCTGATCGCGGCGTTGTCGGCGATGAACAGCCAGCTTTACGTGACGACGCGGATGATGTTCAGCCTGTCGCGCGCGCGGCTCGCGCCCGCGGTGTTCGGCCGGCTCGGCACGAACGGCGTGCCGCGCGCGGCGCTGTGGATCTCGACCAGCGGCGTCGCGGTCGCGGCCGTGCTGGTCGCGCTCGCGCCCGACACCGCGTTCACGGTGATGATGGCGATCGCGATGTTCGGCGCGCTGTTCACGTGGCTGATGATCTTCGTCACGCACCTGCGCTTCCGTTCGCGGTATCGCGGCCCCGCGCTCGCGTTCCGGATGTGGGGGCATCCGTTCGGCAGCCTGCTCGGTGCGGGGCTCGTCGCGGCGATCCTGTTCACGACCGCGTTCACGCGCGAATTCCGGATGACGATGGTGGTCGGCGTCGTGTTCGTCGTGCTGCTCACGCTCGCGTACGCGCTGCATTACCGGCACGAACACGCTCGTTGACGGTACCGGCGCGGCCGCCCGCGCCGTTTTTTCCGGTCGCTAAGGTTCCGTTAAGCCCGCGGCGACTACATTCGATCCTGCCTGCAAGGCGGGCGCGGCATGCGCCGGCTCGCCGCCTTCCTGCAAAAAGGGGTGCGAATGAACAAACTTCCCGAAATCACGCTCGCGTTTTGGATCATGAAGATCTGCGCGACGACACTCGGCGAAACTGGCGGCGACCTGTTGTCGATGACGCTGAACGTCGGCTATGCGGTGAGCTCGATCCTGCTGTTCGGTTTCTTTCTCGTGACGCTGGGTGCGCAGCTCAGGACGACGCGTTATCGCCCGGCGATCTACTGGGCCGTGATCGTCGCGACGAGCACGGCCGGCACGACGATGTCCGATTTCATGGATCGCACGCTCGGCCTCGGCTATGCGGCCGGCTCGTCGATCCTGGTCGCGATCCTGCTGGCCATCTTCGCCGTGTGGCGCCTCAGCGGCGAATCGCTGTCGGTCGACCTGATCCGCACGCGCAAGGTCGAGCTGCTGTACTGGATCGCGATCCTGTTCTCGAACACGCTGGGCACCGCGCTCGGCGACTTCCTCGCGGACAGCTCGGGGCTCGGCTTCGGCGGCGGCGCGCTGCTGATCGGCGGGTTGCTCGCGGCGATCGTGCTTGCCCACTATTTCACGCGGATCTCGGGCGTGCTGCTGTTCTGGGCCGCGTTCGTGCTCACGCGGCCGTTCGGTGCGACGGTCGGCGATCTGCTGACGAAGCCGGTTGCGAAGGGTGGCCTCGCGCTCGGTACGATCGGTTCGTCGGCGGTGCTGCTCGCCGTGCTGGTCGCACTGGTGATCTACGCGATCGTCGCCCAGGCGCGGCAGCGCGACCTTGCGCCCGCGCGGATCGCGCAACCCGTCGAAGAGTGACGGAGACGGACAGGAAAAAGGGGCCGCGAGGCCCCTTTGTCATTGCGCCGTTCAGTGACGGCCGGTGCTGCCGAAGCCGCCCTCGCCGCGATCGCTTTCCGCGAAGTCGTCGACGATGTTGAACTGCGCCTGCACGACCGGCACGATCACGAGTTGCGCGAGCCGCTCGAACGGATTCAGCACGAACTCGGTCTGGCCGCGGTTCCACGTCGAGACCATCAACTGGCCCTGGTAGTCGGAATCGATCAGGCCGACGAGGTTGCCGAGCACGATCCCGTGCTTGTGGCCGAGGCCCGAGCGCGGCAGGATCAGCGCGGCGTAGCCCGGATCGGCGAGGTGGATCGCGAGGCCCGTCGGCACGAGCGTCGTTTCGCCCGGCTGCAGCGTCACCGGCGCGTCGAGGCACGCACGCAGGTCGAGGCCCGCGCTGCCGGTGGTCGCGTAGGCGGGCAGGTAGTCGCGCATGCGCGCGTCGAGAATCTTCAGGTCGAGTTTCATGCGGTCGTCGGATGAGGCGGGAAGGGCGCGGCGGCGACGGCCGCCGCGCGGGAGATCAGATCAGGCGGTTGTCGGGCAGGCGTTTCGCAATTTCCGCGACGAGTGTGTGCGCGAGTTCGTCTTTCGGTGCGCGTGGCAGGCGCGTGAGGCCGGTGGCCTCGAACAGCACGACTTCGTTGTCGTCGCGGCCGAACGTCAGCGGGCCGAGGTTGCCGACGAGCAGCGGCACGTTCTTGCGTTTGCGCTTCTCGTCGCCGTGCACGTCGAGGTCGCCGCTTTCGGCCGCGAACCCGACGCAGTACGGCGGATCGGGCAGCGCCGCGACCGATGCGAGGATGTCCGGGTTCTCGACGAACGCGAGTGCGGGCATCTTGCGGTCGGCCGTCTTCTTCATCTTGTGCTCGGCCGGCTGGGCGACGCGCCAGTCGGCGACCGCGGCCACCGCGATGAAGATGTCGGCGTCGTTCACGGCATGCATCACCGCGTCGTACATCTGCTGGGCCGTCTGCACGTCCTGCCGGTAGACGCCCCACGGCGTGTCGAGCGCGACCGGCCCCGCGACGAGATGCACGTCGGCGCCGGCCTGCTGCGCGGCGCGCGCGAGCGCGAAGCCCATCTTGCCGCTCGAGCGGTTCGTGAGGCCGCGTACCGGGTCGAGCGGTTCGAACGTCGGGCCGGCCGTGATCAGCACGCGCCGGTGCGCGAGCACCTTCGGCGCGAAGTGCGCGACGATCGCTTCATAGATCGCCTCGGGCTCGAGCATGCGGCCGTCGCCGACTTCGCCGCACGCCTGCGCACCCGAATCCGGGCCGAGCACCGACACGCCGTCCGCGCGCAGTTGCGCGGCATTGCGTTGCGTGGCCGGGTTCTGCCACATCTGGCGGTTCATCGCGGGGACGACGAGCAGCGGGCAATCGCGCGCGACGCACAGCGTCGACAGCAGGTCGTCCGCGAACCCGTGCGCGAGCTTCGCGAGGAAATCCGTCGACGCGGGCGCGATCACGATCGCGTCGGCTTCGCGCGACAGGTCGATGTGCGCCATGTTGTTGTCGATGCGCGCGTCCCACTGGCTCGTATAGACGGGCCGGCCCGACAGCGCCTGCATCGTGACGGGCGTGATGAACTGGGTGGCGGCTTCGGTCATCGCGACCTGCACGGTCGCGCCTGCCTTCACGAGCAGCCGCGTGAGCTCGGCGATCTTGTAGCAGGCGATGCCGCCCGTCAGGCCGAGAACGAGGTGTTTTCCTGCGAGTTCTGCTTGTGCCAACTCAGGCCTCCAAGGGTCGAACGGAACGGCCGGCGCGAAGCCGGCCGTCGACGCCGAGTATGCGCGCTTAGCGCGAGCCGCGCACGCGACGCAGTTCGTCGTAGATCAGCAGCACCGCGCCGATCGTGATCGCGGAATCGGCGAGGTTGAACGCCGGGAAGTGCCAGGCGCCGAGGTGGAAATCGAGGAAGTCGATCACGTGGCCGTAGACGAGCCGGTCGATCACGTTGCCGAGCGCGCCGCCGAGGATCAGCGCGAGCGACACGCTGAACAGCCGCTGGTGGCCGTGGCGCTTCAGCAGGAAGCAGATCACGAGCGTCGCGCCGATGCCGAGCGCGGTGAACGCCCAGCGCTGCCAGCCGCTCGCGGTCGACAGGAAGCCGAACGCAGCGCCGCGGTTGTACACCAGCACGAGGTTGAAGAACGACGTCAGCGCATGCTGCGCGCCGTACACGAACGTTTTCAGGATCGCGATCTTCGACAGCTGGTCGAACAGGATCACGATCAGCGAAATGCCGAGCCAGGGCGCAAGCGCGCCGCTGGCCGGTTTCGAGAGGGTTTTCGCCATATTCAAGCAGCGCTCCGGATTTCGCCGTTTTCGAACAGGTTGGAGAAGCAGCGGCCGCACAGCGTCGGGTGATCGGCGTGCGCGCCGACATCTTCGCGGTAGTGCCAGCAGCGTTCGCACTTCTGGTACTTCGACGCTGCGACGTCGACGCTTTCCTGCGCTTCGTCGTCGACCTTGACGACCGTCGCGGCCGACGTGATCAGCACGAACTTGAGATCATCGCCGAGGCTCGTGAGCGCGTCGTAGCGTGCGCCGCTCGCATGCACGGCGACTTCGGCCTGCAGCGACGAACCGATGCGGTTCGCGGTGCGCGCTTCCTCGAGCGCCTTCGTCACGTTGCCGCGCACATCGCGCAGCAGCGCCCACTTCTCGATCAGCGCGGCCGAGCCGGCGACTTCCGGATACGCGTAGTAGGTTTCCGTGAAGATCGTGTCGCTGGCCGGCTGGAACACCTTCCACGCTTCTTCCGCCGTGAACGACAGGAACGGCGCGAGCACGCGCAGCAGGCCGTGCGTGAGGTGGTACAGCGCGGTCTGCGCGGAGCGGCGCGCGCGCGAATCGGCCGCGCTCGTGTACAGGCGGTCCTTCAGCACGTCGAGGTAGAAGCCGCCGAGATCTTCCGAGCAGTACGTCTGCAGCTTCGCGACGACCGGGTGGAATTCGTACTTCTCGTAGTGGCCGAGCAGTTCCGTCTGCAGTTGCTGCGAGAACGCGACCGCATAACGGTCGATCTCGAGCCATTCGTCGACGGGCACCGCGTGCTGCGCGAAGTCGAAGTCCGACAGGTTCGCGAGCAGGAAGCGCAGCGTGTTGCGGATGCGGCGATAGCCTTCGGTCACGCGCTTCAGGATTTCCTCGGAGATCGCGAGCTCGCCCGAATAGTCGGTCGATGCGATCCACAGGCGGATGATTTCCGCGCCGAGGCGGTTCGCGACTTCATGCGGATCGATGCCGTTGCCGAGCGACTTGCTCATCTTGCGGCCTTCGCCGTCGACCGTGAAGCCGTGCGTGAGCAGGCCCTTGTACGGCGCGCGGCCGTCGATCATCGATGCGGTCAAGAGCGACGAGTGGAACCAGCCGCGGTGCTGGTCCGAGCCTTCGAGGTAGAGGTCGGCCGGGAACTGCAGCTGATCCTTGTGCGAGCCGCGCAGCACGTGCCAGTGCGTCGTGCCCGAGTCGAACCACACGTCGAGCGTGTCGCGGTTCTTTTCGTACAGGTTCGCGTCGTCGCCGATCAGCTCGCGCGGGTCGAGCGTCTGCCAGGCCTCGATACCCGACTGCTCGACGCGCTTCGCGACTTCCTCGAGCAGCTCGAGCGTGCGCGGGTGCAGCTCGCCGGTTTCCTTGTGCACGAAGAACGCCATCGGCACGCCCCATTGGCGCTGGCGCGACAGCGTCCAGTCGGGACGGTTCGCGATCATGCTGAACAGGCGCTGCTTGCCCCACGACGGGTAGAACGCGGTGGCGTCGATGCCTTCGAGCGCGGTTTCGCGCAGCGTCTTGCCGCCGTCGCGCGGCGTCACGTCCATGCCGGCGAACCACTGCGACGTCGCGCGGTAAATGATCGCCGTCTTGTGACGCCAGCAGTGCATGTAGCTGTGCTTGTAGTGCTCGCTGCGCAGCAGCGAGCCGGCCTCGCGCAGCGCGTCGACGACCTTCGGGTTCGCGTCCCAGATCGACAGGCCGCCGAACAGCGGCAGCGATTCGATGTAACGACCGTCGCCCATCACCGGGTTGATGATGTCCGAGTCGGTCATCCCGTGCGCCTTGCACGACTGGAAGTCCTCGATGCCGTACGCGGGCGACGAGTGCACGACGCCGGTACCGGTGTCGGTCGTCACGTAGTCGCCGAGGTAGACGGGCGCGGTGCGCTTGTAGCCGGGGTGGGCCGATGCGAGCGGGTGGTGGAAGCGCAGGTTCGCGAGCTTCACGCCCGGCGCGGTCGCGACGACGCGGCCGGTCAGCTTGAAGTCGGTCATGCAGGCTTCGACACGTTCTTCCGCGATGATCAGCAGCCCGCGCTCGGTGTCGACTAGCGCGTAGACGATTTCCGGATGGAGGTTCAACGCCTGGTTCGCGGGGATCGTCCACGGCGTGGTGGTCCAGATCACGATGCCGCCCTCGGCGCGCGGCAGCGCCGGCAGGCCGAACGCCTGCGCGGTCTTTTCCGGTTCCGCGAACGCGAACATCACGTCGATCGTCGGGTCGGTGCGGTCCTTGTACTCGACTTCCGCTTCCGCGAGCGCCGAGCCGCAGTCGAAGCACCAGTTCACCGGCTTCAGCCCGCGATACACGTAGCCCTTCTCGATGATCTTGCCGAGCGCGCGGATCTCTTCCGCCTCGTTGACGAAGTTCATCGTCTTGTACGGGTTGGCCCAGTCGCCGAGCACGCCGAGACGCTTGAAGCCGACCTTCTGCTTCTCGATCTGCTCGGTCGCGTACGCGCGCGCCTTGCTCATCACTTCGGCCGCCGGCAGCGACTTGCCGAACTGCTTCTCGATCTGGATCTCGATCGGCATCCCGTGGCAATCCCAGCCGGGCACGTACGGTGCGTCGAAGCCGGCCATGTTGCGCGACTTGACGACGATGTCCTTCAGGATCTTGTTGACGGCGTGGCCGAGGTGGATGTCGCCGTTCGCATACGGCGGGCCGTCGTGCAGGATGAACTTCGGCCGGCCCTTGCTGGCCGCGCGGATCTTCTCGTAGAGGCCGCGTTCTTCCCATTCCTTGACCCACTGCGGTTCGCGCTTGGGCAGGTCGCCGCGCATCGGGAACGGCGTGTCGAGCAGGTTGACCGGATACTTGGCCTGCGGTTTCGAATCGGCTTTCTTGTTGCTCATGATGGGATCGCTATCTAAATCGGGAGACGCGCGAGCGTCGTGAATCGGGGATGCGCGCGAGTGAGCGGCGCGAGGGTGCGGCGCCAGGCGCCGCCGTCCGGATCAGCTAATTCGGTCGGTGGCCGACGTCGAGAAGCCCGTGGCGCGGCTGCCCGGCGCACGGTCACGCTCGATGAAGTACGCGCGTGCATGCGCGACGTCCAGCGCGATCGCGCGCGACAGCGCCTCGAGATCGTCGAATTTCGCCTCGTCGCGCAGCTTCTTCAGGAATTCGACGCGGATGAGCTTGCCGTACGCGTCGCCGTGCCAGTCGAGCAGGTGGACTTCGAGCAGCACGCGGCCGGAATCGTCGACGGTCGGGCGCAGCCCGAGGCTCGCGACGCCCGGCAGCGGGGTGGGGCCGAGGCCGTGCACCTGCACGACGAAGATGCCCGCGAGCGCCGGACGCTTGTGCGCGATCGGCAGGTTCAGCGTCGGGAAGCCGAGGTCGCGGCCGAGCTTCAGCCCGTGCGCGACGTGGCCGCTGATCGCATAGCCGTGGCCGAGCGCCTGCGCGGCCGCGTCGAGATCGCCCGCGGCGAGCGCGGCGCGCACGCCCGAGCTGGAGATGCGCGTGCCGTCGCTGCCCGCGACCGTACCCATCTGCTCGACCTCGAAGCCGTACTGTTCGCCGGCCGCCTTCAGCGTGTCGAAGGTGCCCGCGCGCTTCGCGCCGTAGCAGAAATCGTCGCCGACCATCATCCAGCGCGTGTGCAGCCCGCCGACCAGCGTGCGTTCGACGAACGCCTGCGGCGACTGGCTCGCGAACGTGTGATTGAAGTGCTCGACGACGACGCGGTCGACACCGTGGTCGCGAAGCGCCTCGAGCTTGTCGCGCAGCATCGCGATGCGCGGCGGCGCGCCGGCGGGATTGAAGAATTCTCGCGGGTGCGGCTCGAACGTCATCACGCACACGGGCAGGCCGCGCGCGTCCGCTGCCGCGCGCACGCGCGCGAGCAGGGCCTGGTGGCCGCGATGGACACCGTCGAAGTTGCCGATCGTCAGCGCGCACGGGGCGCGGCTCTCGGCGTTGGGCAGGCCGCGGAAGACTTTCACGATAGCGGATGCAGCGTCGGGGAATGGGCGGTGGGATGCCGCAAAGCAGAAGATTATAAACGTTCGGGCGGGCCGGCGGCCGAGAAGGCGGGAAAGGCGGGGGCGAATGGTAAAATTCGTGGATGAAAAAACTCGTGATCCTGATTTCCGGTCGCGGCAGCAACATGGAGGCCATCGTCCGCGCGTGCGCGCAGGAACGCTGGCCGGCCGAGATTGCCGCCGTGATCGCCAACCGGCCCGACGCGGCCGGACTGGCTTTTGCCGCGTCGCACGGGGTGGCGACGGCGGTGGTCGACCACCGCTCGTTCGACGGCCGCGACAGCTTCGACGCGGCGCTCGCCGCCGAGATCGACCGGTTCGCGCCCGATCTCGTCGTCCTCGCCGGCTTCATGCGCATCCTCACGCCCGCATTCGTCAGACGATACGAAGGCCGGTTGCTGAACATCCATCCGTCGCTGCTGCCGAGCTTCAAGGGTATCCACACGCATCAGCAGGCGCTCGACGCGGGTGTCGCGCTGCATGGCGCGAGCGTGCATTTCGTCATCCCCGAGCTCGACAGCGGCGCGATCGTCGCGCAGGGCGCGGTGCCCGTGCGCGCGGGCGACGACGCGGCGGCGCTCGCGCAGCGCGTGCTGGCGGTCGAGCATGTGCTGTATCCGCGCGCGGTGCGCTGGTTCATCGAGGGCCGTTTGCGCCTCGAGAACGGCCGCGCAGTGGTGGCGCCGGAAGAGGCGCGCTGGATTTTCGCGGATCAACCGCATACCGAAACGAGTGAGGGCGTATGAAGCTGCACGGATTCCTGATCGGCCAGACCGAGACTTTGCTGGCCGAGGTGCTGAAGTTCGCCGGCCCCGCCGACGCGACGACGAGCCGGTTCTTCCGCGCGCACCCGAAGCTCGGGCACGCAGAGCGCGGCGTGATCGCCGAGGCGGTGTTCGCGGTGCTGCGCCGGAAAATGGAGTTTTCGCACCTCGCCGAGAGCGGCACCGGTACGCCGGCACGACGCCTCACGCTGCTCGGCCTGATGCAGACGGTCGGCCGCAATGCGCTGAAGCCGTTCCTGTCGGACACCGAGTCGGCGTGGCTCGAGCACGTGTCGAAAATCGACCCGGCGAGCCTGCCCGTGCGCATTCGCACGAACCTGCCCGACTGGATTCACCAGGCGCTGTCGGCCCGTTTCGACGCCGACGAGCTCGCGCAGCTTGCCGCCGCGCTGAACTATCCGGCGCCGCTCGACCTGCGCGCCAACGCGCAGAAGGCGAGCCGCGACCAGGTCATCGACGGGCTGCGCGCGAGCGGCATCGACGCGGGCGCGACGCCGTTCGCACCGTTCGGCGTGCGCGTGGTCGGCAAGCCGGCGCTGACGCGCCTGAAGCTGTTCGAGGAAGGCGCGATCGAGGTGCAGGACGAAGGCAGCCAGCTGCTGTGTTCGCTGGTCGCGCCGCGCCGCGGCGAGATGGTCGTCGATTTCTGCGCGGGCGCGGGCGGCAAGACGCTCGCGCTGGGCGCGATGATGCGCTCGACCGGGCGCCTCTATGCGTTCGACGTGTCGGAGAAGCGCCTCGCGAAGCTGAAGCCGCGCCTCGCACGCAGCGGGCTGTCGAACGTGAACCCGGTGCTGATCGACAGCGAGCACGACGCGAAGATCAAGCGGCTCGCCGGCAAGATCGACCGCGTGCTGGTCGACGCGCCGTGCAGCGGCCTCGGCACGCTGCGCCGCAATCCGGACCTGAAGTGGCGCCAGACGCGCACCGCGATCGATGAACTCACGCCGAAGCAGGCGTCGATCCTCGCGAGCGCCGCGCGCCTGGTGAAGAAGGGCGGCCGGCTCGTCTACGCCACCTGCAGCGTGCTCGACGCCGAGAACGAACGCATCGTCGAGCAGTTCCTGGCCGACCATCCCGAGTTCGTGCTGGTGCCGGCGCAGAAGGTGCTGGATGACCAGCGCATCGCGCTCGAGACCGGCGACTACCTGTCGTTGTGGCCGCACCGTCACGCAACCGACGGTTTCTTCGCCGCCGTCCTCGAACGGCGCGCTGCGCAGTAACGACCGCCCGGACTGACGATGGAAAATCTGCAGAGCCGCCTGCTGTCGCATCGGCTGGAATCGATCATTCGCGACTTCCACCAGCCGGTGATGATCTGGCAGGCGGCGATCCTCGTCGGCGCGCTGTGTTTCGCATGGGTGACCGCGCGCTTCGTGCACGGCCGCATCGATGCACGCCGCCGGGCGGCCGGCCGCGCACCCGGCGCGGGCGCGCAAAGCCTGAAGCGCGCGCTGTTCCCGTTGTTCGGCAGCGTCTTCGTCGGCGCCGCGCAGCTCGCGTTCGACCCGTTCATGTCGACGTCGCTGCTGTCGCTGGCGCTCGTGCCGCTGTTCGGCATCGGGCTGATCTACGTGCTGTTCTTCTTCGCGCGGCGCGTGTTCGCGCGCGACGGCCACACGCATGCGTGGCTGTCGATCGTCGAGAAAATCGTGTCGACCGTCGTGTGGGCCGCGATGGTGCTGACCGTGCTGGGCATTCAGCGCGACGTGCTGGGCTGGCTCGACAGCGTGCAGTTCCGCGTCGCCAACGCGCACCTCACGCTGCTGTCGGTGATTTCCGGCGCGCTGTGGGTATGCGTGACGCTGATGGTCGCGATGTGGCTGGGCTCGGTGCTCGAGGATCGCCTCACGCGCGCAAGCACGCTCGACGCGAACCTGAAGGTCGTGCTGTCGCGGGTCGGCCGCGCGTTGCTGGTATTCGCGGCGATCCTGATCGGGCTGTCGCTGGTCGGCATCGACGTGACGGTGCTCGGCGTGTTCGGCGGCGCGGTGGGTGTCGGCCTCGGTTTCGGGCTGCAGAAAATCGCCAGCAACTACGTGTCGGGCTTCATCATCCTGCTCGACCGCTCGCTGCGGCTCGGCGACGCGATCAGCGTCGGCGGGCTGCAGGGCGTCGTCACGCAGATTCGCACGCGCTACACGGTCGTGCGCGGCCTCGACGGCAACGAGACGCTGATTCCGAACGAGAAGCTGATCACCGACGTCGTGCAGAACCAGTCGTCGTACCTGACGCGCGGCTACGCGAAGGTTGCGGTGCAGGTCGCGTACACCAGCGATGTCGAGCACGCGCTCGTGTTGCTCGCCGATGCGGCCAGGGATGTGCCGCGCGTGCTGGCGGAGCCGGCTCCGACCCCGTATCTGGTGAGTTTCGGTGCGGACGGGATCGACCTGGAGCTCGGTTTCTGGATCGAGGATTCGGCGAAAGGCACGTCCGGCGTGCGTTCGACCGTGAACCGCAATATCTGGCGGCTGTTCAGCGAGCACGGGATTTCGATCCCGTTCCCGCAGCGCGAAGTGCGGGTCGTGGGGCTGCCCGACGGCTTTTCTGCCGCCGGCGTGGCGGCCGGCAACGGCGCGGCGGACGGGCGCGCGCCGGCTGCGTAGCGCAAGCCGGTCGCCAAATGTATCGGCCCCGCGGTCGGAACCGGATCGCGGGCCGTTCCAAGTCCGCCCATGGACTGCGCCTGTTGCGTCAGGGCAAGAAAATGTTCATTTTTTACAAAGACTTGGAACGGTTGAAGTAAAATTCTGGTCTACACGCGGTATGCTTTCATTTTTCTGACGCTTGGCGCGGGCCGGCGTCGCTCTCATCACAGGTAACTGCCTTGTTGAATTCCCTGCTCGATTTTCTTTCCCACGGGCTCCTGCATTTTTCGTGGTGGCAGGTCGCGCTGTTCGCGCTCGCCGTCACGCACGTCACGATCATCGGCGTGACGGTCTACCTGCACCGCTGCCAGGCGCATCGCGCACTCGAGCTGCATCCGATCGCGAGCCACTTCTTCCGCCTCTGGCTGTGGATGACGACCGGCATGCTGACGGGCCAGTGGGCCGCGATTCACCGCAAGCACCATGCGAAGTGCGAGACCGAGGAAGATCCGCACAGCCCGCAGACGCGCGGCATCTGGAAGGTGTTCCTCGAGGGCGCCGAGCTGTATCGCGCGGAAGCGAAGAATGAAGAGACGATGCGCAAGTTCAGCCACGGCACGCCGAACGACTGGATCGAACGCAACATCTACTCGAAGTACCCGATCCTCGGCGTGAGCCTGATGATGGTGATCGATGTCGCGCTGTTCGGCGTGCTCGGCCTGACCGTCTGGGCCGTGCAGATGGTCTGGATTCCGTTCTGGGCGGCTGGCGTCGTCAACGGCTTCGGTCACTTCTGGGGTTATCGCAACTTCAACTCGGCCGACGCGAGCACGAACCTGTTCCCGTGGGGCATCGTGATCGGCGGCGAAGAGCTGCACAACAACCACCACACGTTCGCGACGTCGGCGAAGCTGTCGAACAAGTGGTACGAGTTCGACATCGGCTGGATGTACATCCGCATCATGTCGGCATTCGGTCTCGCGAAGGTGAAGAAGGTCGCACCGACGCCGCGCCTGAACAAGCCGAAGACGGTGCTCGACCAGGAAACGCTGCAGGCCGTGCTGTCGAACCGCTACGAAGTGATGGCGCGCTACGGCAAGGCCGTGAAGCGCGCATACCGTCAGGAGCTCGCGCACCTGAAGGAAATCGGCGGCGAGAAGTACCAGCTGATGCGCGGTGCGCGCAAGTGGTTCCACAAGGATGCCGACGGCCTCGACGAGCCGCAGAAGAAGCTGCTGCCGGAAATCTTCGCAAACAGCCAGAAGCTGCACACGTACTTCCAGCTCCGCCAGGATCTGGCCGCGATCTGGGATCGTTCGACCGCATCGCGCGAACAGCTTCTCGCCCAATTGCAGGATTGGTGCCATCGCGCAGAACAAAGCGGCATCAAGGCGCTGCAGGAATTCGCGACGCGCCTGCGCCGCTACGCCTGATTCGAAATCGATTAGAATCTAAGGACGTCAAAAACCCCGCGTTGGCGGGGTTTTTTATTTGGGCTTCCGGTTTTGAAGGTAATCGGTAGGGCCGGATTTGTATGAGGCTTGGGGCAGCGGCGAATGGTTGCCCCGGGGCGAGCACAGGGGTGAGGCCGGAGGGGGCGCCAAGGCGCTGATGCTGGTCGACCGCGAAGCATGGATCGAAGTAAATGCCAAAGCACTAACTTGGATCGACCGCGAAGCATGGATCGAAGTAAGCGCCAAAGCACTAACTTGGATCGACCGCGAAGCATGGGATCCAAGTAAGCGCTAAAGCGCTAACTTGGATCGACAGGAGATATGGAGATGCAATCGACGATCAAACCCGTCGAATACGATCGGCCCGTCGCAGCAGGGACCGTGTGCGGCGTGGGGCAGGCATGGGCCAAGGTGCCCGACGCACCGTCCGCCGAAGAGCGCGCTGCACTGAAGGCACGTATCAAGGCGCTGCTCGTGCGTGAAAAGGCCGTCCTGGTCGCGCACTACTACGTCGACGCCGAATTGCAGGAACTGGCCGACGAAACGGGCGGCTGTGTCGCCGACTCGCTCGAAATGGCCCGCTTCGGCCGCGATCACGACGCGCAGACGCTGGTCGTCGCCGGCGTGCGCTTCATGGGCGAAACCGCGAAGATCCTGAGCCCGAACAAGCGGATCCTGATGCCCGACCTCGATGCGACCTGCTCGCTCGACCTCGGCTGCCCGGCCGACGAATTCTCGGCGTTCTGCGATGCGCATCCCGACCGTACCGTCGTCGTCTACGCGAATACCAGCGCCGCCGTGAAGGCGCGCGCGGACTGGATGGTCACGTCGTCGATCGGCCTCGAGATCGTGGCCGACCTGCATGCGCGTGGCGAGAAGATCATCTGGGCGCCGGATCGCCATCTCGGCAGCTACATCCAGAAGAAAACCGGCGCGGACATGCTGTTGTGGCAAGGCTCGTGCCTCGTCCACGACGAGTTCAAGGGCATCGAACTCGACCTGCTGCGCGCCGAGTATCCGGACGCGAAGGTGCTCGTCCACCCCGAATCGCCGGAAAATGTCGTCGCACAGGCGGACGTCGTAGGCTCGACGACGCAATTGATCGACGCAGCCGTGAAGTTCGACGCGACGCGCTTCATCGTCGCGACCGATCTCGGCATCCTGCACAAGATGCAGCTTGCGGCGCCCGGCAAGACCTTCATCGCCGCACCGACGGCCGGCAACAGCGCAACCTGCAAGAGCTGCGCACATTGCCCGTGGATGGCGATGAACGGCCTCGCGAACCTCGCCGACGTGCTCGAACGCGGTCACAACGAGATCTTCGTCGATCCCGCGATCGGCGAGCGTGCACGTCTGCCGATCGACCGGATGCTCGATTTCGCAGCGGCGCACAAGAAGCGCGTGCAGGCGAGCGGCGATCTGCAGCGCGACCAGCAACTGTTTGCGAACGTGGGGGCTGCATGACGAACGCAGCCGTATCCCCGCTGTTCGACGTCGTCCGCGAGCAATACGGCGCGGCATTCGACGATGCGATCGCGCGCAACGTGGCCGATGCGATCGCGGAAGACGTCGGCACGGGCGACCAGACCGGGCGGCTCGTGCCGGCCGGCGGGCGTCGCCGGGCGCGCATCATCGTGCGCGAGGACGCCGTGCTGTGCGGCGTACCGTGGTTCGAGGCCGTGATTGCACGAATCGATCCGGCGATCGTCGTGCAATGGCGCTATCGCGAAGGCGACCGGATGACGCCCGATTCGACCGTCTGCGAACTCGAAGGGCCGGCGCGTGCACTGCTGACGGCCGAGCGCAACGGACTGAACTTCCTGCAGTTGCTGTCGGGTGTCGCGACTGCGACGCGCCGTTACGTCGAGCGCGTCGAAGGCACGCGCGCGAAGATCCTCGACACGCGCAAGACGCTGCCGGGCCTGCGGCTCGCGCAGAAATACGCTGTGCGTGTCGGCGGCGGCGAGAACCAGCGTCTTGCGCTGTATGACGGCATCCTGATCAAGGAGAACCACATCGCAGCGGCAGGCGGTGTCGGCGAGGCACTCGACGCGGCGTTCGCGCTGGAGTCGGGCGTGCCCGTGCAGGTCGAAGTCGAGACGCTCGCGCAACTCGATACGGCGCTCGCGCATCGCGCGCAGTCGGTGCTGCTCGACAACTTCACGCTCGACATGATGCGTGAAGCGGTGCGTGTCGCGAACGGCAAGGCTGTGCTCGAAGTGTCGGGCGGCGTCAATTTCGATACGGTGCGTGCGTTCGCGGAAACGGGTGTCGACCGTATCTCGATCGGCGCGCTGACGAAGGACGTGCGCGCGACGGACTATTCGATGCGTATCGTCGACTGACCGCGCGACATCCCGTCTGACAAAAAAGCCGCTGGCGCGCAAACGCCAGCGGCTTTTTTCGTGGACCGCAGCCGGGAACGGCTTGGCGGTCAGCGGCGCGAGCGGGGCGTGAGCACGCTCGGCAGCGCCTTCGGCAGCGTGTGCGGCCAGTCGCGGCTGTAGTGCAGCCCGCGGCTTTCGCGGCGCGAGTACGCGCTTTTCACGATCAGTGTCGCCACGTCGACGAGGTTGCGCAGTTCGAGCAGGTCGCGCGTCACGCGGAAGTTCGCGTAGTACTCCTGGATCTCGTCGCGCAGCAGCGACAGCCGGTGCTTCGCGCGTTCGAGACGCTTGTCGGTACGCACGATGCCGACGTAGTTCCACATCAGGCGGCGCAGCTCGTCCCAGTTGTGCGCAACGACGACTTCCTCGTCCGCATCCGACACGCGGCTTTCGTCCCACGCGGGCAGCGTGGCGGGCGTTTCGGCGTCGAAGCCGGCCGCCTCGATCGCGTCGGCCGCCGCTCGGCCGATCACGAGACATTCGAGCAGCGAGTTGCTCGCGAGCCGGTTCGCACCGTGGAGCCCGGTGTACGACGTTTCGCCGACCGCATACAGGCCCGCGAGATCGGTGCGCCCGGCGAGATCGGTGACGACGCCGCCGCACGTGTAGTGGGCGGCCGGCACGACGGGAATCGGCTGCTTCGCGATATCGATGCCGAATTCGAGGCAGCGCGCGTGGATCGTCGGGAAGTGCTCGCGCAGGAACGCTTCCGGCTGGTGGCTGATGTCGAGATACACGCAGTCGATCCCGCGCTTCTTGATCTCGAAGTCGATCGCGCGTGCGACGATGTCGCGCGGTGCGAGTTCGGCGCGCGGATCGTGCGCGGGCATGAAGCGCGTACCGTCGGGCAGCTTCAGCAGGCCGCCTTCGCCGCGCACGGCTTCCGAGATCAGGAACGACTTTGCATAGGGATGGAACAGGCAGGTCGGGTGGAACTGGATGAATTCCATGTTGGACACGCGGCAGCCCGCGCGCCACGCCATCGCGATGCCGTCGCCGGTCGCGGTGTCGGGGTTCGTCGTGTACAGGTAGACCTTGCCGGCGCCGCCGGTCGCGAGCACCGTATGCGGCGCCTCGATCGTGATCGTGCGGTCGTTGTCGACGTCGAGCGCATACAGGCCGTGACAGCGGCGGCCGGGCAGGCCGAGGCGGTCCGACGTGATCAGGTCGATCGCGTGGTGGTTTTCGAAGAACGTAATGTTCGGATGCTGGCGCGCCCGCGCCGACAGCGTCGCGAGCACCGCGTGGCCGGTCGCGTCGGCCGCGTGGATGATCCGGCGGTGGCTGTGGCCGCCTTCGCGCGTGAGGTGGAAGCCGAGCTCGGCTGCGTCGTCCTTCGTGAACGGCACGCCCTGGGAGATCAGCCATTCGATCGCTTCGCGGCCGTGCTCGACGATGTAGCGCGTCGCGCCTTCGTCGCACAGTCCGCCGCCGGCGACCAGCGTGTCGTCGACGTGGTTCTCGATGCTGTCCGCCGAATCGAGGACGGCCGCGATGCCGCCTTGCGCGTTATCGCTTGCTCCCTCCATCATCGAACGTTTCGCGATCAGCGCGACACGTCGCGTGCTGGCCAGGTTGAGTGCGACCGACAGCCCTGCCAGGCCGCTGCCGACGATCGCCACGTCGAATTTCATGCTGCATCTCCATCGTTACGCTTTTGATCTTGTGCGTTCCGGCGGCCGCAGCCGCGGAAAGGGGAGAGCATACCGCGTCGCGCCGGAGCGTGCGCGCAAAACAAAAAGCCCCGCATGTGCGGGGCTTTTCGGTCGCCGTCAGGCTGGCAGAAACCGGAGATTACTTGATCTTGGTTTCTTTGTATTCCACATGCTTGCGGACGACGGGATCGAACTTCTTGATCGCCATCTTTTCCGGCATGTTGCGCTTGTTCTTCGTGGTCGTGTAGAAGTGACCCGTACCAGCGGTCGACTCGAGCTTGATCTTGTCGCGTGCGCCTTTTGCCATGATTGTGCTCCTTGGGCTTAGGCTTCGCCGCGTGCGCGCAGGTCAGCGAGCACGGAATCGATGCCGTTCTTGTCGATCAGGCGCAGGCCGGCGTTCGAGACGCGCAGGCGCACCCAGCGGTTTTCGCTCTCCACCCAGAACCGGCGGTTTTGCAGGTTCGGCAGGAAGCGGCGCTTCGTCTTGTTGTTGGCGTGGGAAACGTTGTTGCCGCTCATCGGCGCTTTCCCAGTTACTTGGCATACGCGTGCCATGAGAGCACTCCTAATACGCTAAATTCGGGGTTCGATCGCCGATGAAGGTTCCATCGTACCGCCACGTGATCCATGGCTGCACTCAGAACGCCGAAGCCCTTACAGACAAGGCCCTTCGATGGCTAGAACTGGTTGGAAAAAAGACAGACGGCGATTCTAGCAGAAAAAGTTCAGAAAAATCAAACCTAATTTCGCATCGCCGTTGCGGCGCCCTCAGGCGGGCCGCAACCGCACAGTCTACAGCCAACCGGCCCGTGCGAACGAAAAAGTATCACTGGTGCCGATGACGACGTGATCGAGCAGCTGAACGTCGACGAGCGCGAGCGCGTCGTGCAGCACGCGGGTCAGGCGCCGATCCTCCGCGCTCGGCTGCACCGCGCCGGACGGATGGTTGTGCGCGACGATCAGCGCCGCGGCGTTGTGCACCATCGCGCGGCGCACGATCTCGCGCGGGTAGACGGCCATGCGCGTCAGCGAGCCGCGCGTGATTTCCTCGGTGTCGATCAGGCCATGGCGCGCGTCGAGGTAGACCGCGGCGAACACTTCGTGCGGGCGCGCACCGATCTTCATCCGCAGATAGTCCTCGACCGCGCCGGGCGAATCGATCAGCCTCTTCTCGCGCGCTTTCTCCTTCAGCACGCGCCGCGCGATCTCGGTGACCGCAACCAGCCGCGCGGAGCGCGCGGGGCCGATGCCGGGGTGCGCCTCGAAATCGTCGGCGGTTGCCTCGAGCAGCCCGCGCAACGTCTTGAACTGCCCGACCAGCGCGCGGGCCGTGACGAACACGTCGTGCCCCGGCTTGCCGGTGCCGAGCAGCAGGGCGATCAGTTCGTCGTCGGTCAGCGCGGCCGACCCGCGCTCCAGCAATCGCTCGCGCGGCCGCTCGGGCCGCCAGTCGCGCGGGCGGCGCTTGCGCCGGCGGATCGGGAGGCCGCGGCCGGGCGGAGCGGCAGGCAGATCGGCGGTGTCGCGGCATTCGACGGGCGGCGGGGTGAGGCAGGGTGACAGCATGCTCGAAACTCCATTGGCGGCGGGCGGTGTGCGCGACGTCGTCGCACTTTCCGCCTTGCGCGCTCAGGTGACTTACAATATTGGCTTTGCGCCGGGCCTTTCGGCCGTATCGGGCGCCGACCGAACGAGTAATTCATGAGCCTCATCGATCTATCCGAAGTGAAGCCCGGTTCCCACGTCACGTTGCATTACCGGCTGGCACTGGCCGACGGCGCCGACATCGTCAACACCTTCACCGACAAGCCGGCCACGCTGCTGCTCGGCGCGGGGCAACTGGCGCCGTCGCTGGAACAGATTCTGATCGGGCTCAGGGTCGGCGACCATTCGACTTTTCAGCTAACGCCCGAACAGGGGTTCGGTCCCCGCAATCCCGACATGCTCCAGCGCGTCACGCTGTCGACGCTGCGCGAGAACGGGATGGTCGGCGACGATTTCACGCCGGGCGAACTGATCGAGTTCAATGCGCCGGACGGCGGCCGGTACGCGGGGGTGCTGAAGGAAGTCAGCGAAACCTCGGCACTGTTCGACTTCAATCATCCGCTCGCGGGCCAAGCGCTCACGTTCGAAGTGAAAATCATCGGAATCCTGTAATCATGAGCACCACCGATACGCTGTCCGGGCAGACCGTCGCAGCCGACGCCGAAATCCTGCTGGCCCAGCCGCGCGGTTTTTGCGCGGGTGTCGATCGCGCGATCGAGATCGTCGAGCGCGCAATCGCGATGCACGGTGCGCCGATCTACGTTCGTCACGAAATCGTCCACAACAAGTACGTGGTCGAGGATCTGAAGAAGAAAGGCGCGATCTTCGTCGAGGAACTCGAGGAAGTGCCGGCCGGCAATACCGTGATCTTCAGTGCGCACGGCGTGTCGAAGGCCGTGCGCGACGAGGCCGACGTGCGCGGGTTGCGCATTTACGACGCAACCTGCCCGCTCGTCACGAAGGTGCACGTCGAAGTGGCGAAGATGCGCCAGGACGGCGTCGACATCGTGATGATCGGCCACAAGGGCCATCCGGAAGTCGAAGGCACGATGGGGCAGGTCGAGCGCGGCATGCATCTCGTCGAGAGCGTCGAGGACGTGCAGAAGCTCGAACTCGCCGATCCCGAGCGCATCGCGCTCGTCACGCAGACGACGCTGTCCGTCGACGATGCAGCCGAGATCATCGGCGCGTTGAAGGCCAAGTATCCGAAAATCCGCGAGCCGAAGAAGCAGGACATCTGCTACGCGACGCAGAACCGCCAGGACGCAGTGAAGTTCATGGCGCCGCAATGCGATGTCGTGATCGTCGTCGGCAGCCCGAACAGCTCGAATTCGAGCCGCCTGCGCGAAGTGGCCGAGAAGCGCGGCGTGGACGCCTACATGGTCGATGCACCCGACCAGATCGACCCGGCATGGGTCGCGGGCAAGCGCCGCATCGGCGTGACGGCCGGCGCGTCGGCACCCGAAGTGCTCGCCCAGGCCGTGATCGCGCGTCTGCGCGAGCTCGGTGTGCGCAACGTCCGCGCGCTCGAAGGCATCGAGGAAAACGTGTCGTTTCCGCTGCCGCGCGGGTTGAACCTGCCGCCCGCCGCGTGATTGACGCAGCGCACCTGCGGACACACCGAAGCGCGCCTCCCGGCGCGCTTTTTTTTACCCGTCGGAATTGCAATCGCAACCATTCTCCGCATTCATGGTGCAACCCGGTTGCTCCTGTCGTTTTCAAGCGTCTCTCAAAATTGGTTGCAATGCAGGAAAACCCCATCGAATCAGGATTATTGGCGTCCTATAAATGGAGTTACAATGCGCCCGTTTTCAGGCCTGAATGGCTTTGAAATCGGGTTTTGGCAAGGCGCGGGAGACCATTCGATGCATGTGAAGTTGGCTTACGCCGTGTCCGTCGCCGCACCGGTTGCAATGCTTGCCGGCTGCAGCAAAAAGAGCGACGGCGGGGCGGGGAGGGAGGCTGCGGTGTTCGCGGCACCGCCGGCCAGCGGCGTGCGCGTCGCCGGAACCGTTCGTGCGGCACCGTTCGCGTGCCGCATCGCGCAATTGGGCAAGGACAAGGAAAACGGGGCACGTTTGGCGATCGAGGAAATCAACGCGCTTGGCCTGGCGAACGGTCAGGCAGCGGGCACGCAGGTTGCAATGCAGCAAGCCGCCGGTCGTGGCGTGACAGCGACCGTGCGCGCCGATCGACGCAGGCCGGCCATGGTGCCCGGCGCTGTGGGCAGCGTGCCGATGTCGCCGGCCCCCTTTCATTTCGATTCGACGAAACAGCGCGTTGCCGCGAGCAATGGTGTCGCGGCGCGCGGCCTGATTCGTACGATGGATTCCGACGCAGTCCTGACGAATGTCGGGCGCGGCGTTCGCGGTGCCTCGCGGGGCGGCGCGATACGGAATCCGATCTGCCCGGACGCGGGGCTCGCCTCGCACCGGACGGGAAAAGGCACGGATGCCGGGCAACCGGACGATGGCCGTCTCGGCATGCTGCCCTACGACTTCAAGGAGGCCACGAACACCGTCCTCGATGTCGTGACGATTTAGCGACGGGACTCATGACGGCACCGGAACAGTGCGGTGCCGTTTCTGTATCCGCTCCGGCGGCAAGTCCGGCCGTACAGGCCGGGCGGCGCGCGCCGGGACGATCCACCCTTACCGGTATCGACTAGTACCCGCAGTGTCGCCGAGAAGGCGCGATTCCTCGCTTACCCGCGGGGCGCACCGTCCTCCGGCAGCACGGGCCAAGGAGCTTTAAATGGATATTTTCGTCCAGCAGGTTCTCAACGGGCTGGTGCTCGGCAGTGTCTACGCCATCATCGCGTTGGGCTACACGATGGTGTACGGCATTCTCGGCATCATCAACTTCGCGCACGGCGACGTGCTGATGATCGGCGCGATGGTCGCCTTGTCGGCCATCACCGTGCTGCAGAACCATTTCCCCGGACTCGGCAACGTCGCGACGCTGACGATCGGCCTGGGCATCGCCGCCGTCGTCTGTGCGTTCGTCGGCTTCACGATCGAGCGGGTCGCATACCGGCCGCTGCGCCGCGCACCGCGCCTCGCCCCGCTGATCACCGCGATCGGCGTGTCGATCCTGCTGCAGACCGCCGCGATGATCATCTGGTCGCGCAACCCGCTGCCGTTCCCCCAATTGCTGCCGACCGATCCGATCAACGTGATCAAGGCGACCGACACGACGCCCGGCGCCGTGATCTCGGTTACTGAAATCGTGATCATCGCGGTGGCGTTCATCGTGATGGGCGGCCTGCTGCTGCTCGTGCACAAGACCAAGCTCGGCCGCGCGATGCGCGCGATCGCCGAAAGCCCGAACACCGCGAGCCTGATGGGCGTGAACCCGAACTTCGTGATCTCGGCGACGTTCATGATCGGCTCCGCGCTCGCCGCGCTGGCCGGCGTGATGATCGCGTCCGAATACGGCAACGTGCACTTCTACATGGGCTTCATCCCCGGCATGAAGGCATTCACGGCCGCGGTGCTGGGCGGGATCGGCAACCTCGGCGGCGCAATGGTCGGCGGCGTGCTGCTCGGCCTGATCGAGCAGCTCGGGGCCGGCTACATCGGCAACCTCACGGGCGGTGTTTTCGGCAGTAACTACCAGGACGTGTTCGCCTTCGTCGTGCTGATCATCGTGCTGGTGTTCCGTCCGTCCGGCCTGTTGGGTGAACGTGTCGCGGATCGCGCGTAACGGAAGGGAGCAAACAACATGACATCCATTCAACCGATTGAATCCTCGACGTCGCTCGTCGAAGAGCGCAACACCGCCAAGACCGTCATCATCGGCATCCTGACCGCTGCGTTCGTGATCGCCGCGCCGATCATCATCGGCTCGGCCGGCGGCAACTACTGGGTCCGCGTGCTCGACTTCGCGATGCTGTACGTGATGCTCGCGCTGGGCCTGAACGTGGTGGTCGGCTTCGCCGGCCTGCTCGACCTCGGCTACATCGCGTTCTACGCGGTGGGCGCGTACACGGCGGCATTGCTGAGCTCGCCGCACCTGACCTCGCAGTTCGAGTGGATCGCGGCGCTCGCGCCGAACGGCCTGCACATCCCGTTCCTGATCATCGTGCCGATCGCGATGGCGCTGGCGGCGACCTTCGGGATCCTGCTCGGCGCGCCGACGCTGCGCCTGCGCGGCGACTACCTGGCGATCGTGACGTTGGGCTTCGGTGAAATCGTCCGGATCTTCATGAACAACCTCGACCGTCCGGTGAACATCACCAACGGCCCGAAGGGGATCACGGGCATCGATCCGGTGCACGTCGGCGGCTTCAACCTGTCGCAGACGCACTCGCTGTTCGGCCTGCAGCTGCCGTCGGTCTACATGTATTACTACCTGTTCGTGCTGTGCTCGCTGCTGGTGATCTGGGTGTGTACGCGCCTGCAGCACTCGCGTATCGGCCGTGCCTGGGCAGCCATCCGCGAAGACGAAATCGCGGCGAAGGCGATGGGCATCAACACCCGCAACGTGAAGCTGCTCGCGTTCGCGATGGGCGCGTCGTTCGGCGGCCTGTCGGGCGCGATGTTCGGTGCGTTCCAGGGCTTCGTGTCGCCCGAGTCGTTCACGTTCTGGGAATCGATCGTCGTGCTGGCGTGCGTGGTGCTCGGCGGCATGGGCCACATCCCGGGCGTGATCCTGGGCGCGGTACTGCTCGCGATCTTCCCGGAATTCCTGCGCTCGACGATGAGCCCGCTGCAGCACGCGCTGTTCGGTCACGACGTCGTCGATACGGAAGTGATCCGTCAGGCGCTGTACGGCCTCGCGATGGTGGTCATCATGCTGTACCGCTCGGAAGGCCTGTGGCCCGCGCCGAAGCATGAGGACAAGATCGCGAAACTGGCGAAGCGCAACAGCAAGAAGCCGGTGCGCGCTTAACCTACGGACACAGGGGATATACACATGAGCGACAAGCAAATCCGACTGTCCGTCAAGGGCGTGAACAAGCGCTTCGGTGGCCTGCAGGCGCTGTCCGACGTCGGCCTCGAGATCAAGGAAGGCGAGATCTACGGGCTGATCGGCCCGAACGGCGCCGGCAAGACGACGTTCTTCAACGTGATCACGGGCCTCTACACGCCGGACTCCGGCGAGTTCAAGCTCGACGGCTCGGAATACAAGCCGACCGCGGTGCATCAGGTCGCGAAGACGGGCATCGCGCGCACGTTCCAGAACATCCGCCTGTTCGGCGGGATGACGGCCCTCGAGAACGTGATGGTGGGCCGCCACGTGCGTACCAAGCACGGGTTGCTCGGCGCGGTGTTCCAGACGCCGGCCGAACGCCAGGAAGAGCGCGAGATCAAGGAACGCGCGATCGAGCTGCTCGAATACGTCGGTGTGCTGCAGTACGCCGACTACACGTCGCGCAACCTCTCGTACGGCCACCAGCGCCGTCTCGAGATCGCGCGCGCGCTGGCGACCGACCCGAAGCTGCTCGCGCTCGACGAGCCGGCGGCCGGGATGAACGCGACCGAAAAGGTCGAACTCACGCGCCTGCTCGACAAGATCCGCTCGGACGGCCGCACGATTCTGCTGATCGAGCACGACGTGAAGCTCGTGATGGGGTTGTGCAACCGGATGACGGTGCTCGATTACGGCAAGGTGATCGCCGAGGGTCTGCCGCAGGACGTGCAGAAGAATCCGAAGGTGATTGAGGCATATCTCGGCGCAGGGGTGCACTGATGGCAGCGGCAATGTTGAAAATCAAGGGCTTGCAGGTCAACTACGGCGGCATCCAGGCCGTCAAGGGCGTTGACATGGAAGTCCGTCAGGGCGAGCTCGTGACGCTGATCGGCGCGAACGGCGCAGGCAAGACCACGACGATGAAGGCGATCACGGGTCTCAAGCCGTATTCGGCGGGCGACATCGAGTACGACGGCAAGTCGATCAAGGGCGTGCCGACCCACGAGCTGCTCAAGCGCGGCCTCGCGATGGTGCCGGAAGGCCGCGGGATCTTCGCGCGGATGTCGATTGTCGAGAACATGCAGATGGGTGCGTACCTGCGCAACGACACCGAGCAGATCAAGAAGGACGTCGACCGCATGTTCGGCTTCTTCCCGCGTCTGAAGGAGCGTGCGACGCAGCTCGCGGGCACGCTGTCGGGCGGCGAGCAGCAGATGCTGGCGATGTCGCGCGCGATCCTGTCGAAGCCGAAGCTGCTGCTGCTCGACGAGCCGTCGATGGGCCTGTCGCCGATCATGGTCGAGAAGATCTTCGAAGTGGTGCGCGAGATCTCGAAGGAGGGCATCACGGTGCTGCTCGTCGAGCAGAACGCACGCCTCGCGCTGCAGGCGGCCGACCGCGGCTACGTGATGGATTCGGGCACGGTCACGATGGAAGGCGATGCGAAGCAGATGCTCGACGATCCGAAGGTGCGTGCCGCGTATCTCGGTGAATGAGTGAGTGAATGAGCGGGCCCGGTGGCGCGCGACGGCAGGTGCCGGGCGCGTCGCGCACGGGCTATCGAAAGGCTGTCACGGGATGCCGTGACAGCCTTTTTTTTCGTGTCATGCGATCCGGGGCGAACTTGTGCGTGCGGGCGCGACTTCATTCGACTGTTGCGCCGCGCACGCGACGCGGGAACGATGGGGCAGGGCCGCCCGAAGCCGGTCGCCCGAAGCCGGTCGCCCGACGCCGGTCGCCCGAAGCCGGTCGCCTGCAAACCGACACACGGGCCGTGTAGCATCGACGGCCCATCGGGACACGGAGAGCACGCATGAGTCTGGACTACGGTTTCGTGAAGGCGAAGGTGACATCGGTGGCGAAGCTGAAGGGCTCGCCGCACGGCAGCGAGATCCAGTATCACATCCACCTGACGCTGGCGTTGCCGGGCGGCAACTGGGACGTCGCGATCAACGTCGGCACCAGCGACGCGGACGACTTGCTGAACTACAAGCTCGTCTACGATTTCCACCACCCGATCACGCAGACGCTCGCGGCCGCGGCCGAAGGCTATACCGACCTGACGGGGCAGGCCGCATTGCCCGCGCTCGACTACCTGCGCAGCGACATCCTGAACGAAACGGGAGCGTGGCGCGCGAGCGCCGTGATGGACGGCACGGAGAATCCGGAGCCGATCCCGTCGCTGCTGCGGCTCGTGAACGCCGCGCAGTCGCAGGGGCTCGACGTCGTCGTGTTCGGCCGCTCGTATGCCGAAGGCAACGGCATCCACGACACGCACATGAACCAGGGGTCGACGGGCTCGAACTACGTGCACCGTGCGGGCGACGACCACAACGACCACAACGACATCTGGCAGGACGGCGCGCTGATCGTGCGCGTGAGCGACTCGCAGTGGGCCGCATATTTCGCCGCGTTCGAGCAGCAGGCCGTGCCGACCGACGCGCTCGGCAATCCGCTGCCGGGCGCGGGGCCGATCACGCGCTGAGATCGCCGGCGGCCGGCTTTCGCGTCATGCGGCCGGCAGCGTCTTGCCGAACGAGATGCGTTCCTCGACGCGGTAGCCGAGCGCCGCGTAGAAGCGGCACGCATCGTCGTTGCCCGGCAGCACCTGCAGGTTGATCTTCAGGCAGCCGCGCGCGGCGAGCGCGCGTTCCGCATGTGCGATCAGCGCGCGGCCGATGCCGAGCCGCCGCGCGTCGTTCGATACGCCGAACGAGTAGAGCCAGCCGCGATGTCCGTCGAAACCCGCCATCAGCGTGCCGACGACGCGTGCGCCGCTGGTCGCGACGAAAAACAGCTCCGGCTGCGTCGCGAGCTTCAGCTCGATCGATCGCATCGGATCGCGGTGCGGCGGCGCACCGGCTTCGTCGTACTGCGGGAACGCGTCGCGCCATACCGCGAGCACGGCATCGGTGTCGGCGCGTTCGAACGGGCGGATTGCGACAGCATCGGCGGCGGCATCCATCGGCGGGCTCTCCTCAGAGCGTGTCGAGAACCGACCGCAGCATCGCCATCATCTGGTCGATCTCTTCGGTCGTCACGTTCAGTGCGGGCATGAAGCGCAGCAGGTTCGGCCGCGCGGCGTTCAGCAGCAGGCCGTCGGGCTGCATGTCGCGTGCCTTCTCGACGATCTGCGGGCCGATGTCCTTGCCGAGCAGCAGCGCGCGCAGCAGGCCTTCGCCGCGTTCGCCTTCGAAACCGCGCTCTTCCGACAGCTCGAGCAGCTTGCGCTTCAGGTATTCGCTGCGCGCGCGCACGCCTTCGAGGAAGCCGGGCGCGACGAGCTGCGAGATCACCGAATAGCCGACCGCCGTCATCAGCGGGTTGCCGTTGTACGTGCCGCCCTGGTCGCCGGCCTCGAACACCGCGACCTCGGCCTTCGACAGCAGCGCGCCGAGCGGGGCGCCGCCGCCGATGCCTTTCGCGAGCGTCATGACGTCCGGCTCGATGCCGGACAGCTCGTACGCGAACAGCGTGCCCGCGCGGCCGCAGCCGCTTTGCACCTCGTCGACGATCAGCAGCAGGTTGTGCTGCTTCGTCAGCGCGCGCAGCGCCTGCATGAATTCGCGCGTCGCCGGAATCACGCCGCCTTCACCCTGGATCGGCTCGAGCATCACCGCGACGGTCTTGTCGGTGATCAGCCTCTCGACCGAGTTGATGTCGTTGAGCTCGGCCTTCGGGAAGCCCGGCACCTGCGGTGCGTAGATCGTGTCCCAGCCCGGCTTGCCGCTGGCCGACATCGTCGCGAGCGTGCGGCCGTGGAAGCTGTGGTCGAACGTGATGATCTCGTAGGCGCCGTTCTTGAACTTGCGGCCCCACTTGCGCGCGAGCTTGATCGCGCCTTCGTTTGCCTCCGCGCCGCTGTTCGTGAAGAACACCTTGTCGAACACGCTGTGCTGCGTGAGCAGGCCCGCGAGCTTCGCCATCGGTTCGTTGTAGAACGCGGGCGACGGGTTCAGCAGCTTTTCCGCCTGGGTCTTCAGCGCTTCGACGATGCCGTCGTTGCAGTGGCCGAGGCTGTTGACGGCCCAGCCCTGGATGAAGTCCAGATAGCGCTTGCCCGTGTGATCGTAGAGCCACGAACCCTTGCCGTGCGTAAACACGATGTCGGGGCGGTTCGTGATGTACATCAGCGAGTCGATCGGATAATCGTTCAGGGGCATGGCAGCAGACTCCAGCGGGCGTTGAAAGGGAAACAGGCAATAAAAAAGCCACGGAAGGCCGTGGCTGGTGGGTCGAACAGCTTGTGCGTAACCGGTGAGGCGGTGTGGGGGTTACGCGCGAGTCCGTGACGAGCCTGCGGCATCCGGGCGGAGCGGCGAGCGGCGACGTCGAAGGGCGGACAGGAAGCAGTTCATGTGCGCAAGCATAAGGCATCCCGCGCCTCACTGTAAACCGCCGCGATGCCACGGATGTGACATCGCGGTGCGCAACGCGGGACGCGGGTGCGCGGGTGTCAGACCGGATGCGCGAGATCGGCGGCGCTCGTGAACGAGTCGGCGTAGAACTCGTCGGCCGGCAGCGCGTGGTGCTGCGTGAAGTCGCGCTGCGCGGATTCGACCATCACCGGCGCGCCGCACGCGTACACCTGGTAGCCCGACAGGTCGGGCAGATCCTCGATCACGGCGCGATGGACGAAGCCGGTGCGGCCCGTCCACTGGTCGCCGGCGTCCGGCTCGGAGAGCACGGGCACGTACTTGAAATTCGGGATCTCGCGTGCCCACTGCTCGGCGAGCTCGTCGAGGTAGATGTCCTTCTTGCGGCGCGCGCCCCAGTAGAGCGTCATCGGGCGCGTGATGCCCGTGTGCTTCACGTGCTCGATGATTGCCTTGATCGGTGCGAAGCCCGTACCCGATGCGAGCAGCACGATCGGCTTGTCGGAATCCTCGCGCAGGAAGAACGTGCCGAGCGGGCCCTCGAAGCGCAGGATGTCGCGCTCCTTCATCGCGCCGAACACGTGGTCGGTGAACTTGCCGCCCGGCATGTGGCGGATGTGCAGCTCGATCGGGCCTTCCTCGTGCGGCGCGTTCGCCATCGAGTAGCTGCGGCGCGAGCCGTCCTTCAGGATGAACTCGACGTACTGGCCCGCGAGATACTGCAGGCGTTCGTTGGCGGGCAACTGCAGCTTCACGACCATCACGTCGTCGGCCTTGCGTTCGAGCGCGGCGATCCGGCACGGCAGCTTCTTGACCTGCACGCCGTCGACGCCGGCGATTTCGCGCACATCGATTTCGAGATCGCACTGCGCCTTCGAGCAGCACAGCAGCGCGAGGCCGCGCGTGCGCTCGTCGTTGGACAGCGCCGACGCGGCGTGCGGGCCCTGTTCGATCTGGCCCGACACGATCTGGCCCTTGCAGGAGCCGCACGCGCCGTTCTTGCAGCCGTACGGCAGATGGACGTTCTGGCGCAGCGCAGCCGCCAGCACGGTTTCATCCGACTCGACCTGGAATTGCCGGCCGCTTTGCTTGAGAGTGACGTTGAATGCCATAGAACCAAACTAGAACAAAATGTGGGGACCGTGCATGTCGAGCACGGCAGCTACAATGCAAGCCCGTTGCGCGTCGCGCAACGGTGGCTACTGATTTCGCAACCAACATGATCGCGACTCGAATCCTGCGCCGGCCGCGCGCATTGATCGTCGGCTGCGGCGACGTCGGCATGCGCTGCGTTGCGCAATGGCGCGACACGCATCGCAACCTGCGGATCTTCGCGCTGACGAGCCACCCGGCCCGCCGCGACGAACTGCGTGCCGCGGGCGCGACGCCGATCGTCGGCGATCTCGATCGCCGGGCGACGCTCGGCCGCCTTGCGGGTCTGGCCCGCACGATCCTGCATCTCGCGCCGCCGCAATCCGACGGCCGCGACGACCGGCGCACGCGTGCGCTGATCGCCGCAACGACCGTGCCCGCGCGTCGTCCATCGACTTCACCAGCGCCGGCGGTCGGCCGGCTCCGAACGCTGCGCACCGCTGCACGGCAGGCCGGCGCACCCGTTCGGGGAGCGCGTATTGTACCCGACGGCCTTCGCGCGCCGAGGCTCGTCTACGCGAGTACGACGGGCGTATACGGCGACTGCGGCGGCGCGCGCATCGACGAGACGCAGCCCTTGCGTCCCGCGAATCCGCGCGCGTTCCGACGCGTGTCGGCCGAGCGGCAACTGCGCGCGGCGACGGTGCGCGGCGTGCTGTCCGCGCGCATCGTGCGCATTCCGGGCATCTACGCGGCGAACCGCCTGCCGGTCGCACGGCTCGAGCGCGGCACGCCGGCACTCGAGCCGGCCGACGACGTCTACACGAACCACATCCACGCGGACGATCTCGCGGCGATCCTGCGCCGCGCGGCCGAACGCGGCAAGCCGGCGCGCGCCGTGCACGCGTCGGACGACAGCGAACTGCGGATGGGGGAATATTTCGACCGGGTCGCGCAGGCGCTGCGCCTGCCGAGGCCGCCACGCGTCAGCCGCGCGGACGCCGAGCGTCAGCTCGAGCCGACCCTGCTGTCGTTCATGCGCGAGTCGCGGCGCCTGTCCAACGCACGGCTCAAGGCCGAATTGTGCGTGACGTTGCGGTATCCGACCGTAGACGATTTCCTTCAAACGCTCGCGCCGGGCAGCGCGTCAGGTCAGCGCCGGTAATGCCTCGATCAGCAGGAAGCACAGCAGCGCGCCGATCAGCGCGCCAATCAGGTTCGGATGATATTTGTGCTTCAGGTGCATCGCGGCCAGCAGGCCGCCGATCACGATGACACCGATGACCGCGAACGCGATCATCATGTACGACAGTTCGAAAGTATGGTTGATGTTCATGATGTCTCCCCTGCATCGCTGCTCGTACAGCTTGTCATTTCAGTATAGCGGGGGAACATGCGGCAGGGATGAGGCCGGACGTCGAACGGTCGTGCGGATTTTCCCTTACAGGGTTTCGACGGAATTGCGCAGCGCTGAAAGGTCGGCGTCATCGAGCCAGCGCCACGCACCCGGTGCGAGATCGCCCGGCAGCGCGAAGCCGCCGATGCTTTCGCGATGCAGCGCTTCGACGCGATTGCTCGCCGCCGCGACCATGCGCTTGACCTGGTGATACTTGCCTTCGAGGACGGTCAGCGCGAGCGCGTGCGGTGCGCGCGCGTCGGCGGCGACCGCCGCGATCGGCTTCGGCTCGCCGTGCAGCTGCACGCCGGTGCGCAGCGCATTCAGCTGCGCATCGTCGAGCGGGTGGCGCACGGTGGCCACGTAGGTCTTCGGCACCTTGCGCTTCGGCGACGTGTACGCGTGCACGAACTGGCCGTCGTCCGACAGCAGCAGCAGGCCCGTCGTGTCCTGGTCGAGACGTCCGACGCACTGCACGCCGCGCGCGACGAGCGGCGCGGGCAGCAGGCTGAACACGCTCGCGTGGTGTTGCGGATCGCGCGAACACTCGTAGCCGGCCGGCTTGTTGAGCGCGAGATACGCGCGCGCGTGGAACGGCCACGCCGTATCGTCGACCGAGAACACAAGGCCGTCGGTATCGAACGCGGCGTCGGGGTCGGCCGCGCGCGCGCCCGCCACGCTGACGCGGCCCGCTTCGATCAGGCCGCGGCACTGGCGGCGCGAGCCGAAGCCCTGGGTGTAGAGAATGCTTTCGAGATCCATAGCGCGCGCATTCTATCAAGCGGCGGCGCGCGGCCGGCGTGAACCCGCATGCGCTGGTAAGCTGCCGGTACGCCGCGCGGGGCGCGGCGCCCGTTCATTCTTCACGGAAAGTCCATGCCTTTCGCATCGTTCCCGTTCGGCCGCAAGGCTGCCGCCGTCATCCTCGCCGCAACCGTCTCGTCGGTTGCGTTCGCGCACGCGCATCTCGCGAAGAGCGACCCGGCGGCGGGCGCGGCGGTGGCCGCCGCACCGGCTGCCGTCACGATCGACTTCACCGAGCCGCTGGAGCCGGCGTTCAGCTCGATCGTCGTCGTCGACGGCAACGGCAAGACGGTGTCGGACGGCCGTGCGCGCATCGACGCGTCGAACCGCAAGCGGATGACGGTGCCGCTCACGGCGGTCGGCACGGGCGCCTATACGGTGAAATGGGTGGCCGTCGCGACCGACGGGCACCGCACGCAGGGCGCGTACGGCTTCAGCGTGAAGTGACGTGACGCAACGGCGGCGGCAGGCCCGTGCCAGGGCTGCCGTTGCCTCCATTCGACAGGGAGTCCCGCATGAATCCGACGACGCTCGACGCACTCGCCGATTTTCCCCGTCAGCTCGAAGCTCATTTCGCGGCCGTCCCCGACGGCTACGCGCGCTGGACGCCCGACGATTGGGCCGGAATCCCGAGCGAGCACTTTTCGCCGCTCGGACAGCTCTGCCACGTGCGCGACATCGAGACCGACGGTTATCACGTGCGGCTGCGGCGGATGCTCGAGGAAGACCGGCCGCTGCTCGTGTCGATCGATGGCGACGCGCTCGCGATCGAGCGCCGCTACAACGACGCGTATGCGTCCGACGTGCTCGCGGCGATCCGCGAAGCACGGCGCGAGACGCTGGACCTCGTGTCGCGCCTCACGCCCGAACAGCTCGCACGCACCGGGGCGTTCGACGGTTACGGCTCGCTGACCGTGCGCGGGCTCGTCCACTACCTGTGCAGCCACGACCAGCAGCATCTGGCCGGCATGCAATGGCTGCTCGGCAAGATCGACGCGGCGCTGTACGCGCGCTGAGCCGGCCGGCATCCGCGGAATCGATCGGTGATTCCGGAAATCTTGTCGGTGCGGCAGGCCACATTACCTTGCGGCGATTGGATCGATTTTCTGGATAATCCATCCAGCCGCGACCGGCTGACCGGTGCGTCGCGCGTGCCTACACTCCAGGATTCGTTCATCGAGAAAAGGAGTCCACCGTGGCAATTCATACGCTCGCAGACAAGGTCGTCCTGATCGCAGGCGGCGCAAAGAATCTCGGCGGCCTGATCGCCCGGGATTTGGCGAGCCACGGCGCGAAGGCAGTGGCAATTCACTACAACAGTGCCGCATCGCAGGCACAGGCCGAGGAGACGGCCACCGCGGTGCGCGCGGCCGGCGCGGAGGCTGCCACGTTCCAGGGCGACCTGACGACGGCCGCTGCGGTCGAGAAGCTGTTCGACGACGCTAAACAGCGCTTCGGCAAGATCGACATCGCGATCAACACGGTCGGCAAGGTACTGAAGAAGCCGTTCACCGAGATCAGCGAGGCCGAGTACGACGAGATGTTCGCGGTCAACAGCAAGTCGGCGTTCTTCTTCATCAAGGAAGCGGGGCGGCACCTCGAGGATCACGGCAAACTCGTCACGCTCGTGACGTCGCTGCTCGGCGCGTTCACGCCGTTCTATGCGGCGTACGAAGGATCGAAGGCGCCGGTCGAGCATTTCACGCGTGCGGCGTCGAAGGAATACGGCGCGCGCGGGATCTCGGTGACGGCCGTCGGGCCGGGGCCGATGGACACGCCGTTCTTCTATCCGGCCGAGGGCGCCGATGCGGTCGCGTATCACAAGACGGCGGCCGCGCTGTCGCCGTTCAGCAAGACGGGCCTGACCGACATCGAGGACGTCGTGCCGTTCATTCGCCATCTCGTCACCGACGGCTGGTGGATCACGGGCCAGACGATCCTGATCAACGGCGGCTATACGACCAAGTAATCGTTCGGGCAACGCGCCGCTTCGGCGGACGTCGCGGGGTGCGGCGTGCACCGCAATGGCGCGTTTGCGTGGACAATGGACGGGCGCGCGGCCTCGCGGCTGCGCGTCCGTTTTTCTGTGCCGCCGAATCTTGCCGCGACGCGCGACGGCCGGCGGCGACGCGTTTCCGAACCTACGTTCCCTGCCGATGGACAAGCTGGATCAGGTCAGAATCTTCCTGCAGGTTGCCGAGATGGGCAGCTTCATCAAGGCCGCGCACGCGCTCGACGTGCCGCGCGCGACCGTGTCGGCGGCCGTCCAGCAGCTCGAGACGGGGCTCGGCACGCGCCTCCTGCATCGCACGACGCGCCAGGTGCAGCTGACGGCCGACGGCGCGTTGCTGCTCGAACGCGGCCGGCGCCTGCTCGCGGAAGCCGACGAACTCGACCGCCTGTTCCGCCGCCGCGACCGCGACGTGATCGGCCGGCTGAACGTCGACGTGCCGAGCCGGATCGCGCGCCGCATGGTGGCGCCCGCGCTGCCGTCGCTGTTTCGCCGTTACCCGAAGCTGCAACTGTCGCTCGGCTCGACGGATCGGTCGATCGACCTGGTGCAGGAGGGTGTCGACTGCGCGATCCGCGTCGGGCGGCTCGCGGACAGCAGTCTCGTCGTGCGGCCGCTCGGGCAGTTCACGCTGATCAACTGCGCGAGCCCCGACTACCTGCGCGAATGCGGCGTGCCCGAGCATCCGGACGCGCTCGCGCACGGACACTGGGCGATCGGCTATGCGTCGCCGACGACCGGGCGTGAACTCGACTGGGAATACTGCTCGGACGGCCAGCGGTACACCCTCACGCTGCCGAGCCGCGTGATCGTCAACAACGCCGAAACCTATATCGCCAGCTGCATCGCCGGGATGGGGCTGATCCAGATTCCGCGCTTCGATGTCGAGCATCTGCTCGACAGCGGGGCGCTGGTCGAGGTGATGCCGAGCCATCGGGCCGCGCCGATGGACGTGTCGGCCGTGTATCCGCACCGGCGCCATCGTTCGCGCCGGCTCAATGCATTCGTCGAGTGGTTCGGCGAGCTGATGGCGAGCGCGCTGACGAGAGGTGGGGAGGACCGGGAGGACGGAGAGGGCGACTGACCGGCGCGCGGTTCGCGTTGCGTGCCGCCGCGCCGGGTTCAGCCGGGCAGCGCCGCGAACCGCCGGCTGCGCCCGGTATCCCGCACCGCATCGATCAACGCCGCACCCGCGCCGTCCGGTTTTGCCGCGAACGCGTAAAAGCGTGCGGCCGGCAACGCCGGCAGGCCGTCTTGCGGCCCGCATTCGCGCAAGCCGTCGCGCAGCTGGCTGCGCGCCAGCGCGGTGACCGCGAAGCCGGCGAGCGCGGCGGACACGCAGCCGGCCATGCTGCCGCTCTCGAACAGCACGCGAAACGGGCGCAGCGCGGCGGCGAGTGCCGCGACGGCGGCTTCGCGATAAACGCACGGTTGCGGAAACAGCGCGAGCGGCACCTCACCTTCGGCGTCGAGCGTGCGATCCGACGCGAACGCCCACACGAGCGGCTCTTCCCACAGCAGTTCGCCCGGCGTGTCGACCTGCCGGCACTGCTTGCCGAACACGACGTCGAGCCGGCCGAGCGTCTGCTCGCGCAGCAGCGACGCGGTGATGCCGACCTTCAGTTCGATCGACGTGCGCGGGTGGCGGTCGCGAAACGTGCGCAGCACGTGCGGCAGCCACGCGCCCGCGAAATCCTCCGACGCGCCGACCCGCAGCGGCCCGTGCGCCGGCGCGCCGCGCAGCCTCGCGCGCACTTCGCGCTCCATGTCGACGATGTTGCGCGCGTATGCGTACAGCGTGTCTCCGGCCGGCGTGAGCGCGATGCGGCGCGTCGTGCGCGCGAGCAGCACCGTGCCGGCTGCCTGTTCGAGCCGCTTGATGTGGCCGCTGACGGCGGACGGTGTCAACGCAAGCCGTTCCGCGGCCGGCGCGAACCCGCGGCTGTCGACGACTTCGAGGAAGGTGCGCAGCAGCGTGATGTCGAGCGCGGTCGACGCGGGATCGGTCAGCGGTTCCATGGTTCGATTCAACACAATACGCGGAGAGTGAACAATGATACTCCGCGAATCGTGATGAACGGCCGGCCTACCATCGTGCACTCGGATCGACCCAACGGAGTGCACGATGACGACCTACGCGCATGCGACGACCGCGTCGCTGGATATTGCCTATCTCGAATGGAACCCGCGCGGCGAGCGCGTGGCGGTACTGCTGCACGGCTGGCCGGACAGCCCGATCGGCTGGGACGCCGTGGCGGCGACCCTTGCCGCGCGCGGCTACCGCGTGCTCGCGCCCGCGCTGCGCGGCTTTGCGCCCACGCGCTTTCGCGACGCATCGGTGCCGCGCAGCGGCCAGCTCGCGGCGCTCGGACGAGATGTGCTCGACTTCGTCGATGCACTCGGTCTCGAGCGGCCCGTGCTGGTCGGGCACGACTGGGGCGCCCGGGCGGCCGCGAACGCGTGCGGGCTGCGCGATGACGCCGCATCGCATCTCGTGATGCTGTCGGTCGGATACGGCACCAACGATCCCGGGCAGCCGCTGTCGCTGCAGCAGGCGCGCAATTACTGGTATCACTGGTTCATGGCGACGCCGCGCGGCGAGCAGGCGTTGCGCGACGATCGCCGCGCGTTTGCCCGTCTGATGTGGGACACGTGGTCGCCACCGGGCTGGTATCGCGACGGCGATTTCGAGGCGGCGGCAGACGCGTTCGACGGCCCCGACTGGATCGACGTCGTCCTGCATTCGTATCGGCATCGGTGGGGATTCGCGCCGGGCACGCCGGCCCATGCCGATGACGACGCGCGCCTGAATCCCGCGCCGGTGCTGGCATTGCCGACGCTGGTGCTGCACGGCGGCGCGGATACCTGCAATCACCCGGACAGCTCGGCCGGGCGTGAGCGCTTCTTCACGGGCCGCTACGCGCGGCAGGTGCTGGACGGTGTCGGCCACTTTCCGCAGCGCGAGGCGCCGGCGGCGGTTGCGGAAGCGATCCTCGGGTTCTGCGAGCCGCGCTGATGCGTGCCGCCGCGCCCGGCGCCGGGCACGCACCGGATCAACTGCCGACGCGGGCGGCCAGCAGGTCGGCGAGGCCGATGTTCCTGAACATCTCGCGGCGGACGCGATCGCCGACGCGGAACACTTCCTCCGCGCCGTCCTGCGACGGATCGACGAATACGCGGTACGGGCGCTTGCCGGCGGGTGCGGCGACGATGTCGGCAATCGCCGTCGCGACGGTGCCGGCATCGGCGTCTGCCGGTTCGAGCGCGGCGAGGCCTTGCAGTGCCTGCCCGGCGACGCCCGCATAGGGGCCGTCGTCGTAGGCGGCCTGCACGGCCGAATCGGCCGGCTTGCCCGCGTGGGCGAAGTGATTCGTGCCCTGGGTGAAGGCGCCCGGCACGACGATCGACGTCTCGATACCCCAGCGGGCTAGTTCGGCGGCATAGGACACCGCGAGCGAATCCATCGCGGCCTTCGCGGCGAAGTAAGGGGCGAGGAACGGCGGCGTACCGCCGCGTGCGGACGACGACGACACCCAGACGAGCAGGCCGCGGCCCTGACGGCGCAGGTGCGGCAGCGCCGCGCGGTTGACGCGCTGGGTCGACACGACGTTGATGTCGTAGAGCTGGGCGATCTGCTCGGGCGTGAACGCTTCGGCCGGACCGAACACCATGTGGCCGGCATTGTGGACGATGATGTCCAGGCGGCCGTTGTCCGCGATCACGCGATCGATGGCGGCACCGACGGACGCGTCGTCGCCGACGTCGAGCTCGACGGTGCGCAGGTCGACCCCGTGCTCCTGCGCGTAGGCGGCAATGGCGGCGACGCGCGGCGCGTTGCGGCCGGTGCTTTCGCGCATCGACGCGTAGACGGTATGGCCGGCGCGGGCGAGCGCCTGGGCCGTCAGCAGGCCGAAGCCGCTGGACGCACCCGTGACGAGAATGACTTCCTTCATGATCGATCTCCGGTAAGCGGGGGGCGAGGCAGGCGGCCCGTCAGCACATGCCGCCGTTGGCGCGCAGGATCTGGCCGTTGACCCACGCGCCGTCGGGGCCGGCGAGGAATGCGACGACGCGCGCGATGTCGTCGGGCTGGCCGAGCCGCTCGAGCGGGTTCAGCTTCGCGAGCCGATCGACGAGTTCGGGGCTCTTGCCCTGCAGGAACAACTCGGTCGCGACCGGTCCCGGCGCGACGGCATTCACGCGGACGCCGCGCCCGCGCATTTCTTGCGCGAGCACCTGCGTCAGGCTTTCGACTGCCGCCTTGCTGGCGACGTACACGCCGTAAGTCGGCATGCGCATGCCGATCACGCTGGTCGACAGGTTGATGATGCGTCCCCCGTCGCGCACCCGCCTGGCCGCTTCGCGGCATACGTTGAACGTGCCTTTCACGTTGGTGGCGATCGTTTCGTCGAAGAGCGCATCGTCGCAGTCGGCGATGGTCGCCAGCTTCATCACGCCCGCGGAATTGACCACGACATCCACGCCGCCGAATGCAGCTTGCGCGGCGTCGAACAGCGCGGCCACGGCCGCCGGGTCGGCGACGTTCGCCTGCACCGCGACGGCATGGCCGCCGTCGGCGACGATCGCGTCGACCACTTCGCGGGCCGGGCCGGCGCTCCCGGCATAGTTGACGATGACCCGGAAGCCGTCCCGGGCGAGCTGGCGCGCGATTTCCGCGCCGATGCCGCGCGATGAACCCGTGACGAGGGCGACCTGTTCCGATGTGCTCATGTCCTGCTCCTTGGTTCGTGAGTGCCGAGCGATCCGGCGACAGGACTAATGTAGGCTTCCTCGGTCAATAAAAATAATGAATAATGAGAAGATCAAGAATGACTAAAAGTATGTCTTATGGCATTCGACAGCAGGCTTTTGAGCGGGATCGGCGTACTTTCGGCGGTGATCGAGGCCGGCACCTTCGCGCGGGCCGGCGAAGCGATGGGATTGACGCAGCCGGCGGTGAGCCGTGCCGTCGCCCGGCTGGAAGAGCGCGTCGGCATCCGGATCTTCAACCGCACGGCGCGCGCGATCACGCTGACCGACGAGGGCCGGCGTTTCTATGAGGCGGTCGCGCCGCTGCTGGCCGGCATCGAGGAGGCGGCGATCGACGCCGGCCAGTCGAAGGCGCGTGTCAGGGGGCGGCTGCGCGTCAATGTCGACGCGACCTTCGGCCACTACGTGCTGGCGCCGAAGATGGCCGGGTTTCTCGAGCGCTTCCCCGACCTGTCCGTCGAGATCAGCGTGCGCGACCGGATGGGCGACCTCGTCGCCGACGGGTTCGACGTGGCCGTGCGATTCGGCATTCCGGAACCGTCGTCGTATCGTGCGCGGCTGCTGCTGGAAACGCGCGTGCTCACCTGCGCGTCGACAGCCTATGTCGCGCGTCATGGCGAACCGCGGCATCCGCGCGACCTCGCGGACGGGCACCGTTGCGTGCTGATCCGCGACCCGGTGACGGGGCGGCCGTTCGAATGGGAATTCCATCGCGGCAAGGAAGTGGTGCCGTTCGATGCCGCCGGCCGGCTGATGGTCAACGATACGGGCATGCTGCTCGGTGCGTGCCTGGGCGGCGCGGGGATTGCGCAATTGCTGGAGCTCTATGCGCGGGACATCCTGGCTGAAGGGCGGCTGGTGCTGCTGTTGCCGGAATGGGCGGACGAGACGTTTCCGCTTTACGCGTATCACCACGCGTCAAACCTCGTCTCGGCGAAGGTGAGGGTGTTTCTCGACTTCGTTCGCGAACTGATGGCCTGAGCGCGAGACGCGGCCGGCGGCAGGACGGCCGGCGCTTCATTCGGTGCGATGCGGGATGTTGTCCGGGAACGGATACGGTGCGTGCGGGCCCGGCCAGTCAGGCACCGGCGGCGCGGTGAGGACGTCGCATCCGCCCAGCACGAGCACGAGCGCCACGGCGAGCACGCGGCGGCGGAGCGGGGATGAAATCGTGCGCATGGACATGGCGCGCCTCCGTGCCGCGAATCCTCATGATGCTTGGACTGTTGTGCGAGGGTACGCGTTGCGGCGCGTGCCGCAAAAACAAAAAACCCGCGAAGCGGCGAGCTTGCGCGGGTTTCGACAGATGCAGCGCACGACGCTGCGAAATACTGGTGCCAGGGCCGGAATGAAATAATTCTATGTGAGGCCCGTAGTGTAAGGGTGTTGCTTGTGGAGCGTTGCTGAGTTGCCCCCAGAGTTGCCCCCCACGCTTCGGGCAGCCGCAGAATTCATATCGATCTGCTGCGTGTGCCGTTCGGGCGCGGTCGCTCGGAAGATTCCAACAGGCGTATCGGCGTAGGCTCGATCAGTCGAAGGCCGGTGCCATGCGGAACGTTGCTGTGCCGCCGGAAGCAAAAATATCTGGAGATTTGGAGATAGACGGTTGTATCGGCCCGTAAGCCTTGTCTGGTAAGGCTGTGGTTATCTCCAAGTCTATCTCCAAAGTACACATTTTCTTGGAGATAAAGTTGGAGACAGACTGCTGAGCTATGGCGTCCGCACGACGACGTTGAGAGTTGCCCTGCCTTCTGGAACGCTGCGCGCAAAGAATGCCCCGCGCGCCCACACCCCCGAGCCGGCGTTACGCTAGAAAGTTACTTTGCAACCGTCGCATCACGTCAGTGATTGGCACGAGGAAGCGCGGCATAATCGCGACAAGATCGATTCGGGAACTGGCCATGACAAACGCCGCAGTGCTATCGGCAGTGCTTGCCGCGCTCGCGTCCGGCTTATTCGCCCTAGTTGGCGTGGTGATTACGTCGATACTTGCTCAAAAGCGCGACCACACGCATCCGATTGGCGGCAAGTGAAGATAGATCGATACCAGGAATACATTGCCGCGCTGTCTGCGATTGTCTCAGGCCGATCAACACCCCGCTGCGCAGGACCGCTACGCCGACGCGGTGAATGCTTCGACATTGGTCGCATCTCCGACTGTCGTGGATGCCGTCCAAGCGTTTTCAGCGCGAGATCTCTTACCGCAACGCTGAGCGAAGCGATGAGATGTGCATGTCCAGACCTGATCTCTCAGTCGGAGGCAGATCAGGTCGGAGATTGCCTGGACGTCACCTCATCAAGGGCCGTAATCGACCCACTCCAGCTCTTCGACGCTACCTGAATCAACGGCAGCTTGCGAGGTACAACGTCTATTCCCGCCATCGTCCACACCGGCGAAAGTTGGGTCCTTACCTGCGGTTCACGCCTTCGTGATAATCATCCAACTTCCGAGCCGAAGCCCGAAGTGAGATGAGCGAAACTGACCGAAAGGAAACCCTTGGTTTGCGGGCACCTTGGAAGGCCGCCTGACAGCAGACCGGTTGAGAACCGCTTGAAGTTTTTTGTAGTCGCCAGATCTGTCTGGGGTCTACGCGTCAATCGCCCCGCCTCTTGATACCGCCGGTCAACAATGAGATCGCGGTACGCAGTAGATCGTCAATGTGATCGACATCCAGTCGAAGGCTGTCGGGGCGCCACATCAGGCTGAAAATGCCATTCATCATTGCCCACAGCGCAGTCGACGCGTGTTCCGGATCGACATCTGCATCCACCCACCCTTCGTCGATACCTCGGCTGATCAATGCGGCCAATTTGGCGTTTTGCTGTCTGATCAGGGCAGCAATGCGCGCGAGCGCCTCCGGCTCATTCGGTGGTTCGACAAGGATACGGAACTGGTGCGGGCGCTCCTTGGCGAACCGCGCGTAAGCAGCTGCCACACAACGTAGTTTCGTCTCCACATCGCCATCAGATGCATAGGCCGCGTCCATGTACTCGCGGTTTTCTTCCAACGCGCGCTCTGCCACGGCAATGAGCAGCGCGGAACGGCCACCGACACGGTTATAGAGCGTCTGCACTGCGACATCCGCCCGGGTCGCAACCGATTCAGGCGTGACCGCGGCTAGTCCGCCCTCCGTCAGCAAAGTCTCGGCGGCTTGCAGGATCGCCAGGCGGGTCGCGGCAGCCCGACGCTGAGTTCTCGATTCCATACGGGGGTTTACCTCACTGGATGGATCGCATTACAAAGTTAGAATGCGTTACAACATTGGATCGAAATCTATTCTCGCACACCTTGGGGGACACATGGCCGGGCGAAAAAATGTCGAGTTCGTAGCAGGCGGCCGCGGAGAACATTGCCGTGGCTGGCTGTACGAGCCTCGCGGGACGGGCCCGTTTCCTGTCATCGTGATGGCGCACGGGCTGGGTGGAATCAAGGAAATGCGGCTCGATGCCTATGCGCAACGCTTTTGCGCGGAGGGCTACGCGTGCCTCGTGTTCGACTATCGACATTTCGGAGCGAGCGACGGCTCCCCTCGTCAATTGCTCGATATCGATCGGCAACTGGAGGACTGGTCGGGTGCGATCGCTTTTGCACGCGGGAACCGCAATCTCCGGCCGGATCAGGTGGTCCTGTGGGGGACCTCCTTCGGCGGCGGTCATGTGATTCTCTCCGCAGCACGCGACCGAACTATTGCCGCTGCCATCGCGCAATGCCCGTTCACGGACGGGGTCGCGTCGTTGTTCGCGTTGAACTGGCGTAGCGCGCTCAAGGTTACCGCGCTCGCGCTATTGGATGTGCTGCTATCCCTCGTCGGCAGGGCGCCGGTGATGGTGCCGACGGCGGGTCCGCCCGGTTCCGGCGCGTTGATGACCGCACCGGATGCCCTGGATGGCTATCTCGCGCTCGTACCTGACGGTACTGCATTTCGCAATCAGGTCGCAGCACGCTTCGGCCTGAACATCGTTCGGTACCGCCCCGGTCGCAAGGCAGCCGACATTTCCTGCCCGATTCTATTTTGCATTTGCGAAGCCGACTCCGTCGCTCCGGCGGAGCCGACGAAACGGTATGCCAGCCGCGCACCCAAAGGCGAAGTGCGCGCGTATCGGGCAGGCCACTTCGACATCTATGTGGGCAAGGACTTCGAACAGGTGATCGCCGACCAGCTGGCGTTTCTCCGCCGTCACGTTCCAACGAAGCAAGGAGGCGCGCATGTCGACTTATAAGCTGGCGAACAAGGTGGTGGCCATTACCGGTTCCACCGGAGGCCTGGGATCGGCCTTGGCCGAAGCGCTGCACGCACGGGGTGCGCGCCTCGCACTTTTCGACCTGGAGGCAGACAGGCTCGCGGCGCAAACTCGCAGCTTCGGCCGCCCTTCTGACGTTCTTGGCTGGACTGCCGACGTCCGCGATTTCGAAAGCCTCGAAGCCGCAATGGCCAATGCGGCGCATCACTTCGGTCAGGTTGACGTCGTCATCGCCAACGCGGGCATCGACACCATGGCCCCCATGGCCACCCTCGACCCGGCCGCGTTTGATCGTGTCATCGACATCAACCTCAACGGCGTGTGGCGTACGTTCCGTGCCGGCTTGCCATTCGTCCAGCAACAGCGCGGGTACATGCTGGCGATTTCGTCAATGGCCGCGTTTGTACATTCGCCGCTACAGGCGTCCTATACGGCCAGCAAGGCGGGCGTGTGGGCGATGTGCGACAGCATCCGTCTGGAGCTTCGTCATCTGGGTATCGGGGTCGGCAGCGCGCATCCGACGTTCTTCCCGACGCCGCTGATGGACGATGTCGTCGCCGATCCGGCCGGCCGTGCATTGTGGGGAGGCAACGATCGAGGCTTCTGGAAGATGATCCCGCGCGAGCAGGTCGTGCGGGACATCGTGGCAGGCATCGAGCGCCGCGCGGACATGATCGTCGTACCCAAGATCAACACGATCGTGGCCAAGGCGCCCGGCTTCTTCAGGCGCTTCGTCGAACGCGCCGGCTTTCGCGGCGGGGACATTGAACGCGCCATCAGTCTGGCATCGGCAACTGGCTGGAACGATTCGGCCGCGAACGCTCCGGCGAAATGAATGGCAATCGGTGGCCGCGGGAACCGATCGGCTTCGCATGATCTGCGGAGCCGATGACCCGGCATCCATCGCCCCTTGTTTGCGCAGCAATGGAAAACCAATAGCAGAGGAGCAGTACAAAGTGGCTTACGATCTTCAGGAAAAAGTCGTGCTTATCACGGGTGCTGCAGGCGGCATTGGCGCTGCGACCGCGCGTGCGTTGCATGCATGTGGAACACGACTTGTTCTAACCGATGTGACGCAGGCTTCAGTGGACCGCCTCGCCGCGGAGTTTGACTCCGAGCGCACGCTCGCCTTGGCGCTCGATGTCACCGATGCTGCCGCCACCAAGGCGGTCGTGCAACGCGCCGTCGATAGATTCGGTCGCCTCGACATTGCGTTCGCCAATGCTGGCATCTCGTGGCACGATCTACCCGCCACCATGTACAGCTGCGATGAACAGGAGTTCGAGCGAATCGTCGAGGTCGATCTGCTCGGGGTTTGGCGCACGGTCAAGGCCGCATTGCCGGAGATTCTGCGCAATCGAGGCCAGGTCCTGGTCACCTCATCGGCCTACGCATTCGTGAACGGCATGGTGAATGCGCCTTACGCAGCGTCCAAAGCCGCAGTCGAGATGCTCGGGCGTTCACTGCGCGCCGAACTGGGCGGCACCGGGTCCACGGCGAGCGTGCTTTATCCGGGATGGGTGGCGACAGCCATTGCCAAGGTCGGCTTTGGCGGAAATGCGCTAGCGACGAAATTGATTGAAAAAGGGTTTCCTGCACCGTTGCGACGACCGATACAACCGGATGACGTCGCTAAGGCCGTCATAAAAGGGCTGCGAGCCCGCCAACCGCGCATCGTCGTCCCGTTCCGGTGGGCACCGTTTTCGTGGACGCGAGGGTTGTTCAACATCGTGACCGACTGGCATCTCGGGCGACAACATGAAATGCATCAGTTGATGCGTGAGCTCGAGCGCTGTCGAGACCGACAAAGCTAGGGCAAGTTCTGAGCGGTATGTAGAGGGCGCCGGCGATCGGCTTTCCGTTTGAAAGGACGGCTCCTGCGCGCTAGCGAAGGACTCCCGGCGACTGAGACGATCGGATCGCCATCCAAATGGCCGCTTGCAAGTGAGGAACGGACGTCCACGCGTCCGAGTGACTGTACCGGCGACTGACGCCTCATGGCCGAACTCGGCTGGCCGCCGCCCGGCGCAGATCGACCCAGGGCGGCCACTCGTGACTCCACGAAGCGGCCATTCGGCAGCCGGCCCGTATACGTTTTTCAGACGATTTACTTCGCAGAGGCGAGCCAGTAGATTGGTGGTCACAACAATAAGCAAACCACTCTGGGGGACCGCATGAGAGAAACCAAGTGGCCGCTTCGGCTGGCAGTCGTGATATCTGTAGTGTGGGCAGTTGTCGCATACGCCCTTTCCTACGGAGACAGCAGCTTTTCGGGCGCGGCCTTCGCGGTGCTGGGGCTAATTCCGCTGTGTGTCTTTTGGGGCATTGGTTGGGTTCTGGCGGGAGTGTTTCGGCAGCGGGCAGGGCGGGTAGAGGCCGCAACCCCGATCGCAGCCCCGACAGGTCCAGAGCCCGCTGGAGCAATCGCGATGACCGTGATGAAGGGTGCTCCGGACGAGTTGGCGCAGGATTGGGCGCCTTCGACGGTTGCGTCGCCGCTTGCAGGTCCATGGCGTCGGTTTTTTGCCCGTACGCTAGACCTGTACATCTGGTCACTAGTGGTGGGGTTCGTGGTCGGAATCCTGAACGCAAGATTCGGGTGGTCTCTGCTCGCGTTCGCAGACATGCCGTCGTCGTCTCAGGACATGCTCAGTGGAATCCTGATTATCCCGATTGCCATCGTGTGCGACGTTCTGGTCTACGCCGCTTTTGGCAACTCGATAGGCAAGGGCTTGCTTGGCGTTAAGGTGCAGATGCTCGATTGTGCTCCGCTGCCTGCGCGCACGTACGCCGCGCGCAGCGTCGACGTCTGGATTCGAGGCATCGGATTGGGTATCCCAATCGTGGCACTTTTCACCGAACTCGCGAGCTATCGGGCCCTATTGGGCGGCAAGCGCACCAGTTGGGACATTAAGTACGGTTGCCGTGTTTCTCGGGCGCCTCGCAAGTTTGGCCACTATCTCACCGCTTTAGCGTTGTTTTTGGCTTTCATTGCGGCGTTGGGCTACGGGAGGATGGAAGAGCAGCGCCAGAAAGACACTCAGAACCTCCCGCCAGTCAGTTGGCAGAATCCCCTGACCCGTCAAACGGCAACCATTTTGCCAGCAGGCTGGCGGCTGTTGCCTCAGAGCAGCAACCTCCCACCGAACACATGGCTGTATGCCGACGCGACGAATCAGGTGGTTGTTGGCGTAGGCTTTGAGGCTGCGAACGTCGGTCTGGATGAGTATGCCGACGCACTGCTGAAGGGAAATCCCACGCTCGCAGTAATCCGGAACGGCAGCGTCGTTGCGGATGACGCTGGTCAGGTCTGGACTGGAAGCGGCGCAGGTGTGGCGTCAGATTCCACGGAAGCCATAACCGTTCGCGCGCATGTTCTCGCGGCAAACGGAGGATTTTGGCGTGTCTTCGCCGCCGCACCAGCAAGCCACGAGAGCGACATTGCGCTGGAGCCGGGCGTATTCCGTGCAGTCACCCGGACGCTTACGCCCTAAAAGCAGACGAGCTCTGCAATCAGGCGAACGAAAAAGCGGGCGTGCGCTCGCGGAGGCCGAGCTCGAAAGGCTTGGGATATGCCGAGCGCAATCTGCGCAGCATTTCCCTTGTCTCCAGAGGCGTCCACCAGGGTATCGCCCTTGTCGGTGATGCGATCGTCGGCGATCTTGGTGTCCGTGTCGAATGGCGGGTTCTGGCCGAACCGAGCCAGACAACCCGACACTGTTTGCTTGGTCTGGTCCAGTCTTATACAGATGAGAGACATGACGCATCTCTGAGTGCTGCCATTTGGGCAATGCGGACCGATATCCAACCCGGAACCGCGCATGCACCGCCTCGCGCCCTATAAGCTGCTCGCTCCACCACCCAGTGAGCCGGGCTCTAGCAGGGCGTGAGTTGAACGGCGCGCGCCGCTTAGACTGCGTCGCGTACCCGCATGATCGTCTGGCGGCTCGTGCCAAATCGCCGAGCAAGCGCGGCCACGCTTGTCCCCGCGTCCAACTCGCGCAGCACGTCCGCCCGCTGCTCGTCCGACAGGGCGGACGGCCGCCCCATCGCCTTGCCTTCCGCCTTCGCGCGAGCGATACCAGCGTGCGTGCGCTCAATCAACAGATCCCGCTCGAATTCGGCCACCGCGTTCAATACCTGCATCGTCATCCGGCCGGCCGCGCTCGTCAGATCTACGCCGCCCAGGGCGAGACAATGAACCCGGATACCGCGTTCGGCCAATCCCTCGACCGTGGCCCGCACGTCCATCGCATTGCGGCCGAGTCGATCGAGCTTCGTCACGATCAACACGTCGCCTTCTTCCATCTTGACGAGCAACTGCGCAAACCCCGGCCGCTGATCGGCGCTTACGCTCCCCGAAATGCTTTCCGACACAACGCGGCGCTTGTCGACCGAGAAGCCGGCCGCCTCGATCTCTCGTAACTGGTTCGCGGGGGTCTGGTCGGACGTACTGACGCGGGCATAGGCAAAGGTTCGGGACATATCGGGCACTCAATCTGTACGAAATAGATGTCCGAATGTAAGGCAATGTCCAAAACATTTCAACCCTTATTTCCGGACAGGGCAAAATGCCCCTGTCCGCAAGGGATCGGTTTTGGACAGGCTCGTTGGATTGGAGGTCGATTGCCTTCTGGTCGGTCGCTGGGATGGACAGGAAGGTGCCACTATTCGAACGACAACAACCGACTCGTTGCGGTCGTTCGAGGTGTGACACCTCAGCCGCTTTGCAGCGATCGCGGTCGGGAACTTCTTCACTGGACTTCCGATGCTGGCCAATGAACTGCCGTTCGAGCCTCTTGTTCCAACGACCTCCAAGGAGAAAGTCGGTCACGAATGCCGAGGGTTGACGGTATTGGTCCGGCATAGTCCCCTTCGTGCACTGCATTCATGGGGTATCAACCCCTATTTCTGACGTACCAGATTTGCCCCTAATTTCACCATTGGCCGAGACGCTCGGGCTAGCATCCGATTGACGGAAGTATTTTTTAAGAGCAGATTGAACCGATCGCACGAGACCGTGTCTGCGCGTATACTTGCAGCGCAACAACCGGGGATTGACATGACGAAGAAACCCGCCACCACAATGGCTGGCAACGGTGGCTCGCTAGCCTTTCAGTATGCACATACGCTCGTGGCGCAACGCTTGAGTGGTAGCAATCAAGCACAGTCGACACATGGAAAGCGAACCGCGACAAGCGGAACGAAGCAAGCCGTGGCTGCGCAAACGAAAAAGAGCAAGCCTTTGCGCTAAGGATTAACCGACGTAGGAAGCCAAGCTATCGCTTGGCTTTTTTTATGCGAAAAAAACTATACAGCGACGGGGACTATATGCGCCTGAGTGGCGCCAATGGTATGGATTCCGAGAGGGAGCACGGCTGGAGCCCCTTTAGGAAAGACTATGCCCGCTTACTCCATGCTCCGTCGTTCCGGCGACTCCAGGGCAAAACCCAGCTCTTCCCTGGAATGGAGTCGGACTTTTTCCGGAATCGTCTGACTCACTCCTTGGAAGTCGCGCAGATCGCATGTGGAATCGCTGCAACAATCAACGCCAAGTTTGCCAATGAACTCGGTGGCGAAAAAATAGATACCGATTTAGTGCAGTTTGCTGCGATAGCACACGATCTCGGGCATCCGCCGTTTGGGCACAACGGCGAAAAGGCGCTAGATGTCCTGATGCTGAAGCATGGAGGCTTCGAAGGAAACGCCCAAACGCTGAGGATCCTTACGTCTGTCGAGAGAAAGCTCGTGCGCACCCCGGAAGGATTCAGCTCGGAATTCGGGCTGGACATCACGAATCGGGCATTGGCCGCAGTCATTAAGTACGATCACCCGATCGAGGCCCAACGTCCGAAGAACGATGAATTGCAAAAGGGCTACTATTACACGGAAGGAGACATAGTCAGGCGTGTCAAAGGAGCTGTTGCTCCCGGCTATAAGGGCCGCGACTTCAAGACCGTCGAATGCTCGATCATGGATTTAGCCGACGATATCGCATATTCGACTTACGACTTGGAAGATTCGCTTCACGCGAGTTTTGTTTCACCGTTCAGCTTGCAATATGCGCTTCGGACCAATAACGCTCTTCAAGCTGAAGTACTCCGAAAGTGCAACAAAGCACTAGAAAAATCAGGGCACGAAGAACTGGATGGAGCTGCTGAAGCAATTTCGACGCTGGAGCACATCTTCGAAGACCTCGCTAACACTGACTTGGCAACAGCTCAATCTGAGCAGCGCGAACTGCATTTTTGGGCGGCAAACCGCATGCTCAACGAGAGTGGTTTGATGCGCACCAGATTCACTGCTGAAAGAATAGGAAAGCTTCTCGACTCGGTTGAGCTGATTCTGAATCAGGAGTATCCGCAATTATCCTCAGTGCGATTAACGCGAGACGGATTGATCAAGGTTGAAATCCTCAAGCACTTGAACTACGAGTTGGTTATTCGCTCCTCTCGCCTTGCGGTAGTGGAACATCGCGGCCGCGATCTCGTAACGGATATATTTAACGCCCTATGGAAATCCAAAGGTGCGCTCCTCCCAGATGATTGGAAAGAAAGGTACGATTCCGTCGGTTCCAGCAAGCCCAATCGCGCGCGCTTGATTTGCGACTATGTCGCGTGCATGACCGATGCATATGCTGCGGAAGTGCACGATCGCCTATTCGGTCGAGGAGCATCGATGTTCAAACCGCTTTAGCTGGCCACTGAAATGCGTTTCAGGGTGATGTGCGTGCCCAATAGATATCTCCGCCCCGAAGCTCATAATTCCCGCGCGCTGCAAGATACATTGGATCTAACCTCCAAGGGCCGGAGAGCTAGGGCCGCCAAGCGCGCTTTAAACCCGCCTATCAAGCGAAACGGCAGGCAAAGAGGGTGCCATATCAGCGTCGCGGTTTCGAGACCGCATGACCAAGGCGCATAAAACTGCATAACGAAAATTCCCTAAAACAACGAGTGGAAGCGCGAAAATGAACCTTGAGACCAATGTACCGGAGGATTTGTGGGAAGCGGTAAGGGCCAATTACGAGAGAGGAAATTTTACTGGGTCGATTTTAGATGCCTTCTATTTTCTCAGCGAATTGCTTCGTCAAAAGTCGGGCGCAGAGGGAGACGGTGCGTCGCTGGTGGGGCAGGCTCTGGGTGGGGCGGCACCTAAAATCAAGCTCAACAGGTTGCAAAGCGAATCTGAATGGAATGTACAGAAGGGTGTAGAACAACTACTTCGTGGTTTCTATCAAGCATTCCGTAATCCTCGCAGTCATGAAAAAATATCTGACACGGAGAACGATGCGCGTATTTTGATTCTTTTTACCGGATATCTTGTCCGGCAGATCGACAAAGCCAAGTCGCAATTTTCGAGGCATGATTTTATTCGACGCGTCCTAGATCCTGATTTCGTTCCAAATTCGCGATATGCAGAACTCTTGGTGGAAGATGTGCCAGTTGGGCAGCGCCTTGAGGTGTTTTTGGATGCGTATAGAGAAAAGGAGACGGTCAAAGGGGATCATTTGCGTCATTTTTTTAACGCATTGTTGCCCACGCTTACTGTCGATGAGCGGATCCAAGTCGATCAGATTATCTCTGATGAACTAAAGACAACCGACGATGATGCGACGGTTCGTGCGGTGATTGGTTCTTTGGGAGGTGATATCTGGCCACGACTCGCGGAGGTATCGCGTCTGAGAATAGAACATAAACTTGTGCGATCTGTTCAGGAGGGGCGTTTCGACTCGAAACAAAAGGTCTGTCGCAGCGGTGGTCTAGGTACTTGGGCGAGAAATTTGTTCCCTCATTTCACTCTCAAGCGCGAGATGCTCGGTGCGATCACGGATAAACTTCGCTCCGGAAATCGGGCGGAGGAAGATTATGTATTTCAGTATTTGTTCCCGGCCATAGGGGATTTGCATAGTTCGATTCCAGCTACGCTCGATATTGTCTTTAAGACGAGAATTCGAAATGGAAGCGAAAGATTCCATGCGGCACTCACCGTCTATTCTCCATGGGAAAAGGGGGTGTGGAGTAAGGATCTTATTAAATCTGTTGATGAATTTAAGGCTTCACCTGACTTCGACGAGATGGATGACGATATTCCGTTCTAGCGATGGGTGATTTTTTCCTTCGGGCGGAGGGCGAAATTTCATGCGCCGTCTCTTGTGGATCGGTGAGCGACATCCACGGAAATCGACGTACATTCCCAAAAAAGTCGCCTGCACCGAAGTGGCCGACGACTCAGTTCCTGGCACCCTGCAAATAGTCAGGCAGCGCGAGGTGTGCCGGCGTCTATCGGTTTAACGTTCGCTCCACTCTGCTGGTCGAGGAAGTCCCTCCACCATTGCATCATGCGATGCCGCTCCGGCAGATGCTGCGCATCGTTGCTACGCCGTTTCTCGGGAGGAGGGCCGCCATTCGAACTACGGGTTTTAAAGTGACCGAACGACTCTTAATGGCCGAACAGTGACACCATGTATTGCGATCTTAGATAATCCGAGACAAATCTTTTATGGGGGCAGACCTTTCGATATAATGACGGTACTTGTTGGCACCTAATCGAACACGGCTCTAGGAATCAGTGGGCGATGCAAGGGAAAAGGCGGGGAATGCTCAGTCGCTGAGCATATTTCGTCGAGCTGACGAGAGGGTGCCGGGGGATGTGCTACCAACACATCCCGCCGGCGATTTTTTGGCTTGGCTGCCTGTTCCATAATTGGAGGAACAACAAGAGCCACCGCGCCTAGGAAACGCATAGCTCTTGTTAGGACGAATGATACCGCGCACGGCGCGCCGTGCAAAGTAACTTTGCAAGATTACTTTGTGCGTCTTCCGCAAACTTTATTGCGCCCGTACTTTGATAGTACGGCGTGGTTTATTGCTGCCGCTTTCCTCCTTCTTGCGGAACAGGCCATTTCTGAACGGAAAATGGCTCTTAAGATTCTTCGACTTATTGGTGTGCTGGATTGCGTCGGCGTCAAGAAAACAACGCTGTATCGCTGGATTCGCGAAGGCAAGTTTCCAGCACCGGTCCAGTTAGGGGCCAGGAGCGTCGGCTGGCGCGCGACCGACGTCCAGCAATGGCTCGAATCCCGTCAGTCCACACGGGAGCAGGCATGAGCGCGCCCTCCCTTATGATCGATCGAGGCGGCCCGTATGGTCGCGCGATGGGCGCGGCCGTCACGGCGCGCGACGCCGCGTTCGTGCGTTGCCGCGACGCCCGACTCCGCAAGCTCGCAGGAATCCTCGATGACATCGAGGGTTGCTTCTGGAACCGTGGCGACGACACCGGGAAACTCGTAGCGATCGCCGTCACGCTCGCCTCGACGCTCGCGCTCGAAGCCCCGCGCCTGACGACAAAGCAACTTGGCACCGCCTGCGAGAAGTTCGTCCGGGCGATCGCCGCTGCTGAACAGGATTCCGCGAACTATCGTCGTCGGCAGTATCGACAGCTGCGGAAAGCCTATCGTGCGCTTTACAACGACATCGATGCGCAGTGCACGGACGGGACGCGCCGCTTGCAAGTTAGCGCCCTGCTGCGGGGCGTCGCGCTCGGCCAATCACTGGCGCAGGGCAGCTCGCGACTGGATATCGAACAGCTCAAGCTGGCGACCGCCGTGCTCAAGGGGGAGGCCGCCTGATGCTTCCCCAAAGTCGCTTTGCACTAGGCAATACACGACGAGGGGCGTCGCGATTTGCGTCGTCCAGCATCGCGCGGTATTCTGTGCGCGTCGCTGAGACAACAGTGACCCGGTTTGGCGACCGGAGATGCTCCAAGGCGGACAACCGCCTTCGCGCGGTTTTTTTACGTCCGTACACCTTGCGCCTTCTATGGTCGGGCCTTGGTGGGGGTGCGTTCGCGCACGCCGGTTCCCTTGGACGCCGGTTCGCCAACCCTGCCTTGTGCCCGGCCACCCCATTTGGCGATGGGGCCGGGTTCGTCAACCCGTCCAAGGAGGTCGCATTCAATGCGCCAGTCCACGCACGCCCATACCGGGCAGCAATCCCACCTCATTCAATCCATCGTCCGCGCAGCACTGCGCGACGCAGCAACCGCCAGCACGTATCAAGACGCGCTCGACGCAACCGGTGCGGCACTGGCCGCAATCGCGGCGCTCGTACGTGCGGGGGTGCGCCATGGCTGAGCTGCGCTGCAAGATTGGCGATCTGGCGATCGTCACGAAGTGCGACGCTCGCGCTCGCATCGGTATGCTGGTTGAGGTGGCATCGGCTCGTCCGACGCCCGATCACGATTGGCGCGTGCGGATCTTGGGCGGCCCCGTCTCGGGGCGCAGCGTCTGCGGTCGCCGGTCTGGCGACTTCAAGCACGCGGCCGTCTATGACTGGAACCTCACGCCGATTCGCGGCGAAGCGGAGCTGGATTGCACGATCGATGTCGGGCAACTCCTCGCGTCGATTCTGGAGGTGCGCCATGTCTAAATACCGCCTGCCGAACGAAGTCACGATGATCGCCATGTGTGCGGCCCATCAGTTCGCCCAGCTCGAAGCCCTGTTCGATGCTGTCCGTTCGCATCTTGCGGAGGGCACCTACGAGCGCGCGCTCGTCGACATGGGGCAAGGCGTCGCAAGCCGGTATTCGGCCGAAATGCGCCGCACTGCGCAACCGGAGGTGTGCCATGACTGATCAGCGCATCCGAACCGCGGTTATCAACGGATTCGACAACGCACCGCCGCTCGATACCGGCGCTCCGATCGAGCTGCAATTCGCCGTCGACCTGGGCGCGATCTGCGCCGACGCATGGCTCGACCTGAAAGGCGACGTGCGCCTGCACGACTACGCGGCGCATCAAGCCGCTGCGTTTGCGCGCGGCATGGAATCCGCCATGCAGGACGCGGGCGACGTCGACGCGCACCGCGTGACGATCAGCCGCCAAGCGTTCGCGGCCGGCCTGATGGGGCGAGTACAGCAACACCTGTTCGCGGCGCTCGGCCTCGTCACGCGCGAACCGCGCACGACGCACTGAGGGACGGTCATGGCAAAGACGAACAAGAACGCCGTGCAACCGCTCGCGCCGCACTTCGTGGCTGAGGTGAACCGTCCTGACCGCAACCGCATCGGCACACGGATCAGTGACGCCATGGAGCTGCTGGACAGCCTGCATTGGGCGGCCGACAAGGCCATGTCCGATGACGACTACTGGCTTGTGCTAAGCCTGTTCCGCGCGTCCCTGCCGTCGATCGGCGCAGCGCTGGAGGCAGCCAACGACGCCCTTGGCGAGTCGCGGCTCGGCCGCTACGTCTACAGCAACGACGTCACGGCCGGCGGGGCGGTTCTGTCGGTGCCTCGCGCGGCCGGCTAACGTCCCGCCGCTAGGCATCGCCGCATCATTCAATTCTTCGCGCGTCGGGTAGCTGCTTGCCCGATATGGACTACTAATCGGAAGCCGGCCGACGCGCGTCCAGTGGGAACCTATGAGTAACGCACCCATGTCCGAATTCGAGCGGGCGAGAGTCGCGCTCGGCTATGTCCCGCCTGACGACCGCGACACATGGCGTCAGGTGGGGATGGCGCTCAAGGCCGAGTTTGACGAGGAGGGCTTCGCCCTCTGGAACGAATGGAGCCAAGGCGCGCAGAACTACAACGGCAAGGACGCGCGCGATGTGTGGAAGTCGTTCAAGGGCGGCAAGATCACCATCAACACGCTGTTCCACCTCGCCAAGCTTGGCGGCTTCGATCCGCGCGCGCATCGGGCCAAGCCGGTCGATCCAGCGGAGCGCGAGCGGCAGAAGGCCGAACGTGCGGCCCGCGAAGCGGCCGAGCTGGCCGAGCTGATCGAGAAACAGCAAGCCGCGTCTGCGCTCGCTGAATCGATCTGGTCGGCGGCCGAGCCTGCGCCGGCCGATCACCCCTATCTCGTTCGCAAGCGCATTCCGGTCGACGCGCTGCGCGTCTATCGCGGCGGCTTGTGTATCGGCACGGCCGCGTGCGACGGCGCACTGGTCATCCCGGCACGTGACGCGGACGGCAAGCTGTGGACGCTGGAATTCATCCTCACGGACGGCCAGAAACGCTATCTGCCGAACGGCCGCAAGGCCGGCTGCTTCTCGTTGATCAGCGGCCCGCTATCTTCCGCGCCGTCGACGGTACTGATTGGCGAGGGTTACGCCACGTGCGCGACGATCGCGGCCGCGACCGGCTATCCGGCCGCCGTCGCGTTCGACGCCGGCAACCTGCACGCTGTCGCGACGACGCTGCGCGGCCAGTATCCGGACGCCCGGATCGTCGTTTGCGCCGATGACGACCACACGACGAAGGGCAATCCGGGCGTGACGAGGGCCCGCGCGGCGGCGGAGGCCGTCGCCGGCATCGTCGCCGTGCCCGACTTCGGCTCGAATCGTCCAGCGGCCGGCACCGACTTCAACGACCTGGCTGCGCACCTCGGCCCGGATGCGGTGGCCGCCGCCGTGCGCGCTGCGCTCGCGCCGGCCGGCTCGGCAGATCCCGGCAAGGCCAAGGCAGCACTGCCCGCCGCGAAGCCCGCCAAGCGTCCGAAAACGGCCCGCGCGCAGGACGGCAAGTCGCGGTTCGTCGTCGACGACAAGGGCGTGTGGTTTCACGGCTTCAACAATCAGGGCGATCCGCTCCCGCCGCATTGGGTCAGCACGCGGATCGACGTGATCGCGGAGACGCGAAACGAGATGAACAGCGAGTGGGGCTACCTGCTCGAATTCACGGACCGTGACGGCATCCTGAAACGGTGGGCGGTGCCGGCCGGGTTGTTTGCCGGCGACGGTACGGAACTGCGCCGCATGCTGCTCGATATGGGCGTGAAGCTTGGCGTGACGCAGATCGCCCGCACGCAGATCGCGAACTATGTGCAGATGGCGCAGCCGGACGAGCGCGTGCGCTGCGTGCCGCGCGTCGGCTGGCATCACGGCGCGTTCGTGCTGCCCGATCGCGTCATCGGCACCGGCAAAGAGGCGCTGATCTATCAGGCCGACACGCCGATTCAGAGCCAGTTCAAGGAGCGCGGCACGCTGGACGACTGGCAACGCGAGGTTGCTGCCTACTGCGTGGGCAATAGCCGGCTGCTGTTCTGCGTCGCTACCGCCTTCGCTGGTCCGTTGCTGCACTTCTCCGGGCTTCAGTCGGGCGGCTTCCACCTGCTCGGCACGACGTCCAAGGGCAAGTCGACGGGCGGCGTCATCGCCGCATCCGTGTTCGGCTCGCCGGACTACGTGCGGAGCTGGAAGGCAACCGACAATGCGCTCGAAGCCGTCGCCACGCAGCATAGCGACGCGCTGCTGATCCTTGATGAAATCGGGCAGGTCGAGCCGCGCTTGGTTGGAGACGTGATCTACATGCTCGCGAACGAGTCGGGCAAGGCGCGCGCGTCGCGTAGCGGCTCGGCCAAGCCCGTGCTCACGTGGCGACTGCTGTTCCTGTCAAACGGCGAAAAGAGCGTGTCCGCGCTGATGGCCGAGGGCAATAAGCCCATGAAAGGCGGTATCGAGGTGCGCCTGCCCGCGATCCCGGCCGAGGTTGGCGAAATGGGTGTCGTGGAGAGATTGCACGGCTTCCCGACGCCGGCCGCGCTGATCGAGCATCTAGAGCGGCACGCAGGCATGCACTACGGCACGGCCGGCCCCGCGTTTATCGAGTGGGCGTCGTCGCAGGCCGGCGAGCTGGCCGAGCATCTGCGCATGCGCGTCGACGAGCTGGTCGGGCAGTGGGTGCCGGACGGCTCCCATTCGCAGGTCGCGCGCGTCGCTAAGCGGTTCTGCCTCGTCGCGGTGGCCGGCGAGCTGGCGACGGCGCACGGGCTGACCGGCTGGCCGCAGGGCGAAGCGGTCGAGGCCGCACGTCGTTGCTTCGAAGGCTGGCTCGAACTGCGCGGCGGCACGGGCAACTCGGACGAGGCCGAAGCTGTCCGGCAGGTACAGCATTTCCTCGCCGCGCACGGCGACAACCGTTTCGTGTGGATGAACCGGGCGCAGGACGACCATCGGCCGAACGTGCCGCATCGAGCGGGCTTCAAGCAGCACGTGAAGCGCGACGAGCGCCGCACGCCCATCGCCTCCGATCGGGAGTATTACGCCGAGTTCGGCGGCAAGATGAGCGCCGACGATGCCGAAAGCGTCGAGACGGAGTACCTGATCGAAGCAGCCGTGTTCCGCAAAGACGTGTGCGCCGGCTTCGATCACAAGATCGTAGCCAAGGCACTGATGAAGCGGGGTGTGCTGATGCCGCGTAGCGACGGCTATCCGTACCGGCAGGAGTACATTCCCGGTCACGGCAAGTTCATGGTCTATCGCGTACTGCCGTCCATCTTCACGCTTGAGCTGTGAAAGACGCCGCCGCCGTCCGGTAGGGCGGTGGCGGGCATTCCTTTGCGCAGCATTTTGGGCCCGTGCGTCAAAGTTACTTTGAGCGATCCGCTCCAGATGGAACCGGGCCGGCGGCTGCCGTGAATCTTGCCGCAGCCGTAACAATCCAGCCCGGTTTATCTCCAGTATCTCCAGCGTTCTCCAAATCGTTTGGAGACACACGAAGCCTTACCCCATAAGGCTTTGCGGCCGATTCAGGCGTTTATCTCCAAATCTCCAACTCGTTTTGCACTGAGCGGACAGACGTCGACCGACCGTAGCGACCGTGAAGCTATGCGGGGCGCGGCTCTCCGGGATTCGAGAGGCGTCGGCGACGTGTTTTCGAGGGGGGTGTCCGCGATGCGCCCCGATCCGGCATTGTTGCGCCGGCCGCAAGTGTCGGGGTGGCCGGAAAGCGGGGGACCCTGCGTCTAGGGCAAAGACGCGGGGGCTCACACCCGCGTGTTTTTCCTACTCCCGGCGCGCCTAAGGGGGGTCATATTCATACCGACATGCAGGGGACCGACAGTGCGGTGCCAACTCTGAAAAATCGGTGGGAGGTGGGCGGCAAGGGGGTCATACGGGTGGGGGCACGGGTCTATCTTGCCGCCGCGATCGGAATGATTTCCACCCCGGCTTTGATCTTGTCGAGGTAGTCCGCCCACTGTTGCATCATCGAGCGTCGTGCCTTGATGAACTTTGTTCGGTTGTACGCCCGCCCAAGGCTGTCAGGGACCGTATGCGCTAGTTGGTGCTCGATCACTTCCGGCTTTTCCTCCAACTCTTCATGCAGGATCGTCCGTGCCATTGCCCGGAAGCCGTGACCGGTAATCTCGGTGCGAGTGTCGTAGCCGAGCCGACGAAGGGCTGCATTGATAGCGGCCTCGCTCATCGGCCGATTTCGGTCGCGAGCACCGGGGAACACGTAGACGCCTTCGCCAGTCAGGGCGTGAAGCTCGCGCAAAATCGTGACAGCCTGCGCGGCCAGCGGAACAAGGTGATCCGTTTTCGTTTTGTTGACGAAATAGCGCCATTCGCCTTTGTCGAGGTCGAATTGCGCCCATTCTGCCTTCCGCAACTCGCCCGGCCTAACGAACAGCATGGGGGCTAGCTTGAGCGCGCAGAGAACCGGGAACGTGCCTGTGAAGCCGTCGAACGCGCGAAGCATCTCGCCCACTTTCTCCGGCTCAGTGATTGAGGCAAAGTGTGTTGTCTGCGCGGGCGGGATTGCATCTACCAGATCGCGGGCCGGATCGGCCTTGCAGTGCCCCTCTTTGATGCCGTAGCGGAATACCCGGCTAATCTCGCTGCGGATGCGATGGGCGGTAAATCTGGCTCCACGCCCGTCTACGCGCTTCAGCACGACCAGTATTTCCGGGGCGTCGATTTCAGCGATAGGGCGCTTGCCGAGCCATGGGAATACATCGTTCTCCATGCGGGCGAGCGTCTTGGCATGCTGCGCTGGTTCCACGGTCGTCTTGCGCTCGTCCATCCAGCCGCGAGCGACAACCTCAAACGAATGGGCGGCTGCGAGCAGGCTGGCTCTTTTTTCCGCCTTCTTCGCTTCACCCGGATCGATGCCGGCAGCGAGCTTTTCGCGGGCTTCGTCGCGCTTCTTCCGTGCGGTCGCCAATGTAACTTCCGGGTAGACGCCGAGCGAGTAGCGCTTTTCCTTGCCCCCAAATCGGTATTTGAGGCGCCACCACTTGCCCCCGCTCGGGGCGATTTCCAGATAGAGGCCGCCTCCGTCGAACAGGCGCACGGGCTTGTCGGCAGGCTTGGCGTTCCGGATGGCTGTATCGGTTAATGGCACGGGGGCAACTCCTGACAGGTAAGGCAATTTCGGATGGGTTGCCCCCAATGTTGCCCCCGCTTGCCCCCGGCTGTCTACGCACCACACGGCACTTTGCCGGAATGAAAAAACCCGCGAAGCCTTGTGCTGTCGCGGGTTTTGGGACTTCCGGGAATTTCCCGGAACTATGTCATGGTGCCCAGGGCCGGAATCGAACCGGCACGCCTTGCGGCGGGGGATTTTGAGTCCCCTGCGTCTACCAATTTCACCACCTGGGCTTGATCCTGGCCGCGCATGCGATTGTGCGCGGCGAAACGCGGATTATGTCTGAAATCCCGGCGCCGGGCAAGCTGCCCCGGTGCCGGTCGTGCACGTCACTGGCTCAGATAGACGAACCGGCCCTGCTTGACGATCCCCATCACGCTCGCGCGCTGATCGAGCCCCACATGATCCTTGTCGCTGGTATTGACGACGCCGTTCGGCACGACGAGCTCGTGCGCGCGTTCCAGTTCGCGCCGCAGCGCCGTGCGGAACGCGGGCGTGCCGGGCTGAGCGGCCTTCAGCGCGCGGCCGACCGCATCGGCAAGGCGCGGGTACACGCCCGCCGCGTCGCCCGCGAACTGCGTGACCGTGCCGGCGCCGTATTTCGCCTCGTACGCGTCGACGAACGCGAGCGCGGCCTTGCGGGCCGGATGATCGGCCGGCAGCGTGCGCGCGACGACCACCGGCTGGGTCGGGAACAGCGTCCCGTCGACGTCCTTGCCGCCGAGCTTGATGAATTCCGGCGTCGCGATCCCGTGCGTCTGGTAGACCGGGCCCTTGTAGCCGCGCTCGATCAGCGTGCGCTGCGGCAGCACGGCCGGCGTGCCCGAGCCCGCGATCAGGATCGCGTCGGGTTTCGCCGCGATCAGCTTTAATGCCTGACCCGTGACGCTCGCGTCGGTGCGGTTGTAGCGCTCGGTCGCGACGACGCGGATCTTGCGCAGGTCCGCGAAGCGCGTGAACTCGTTCAGCCAGCTGTCGCCGTAGCTGTCCGCGAAGCCGATGAAACCGACCGTCCTCACGCCGTGGTTGGCCATGTAGCGCGTCATCACGTCGGCCATCGCGCGGTCGCTCTGCGCCATCTTGAACGCCCAGGTCCGCGCGCCTTCCTGCGGCTCGACGATCGCGCCGGAGCCGACCAGCGTGATCATCGGCGTCTGCCCGGCCGCGACCGCGTCGAGCGCCGCGAGCGCGGCCGGCGTGATGTTCGGCCCGACCACGACGTCGACGTGATCCTCGTCGACCAGCTTGCGGATGTTGCGCACCGCGGTGCCCGGGTCGGATGCATCGTCGAGCACCGTCACCTGCACCGGCTGCCCGGCGATCGTCTTCGGCCACATCAGGATGGCGTTCTTGCTCGTGATGCCGATCGCGGCGGCCGGGCCGGTCGACGACAGGTCGACGCCGACCTTCAGGTCGGCATGGGCGGCGGCACAGGCGAGCGCGAGCGCGCCGGCGGCGGCGCGGCGCAACAGGGCGGGAAGCGTCATGCGGGATTCTCCGTCGGGCAACGAAAAGGGGCGCGGTTCAGATTCGCGCCCCTGTGTTTATACAGGCCGGTCAAAGCTCGTACGATTCGGATTCGCCCTTGAGCGCCTGTTCGATCAGCTTGCGGTTCAGCGTCGGCGACAGCAGTTCGACGAGCGTATACACATAGCTGCGCAGGTAGGCGCCCTGCTTGAGCGCGACACGCGTCACGTTGCTGCCGAACAGGTGGCCGACCGGGATCAGCCGCAGGTTGCGGTCGCGCTCGGGATTGAACGCGATGTCGGCCATGATCCCGACGCCCAGGCCGAGCTCGACGTAGGTCTTGATCACGTCGGCGTCGATCGCCTCGAGCACGATGTCCGGCGACAGCCCGCGCAGCGCGAACGCATGGTTGATCTTCTTGCGGCCCGCGAACGCGTCGTCGTACGTGATCAGCGGGTACTGGGCGAGATCGTCGAGCGTGACCGGCTTGCGTTCGAGCAACGGGTGGTCGGCCGGCACGACGGCCGCGTGATGCCACTGGAAGCAGGGCAGCGACACGAGCTCCTTGTAGTCGGAGATCGCCTCGGTCGCGATCGCGAGATCGGCCTGGTCGTGGATCACCATCTCGGCTACCTGCGTCGGGCTGCCTTGCAGGATCGACAGGTGCACCTTCGGAAAGCGCTTCTTGAATTCGGCGATCGCGGCCGGCAGCGAGTAGCGGGCCTGCGTGTGGGTCGCGGCGATGGTCAGGTTGCCCTGATCCTGTGCTGCGTAATCTTTCCCGACCCTTTTAAGGCTTTCAACCTCCTGAAGAATCCGCTCGACCGACGCGAGGATGATCCTGCCCGGCTCGGTGAGCGAGCGCACGCGCTTGCCGTGCCGCGTGAAGATCTCCACGCCGAGCTCGTCCTCGAGCTCGATGATCGCCTTCGATACCCCCGGTTGCGACGTGTAGAGCGCCTTGGCGGCCTCGGTGAGGTTGAAATTCTGCCGGACGGCCTCGCGCACGAAGCGAAATTGGTGCAGGTTCATTTATAACCCTTCCGCATATCAACAGAATTTTTTAGTCGTTTGAAATATAAGGCGAGTTTATTACGATTCACCGGAGTTTTTCAAATATGGATATCTGTTTTCGTCATTAGCAATCCAGCCGCCAGCGGTTGGGGGCGGTGACGGCGGAACGGAGATTCGGGCGCGACGTGGCTAGGACGTCGCGCGGTCACCACGAAAACCCTGGGGTCCCCGAATGTATCAGTACGACCAATACGACCAGACGATCGTCGACGAGCGTGTCGCGCAGTACCGCGATCAGGTGCGCCGCCGGCTGTCGGGCGAGTTGAGCGAAGAAGAATTCCGTCCGCTGCGCCTGCAGAACGGCCTGTACATGCAGCGCCACGCGTACATGCACCGCATCGCGATTCCGTACGGCAACCTGCGCAGCGACCAGCTCCGGATGCTGGCGCGCATCGCCCGCGAACACGACCGCGGCTACGGCCACTTCTCGACCCGCTCGAACATCCAGTTCAACTGGATCCAGCTCGAGGAAACGCCCGAGATCCTCGCGAAGCTCGCGTCGGTGCAGATGCACGGCATCCAGACGTCGGGCAACTGCATCCGCAACATCACGGCCGACCAGTTCGCCGGCGTCGCCCAGGACGAAGAGATCGATCCGCGCCCGTGGTCGGAAATCCTGCGCCAGTGGTCGACGTTCCATCCCGAATTCGCGTGGCTGCCGCGCAAGTTCAAGATCGCGGTGTCGGGCTCGAAGGACGACCGCGCGGCCGTGCAGATTCACGACCTCGGCGTGTACCTGAAGAAGAACGCGCAGGGCGAAGTGGTCGCGAGCATCCTCGCGGGCGGCGGCCTCGGCCGTACGCCGATCATCGGCGCGGTGATCAAGGAAGACCTGCCGTGGCAGCACCTGCTGACCTACTGCGAAGCCGTGCTGCGCGTGTACAACCGCTACGGCCGCCGCGACAACCTGTACAAGGCGCGCATCAAGATCCTCGTGAAGGCGCTGTCGCCCGCGAAGTTCGCGCAGCAGGTCGAGGAAGAGTGGCAGCACCTGAAGGACGGCCCGTCGACGCTCACGCAGGCGGAAGTCGATCGCGTGTCGCAGTACTTCCAGCCGCCCGTCTACGAGAAGCTGGCCGATACCGATGCATCGTTCGAACAGCACCTGCTCGAGAACAAGGCGTTCGCGCGCTGGGTCGAGCGTAACGTCGCACCGCACAAGGTGGCCGGCTATGCGGCCGTCACGCTGTCGCTGAAGGATCACCGCATCGCGCCGGGCGATGCGACCGACCAGCAGATGGACCTGGTGGCCGACTGGGCCGACGCCTACTCGTTCGGCGAGCTGCGCGTGTCGCACGAGCAGAACCTGATTCTCGCGAACGTGAAGAAGCGCGACCTGTTCGAGGTCTGGGAAAAGGCGAAGGCGGCCGGTTTCGCGACGCCGAACATCGGCCTGCTGACCGACATCATCGCGTGCCCGGGCGGCGACTTCTGCTCGCTCGCGAACGCGAAGTCGATCCCGATCGCGCTGGCGATCCAGCAGCGTTTCGACGATCTGGACTACGTGTACGACCTCGGCGACCTGTCGCTGAACATTTCCGGTTGCATGAACTCGTGCGGTCACCACCACGTCGGCAACATCGGCATCCTCGGCGTCGACAAGGACGGCGCCGAGTGGTACCAGGTGTCGCTCGGCGGCGAGCAGGGCACGGGCCGCAACGGCGCGCGCCTCGGCCGCGTGATCGGGCCGTCGTTCTCGGCGGAGGAAGTGCCCGACGTGATCGCGAAGCTGATCGACACGTTCGTCGAATCGCGCGTCGACGGCGAGCGCTTCGTCGACACGTACGACCGCATCGGCATCGCGCCGTTCAAGGAGCGCGTGTATGCGGCGCGCCAGGCAGTGAACGCGTAACCAACCGGGTAGAAGGAATTAGCAGATGGCTTCGATTATCAAGAACCGCGCAGTGATCGACGATGCATGGCAGGTCGTGCGCGCGGCGGAAGACGGTGCACTGCCCGCGGTCGACGCGTTGCCGGCCGGCAAGGTGCTGGTGCCGTTCGCGTTGTGGCAAGCCGAGCGCGCGGCGCTCGTCGCCGCGAAGACGAAGGACGAGCTCGGCGTGTGGCTCGCACCGGACAGCGAGCCGGCCGATCTCGTGGCCGACTTCGGCGCGATTTCGCTGGTCGCCGTCGACTTCCCGCGCTTCGCGGACGGTCGCGGCTACAGCATCGCGCGCCTGCTGCGCGAGCGCCACGGCTGGACGGGCGAACTGCGCGCGATCGGCGACGTGCTGCGCGACCAGTTGCTGTACATGTCGCGTTGCGGCTTCGACGCATTCGCGGTGCGCGCCGACAAGGACATCCACGACGCGCTGAACGCGTTCACGGAATTCACGCAGCGTTATCAGGGCGCGTTCGACCAGCCCGAACCGCTGTTCCGCCGCCGTGCCGCGGCGGCCGGCGTGGCGCAAGCGAAGGTGGGCGCATGAGCACCGCCGCCGCCACCGCGCTGAGCCCGGAACTCGCCGCGAAGGTCGAGCGCCTCGACGCGCTGCTCGCGCAGATCGGTGCGCGTCACGAGAAGGTGAAGTTCGCGAGCAGTCTCGCGGCGGAAGACATGCTGCTGACGCACGCGATCCTGTCGAAGGGCGTCCGGATCGGCATCTTCTCGCTGAACACGGGCCGCCTGCACGCGGAAACGCTCGGCATGATCGACCGCGTGCGCGAGCGCTACGGCTACGAGATCGAGCAGTTTCACCCGCAGCAGGACGCGGTCGACCAGTACGTCGCCGAGCACGGCCTGAACGCGTTCTACGAAAGCGTCGAGCTGCGCAAGTCGTGCTGCCACATCCGCAAGGTCGAGCCGCTGAATCGCGCGCTGGCCGACGTCGGGGCATGGGTCACGGGCCAGCGCCGCGAGCAGTCGGTCACGCGTGCCGAGCTGCACGAGGAAGAGCAGGACGAAGCGCGCGGGATCGCGAAGTACAACCCGCTCGCCGACTGGACGGAAAGCGACGTGTGGGCGTACCTTAACGCGTTTGACGTGCCGGTGAACCCGCTGCATGCGCGCGGCTATCCGAGCATCGGCTGCGAGCCCTGTACGCGGGCGATCCGCCCCGGCGAGGACAGCCGCGCGGGCCGCTGGTGGTGGGAGTCGCGCGACACGAAGGAATGCGGCCTGCACATCACGATCACGCCGATTCCCGCGGACGCCGTTGCCGGCGCCACGCACTGAAAGCCTGACAAGAAACTGAATATTGCGCCGCCCGCGACAGCGGGCGGCACGAACCCAGAAGAGAAGGACTGAAATCATGAGCACGACGCTCGAGCAATCCGCCTTTGCCCCGCCCGCCGGTGCCGACAAGCGCATGGGCCACCTCGACTGGCTCGAAGCCGAGTCGATCCACATCCTGCGCGAACTGGTCGCCGAATGCAGCAAGCCGGCGCTGTTGTTCTCGGGCGGCAAGGATTCGGTCGTCGTGCTGCATCTGGCACTGAAGGCGTTCGGCCTCGGCGCGAACCGCAAGACGACGCTGCCGTTCCCGCTCGTGCACATCGACACGGGCCACAACTACGAAGAAGTGATCGACTTCCGCGATCGCCGCGCGAAAGAACTCGGCGCCGAGCTGGTCGTCGGTCACGTCGAGGATTCGATCAAGCGCGGCACGGTCGTGCTGCGCCGCGAAACCGATTCGCGCAACGCCGCACAGGCCGTCACGCTGCTCGAGACGATCGAACAGCACGGCTACACGGCGCTGATCGGCGGTGCGCGCCGCGACGAAGAGAAGGCGCGCGCGAAGGAGCGGATCTTCTCGTTCCGCGACGAATTCGGCCAGTGGGACCCGAAGGCGCAGCGCCCGGAACTGTGGAGCCTGTACAACGCCCGCCTGCACAACGGCGAGCACCTGCGCGTGTTCCCGATCTCGAACTGGACGGAACTCGACGTGTGGCAGTACATCGCGCGCGAGAACCTCGAACTGCCGTCGATCTACTACGCGCACCAGCGCGAGATCGTGCGCCGCAACGGCCTGCTCGTGCCGGTCACGCCGCTCACGCCGATGCGTGACGGCGAGACGAGCGAGCTCGCGCAGGTGCGCTTCCGTACCGTGGGCGACATCAGCTGCACGTGCCCGGTCGAGAGCGACGCGGACGACGTCGAGAAGATCATCGCCGAGACGGCGGTGACCGAGATCACCGAGCGCGGCGCGACCCGGATGGACGACCAGGCCTCCGAAGCCGCGATGGAACAGCGCAAGAAGCAAGGTTATTTCTGAAGCACACGAGGACATTCACATCATGAGCATCATCGAGAACACCGAAGACCTCGGCGTGTTGCGCTTCATCACCGCAGGCAGCGTCGACGACGGCAAGAGCACGCTGATCGGCCGCCTGCTGTACGACAGCAAGGCCGTGCTGTCCGACCAGCTGTCCGCGCTGTCGCGCGCGAAGAACAAGCGCACGGTCGGCGACGAGCTCGACCTCGCGCTCCTGACCGACGGTCTCGAAGCCGAGCGCGAGCAGGGCATCACGATCGACGTCGCGTACCGCTACTTCGCGACCGCGAAGCGCAAGTTCATCATCGCCGATACGCCGGGCCACGAGCAGTACACGCGCAACATGGTGACGGGCGCATCGACCGCGCACGCGGCGATCATCCTGATCGACGCGACGCGCGTGACGGTCGAGAACGGTGTCGCCGACCTGCTGCCGCAGACCAAGCGTCACAGCGCGATCGTCAAGCTGCTCGCGCTGCAGCACGTGATCGTCGCGATCAACAAGATGGACCTCGTCGACTACAGCGAAGCGCGCTTCAACGAGATCCGCGACGCGTACGTCACGCTGGCGAAGCAGCTCGGCCTCACCGACGTGCGTTTCGTGCCGGTGTCGGCGCTGAAGGGCGACAACATCGTCGGCGCGAGCGAACGCATGCCGTGGTACGCGGGCGAACCGCTGCTCGACGTGCTCGAATCGCTGTCGGTCGAGACGCAGGCGCATGACGCGCTGCGCTTCCCGGTGCAGTGGGTTGCGCGCCAGGACGGCAGCTCGGCCGACGATTTCCGCGGCTACATGGGCCGTATCGAGTCGGGCGAAGTGAAGGTCGGTGACGAGATCGCCGTGTTGCCGTCGAACCGCACGGCAACGGTCGCCGAGATCGTCGCGCCGGTGCCGGGCGGCACCGCGTCGGTCGCGCACGCGTTCGCGGGCCAGACCGTGACGATCCGCCTCGCGGAAGACGTCGACGTGTCGCGCGGCGACATGTTCGTCACCTCCGGCGAGCCGGTTGCACCGGCGAAGAAGCTCGAAGCCGATCTGTGCTGGTTCGACGAGACGCCGCTGTCGCCGCAGCGCAAGTACCTGCTGAAGCAGACCACCAGCACGGTGTTCGCGAAGATCGGTGGCGTCAAGCAGGTGCTCGACGTGCACACGCTGTCGCATGCGACCGACCGTCACGACCTGAAGATGAACGACATCGGCCGTGTCGCGCTGACGCTGCAGAAGCCGATCGTCTGCGACACGTACGACGCGCATCCGGGTACCGGGGCGTTCGTGCTGATCGACGAGGCGACGCATCACACGGTCGCCGCGGGCATGATCCGGGCGTTCTCGGCGTAATCGTCAATCTGCGCGGCAAACCGCGCTGCCACACGGCGGCGCGGGCCGTATGCAAACGTCCGCACGGACGAAGCGAAGCGACAAACATGGGCAAGGTGTATCTGATCGGAGCAGGGCCGGGCGCGGCGGACCTCATCACGGTGCGCGGCGCGCGGCTGCTCGCGCAGGCGGACGTCGTGCTGCACGACGCGCTCGTCGAGCCCGCGATGCTCGACTATGCGCCGAACGCGCACCGGATCGCGGTCGGCAAGCGCTGCGGGCAGCGCTCGACCGCGCAGCACTTCATCAACAAGCAGATCGTCGATGCGGCGCGCGAGCACGCGTGCGTCGTGCGGCTCAAGGGCGGTGACCCGATGCTGTTCGGTCGTGCCGAAGAGGAGATGCGCGCGCTGGAAGCGGCCGGCATCGACTACGAGGTCGTGCCGGGCATCACCGCGGCACTGGCCGGCGCGGCGACGCTGAAGCGTTCGTTGACGCTGCGCGGCGTGTCGCGCAGCGTCGCGTTCGCGACGCACAGCCGCGCGCCGGGCAGCGACGAGATCCGCGAAGCCGCGCGCGCCGATTCGATCGTGTACTACATGGGCCGCGACAGCGCGCCCGGCATCGCGCAGGAGCTGATCGACGCAGGCCGAGCGCCGGCGACGCCCGTGGCGATCGTCGAGGCGTGCAGCACCGCGCGCGAGCGCACGCTGACGCTGACGCTCGCGCAGATGGCGGCGGGCGACGCGCAGGCGTGGCTCGATCCCGCGGAACCGAGCCTGCTGATGATCGGCGATGCGTTCGCCGAGCGCGCCGGACAGGCGAAAGAGGGCGATTCGCTGCGAAATGCGGCCTGAGCGGGGCGGCCTGAGCGGGATCCCGCCGCAGTCCGAAACAAAAAAAGCGCCGGCTTCATCAAGCCGGCGCTTTTTCTTTGTGCACGCTAACCGCTAACCGCGCGGCTTACGCGTTGCCGTCGATCTGGTCGATACAGTAGCGCGCGATCGCGTCGAGCACGCCGTCGTCTTCGCCGACGGCCGTCGCGCAACGGATCTCGATGCCCGGATGCGCGGCGCGGCACGCATCGACGAGTTGCGGCAGATCGCGGCGGACATGGCCGCCCTGGCCGAAGAACACGGGCACCACGGTGATGTGCGAGCAGCCGGCCGCGACCTGCGCGGCGACCGCGTCACCGAGCGTCGGCGTCATCAATTCTAGGAACGCGAGCGACACGTGGGCCGCGGGGGAGGCGGCGCCGCGCAGCCGCGTGGCGAGCCGCTCGAACGGCTCGGCCCAGCGCGGGTCGCGGGCGCCGTGACCAAACAGGACGATGCCGTGCGAACTCATGTCGAAGCCTCCGTCGTGACGCGGCGCTCAGTGCCGGTCGACCCACTTGAGCGCGAACAGGCCGAGCGCGAGATAGATCAGGCCCGGCGTTGCGGCAGTGAGCGGCGCGGGCCACGTGTTCAGCGTGCCGATGTGCGAGAACAGCGTGTTGAGGAGCTGGAAGCTCATGCCGAGCATGATGCCGCCGAACACCTTCACGCCGACCACGCCAGCCCGCGTGTGCAGGTAAGCGAACGGCAGCGACAGCACGAGCATCACGAACACGGCGAACGGATACAGCAGCTTGCGCCACAGTGCGATGTCGTAGCGCTGGGTGTCCTGCTGGTTCTCGCGCAAGTGCTGGATGTAGCGGAACAGGTTGATGAGCGACATGCGCTCCGGCGACACGAGCAGCACCGACAGGATCTGCGGCGTCAGGTCCGAACGCAGCCGGTATTCGGGCAGCGATACCTGCTGCGACCGGTACACCGGGTTGAGCGCGTCGGCCGGCTGGCCGCTGATCGGCTTGATCGGCGTCAGCTCGGTCTCGGAGACGCCTTTCAGCAGCCAGTGGCCGGGCGGCTCGTAGCGCCCCGTCTGCGCGATCCGCACGTTCTGCAGCTGGAATTTCGAGTCGAATTCGTAGATGCGCACGTTGCTGATCGTCGAGTCGGGCGACAGGCTGCCGACGTTGACGAAACGCGTGACCTGCTCGCCGTTTTCGCGGGCCGCGAGCGTGTCCTTCACCCACACGCCCGACTGGAAGTTCGACGATACCGATGCGCCGAGCGCCTGCAGCCGCACGCGCTCGGACAGCTGATCGGCGTACGGGCCGACGAATTCGCCGATCAGGTAGGTGACGATCACGAGCGGAATGCCGATCTTCAGCAGCGAGCGCAGCGCCTGGTTGGTCGCGAGACCCGACACGCGGAAGATCGTGAATTCCGAGTTCGCGGCCATCTGCGCGAACACGTAGATCGCGCTGATCAGCGCGGCGACCGGGATGATCTCGTAGAAGCGCGACGGGGTCTGCAGCGCGACGCGCAGCACTGCGTAGCCGAACTTGTAGTTGCCGTGCCCGACCGAGTTCAGTTCGCTGATCAGGTCGAAGAAGAAGAACAGGCCCGAGAACGCGAACAGGATGAAGACGAACGTGACGTAGATCTGTCGCGCGAAGTACTTTTCATAGAGCCGCATCGATCATGCTCCCGAGCGGCCGAACAGCGCGCGTGTAAACAGCGGACGATTGCGCACGCGCAACCAGAAGATGAACGCGACGATCGCGGCGACGACGAGGTGCAGGCCGACCAGGCCGACGCCGAACGACATCTTGCCCTGCTCGATCTGCGCCTGCACGACGTTCAGCAGGTTCGAGTACGTGAGGTAGATCAGCACGGCCATCACGAGGTTGATCGTGCGGCTGCGGCGCGGGTTCTGGTACGACAGCGGAATGCCGAGCACCAGCAGGTTGATCGCGATCAGCGGCAGCCCCGCGCGCCACGCGAATTCCGCGAGGTTGTCGCGCGTCGGGTTGCGCAGCAGGTCCGGCGTCGGCGTGCTGTTCGTGGTCGGCACGTTGGTGACCGGCGTGCTCGTGATCTTCACGCCGTAGCGCTCGAACTCCATGATCTTGAAGTTCGGCTGGCCGGGCGTGCCGTCGTAGCGGCGGCCGTCTTCCAGGACGACGAAGCGGCTGCCGTCGCGCGTTTCCGTGTGACCCGTCTGCGATACGACCACGTTGACCTTGCCGTTCTCGGTCGACGTGACGAACACGTTCTGCACCTTGCTCTGGTCGGGCGTCATCTTCTCGATGAAGAACACGCGGTGGTTCGTGGCCGACTCGCGGAACTGGCCCGGCGCGAGCAGCGAGATCTCGTCGCGTTGCTGGAAGCGTGCCTTGATCATCTTGCTTTGCTGGTTCGACCACGGCCAGCCGACGAACGCGAAGAAGGCGATCAGCAGGATGATCGGCGTGGCGAACACGCCGATCGGCTTGATGAGGCGCGTGAGGCTTACGCCCGACGCGAGCCACACGACCATTTCGGAGTCCCGGTACCACCGGGTCAGCACGAACAGGATCGACACGAACAGCGTGACGACGAGCATCACGGCGAGGTAGCCGATCACGGTGAGGCCGATCAGCACGAGGACGTCCCGCGGATCGATTTCACCGGACGCGGCGTAACCGACGATGCGGATCATCATCGTCGTGAGCATGATCGTGAGCAGCACCATGAACACGGCGCCAGCCGTATACGCAAGCTCGCGCTGGAGGGAGCGTTCGAAGATCATTCTTGATGAGAAGAGGGCGGGAGGCTGCGCACGCGTAGCGGAGCGCTCGCGCCGCCACGGGAAAAATAGCGGATAATTGCGGCTTTCATCCTTAGCCCAGATTTTATCCGAGGACAAGCGCGATGGACTTTAGCATAAAAGGCTGTGATTGGAGCAAAGGCGAGGCGAAGGGGTTCCTGACCGGGAAGTCCGATTGCATCGTGCTCGGCATCTTCGAGGCGCAGACCCTCTCGGGCGCGGCGCTCGACATCGACACGGCCACCAAGGGACTGATTTCGCGCGTGGTGAAGGCCGGCGACATGGACGGCAAGCGCGGCAAGACGCTGTTCCTGCACGAAGTGTCGGGCATCGGCGCGTCGCGCGTGCTGCTCGTCGGCCTCGGCAAGCAGGATGCTTTCAACCAGAAAGCCTATAACGACGCAGCGACGGCCGCGTGGCGCGCGCTGCTGGCGACCAAGGTCGTCCAGGTCACGTTCACGCTCGCGCAACTGCCGGTCGACGAGCGCAGCTCCGACTGGGGCGTGCGTGCGGCGATTCTCGCGCTGCGCAACGAGACCTACCGCTTCACGCAGATGAAGAGCAAGGCGGAACCGGCGTCGCACACGCTCAAGCGCGTCGTGTTCAGCGTCGATCCGTCCGACGAAAAGGCCGCGAAGGTCGCGGTCAAGCAGGCCGTCGCGCTCGCGAACGGGATGGATCTCACCCGCGACCTCGGCAACCTGCCGGGTAACGTCTGCACGCCGACCTACCTCGGCAACACCGCGAAGAAGATCGCGAAGGATTGGGGCCTGAAGGCGGAAGTGCTCGGGCTAAAGCAGATCCAGGCGCTGAAGATGGGCTCGTTCCTGTCGGTCGCGCGCGCGTCGGTCGAGCCGCCGCAGTTCATCGTGCTGCACTACCAGGGCGCCGCCGCGAAGGCCGCGCCGGTCGTGCTGGTCGGCAAGGGCATCACGTTCGACACGGGCGGCATCTCGCTGAAGCCGGGCGAGGGCATGGACGAGATGAAGTACGACATGTGCGGCGCCGGTTCGGTGCTCGGTACGATGCGTGCGGTCGCCGAGATGGGCCTGAAGATCAACGTCGTCGCGATCGTGCCGACCTGCGAGAACATGCCGGGCGGCAACGCGACGAAGCCGGGCGACATCGTCACCAGCATGAAGGGCCTGACGATCGAGGTGCTGAACACCGACGCCGAAGGGCGCCTGATCCTGTGCGACGCGCTCACGTATGCCGAGCGCTTCAAGCCGGCCGCCGTGATCGACGTCGCAACGCTGACGGGCGCGTGCGTGATCGCGCTGGGCGGCCACAACAGCGGCCTGTTCTCGACGAACGACGCGCTCGCGGGCGAACTGCTCGACGCGTCGCGCGAGGCGAACGACCCGGCATGGCGCATGCCGCTCGACGACGAGTACCAGGATCAGCTGAAGTCGAACTTCGCGGATCTCGCGAACATCGGCGGGCGCCCGGCCGGCGCCGTGACCGCCGCGTGCTTCCTGTCGCGCTTCACCGACAGCTATCCGTGGGCCCACCTCGACATCGCGGGCACCGCGTGGAAGGGCGGTGCGGCGAAGGGGGCGACGGGCCGTCCGGTGCCGTTGCTCGCGCAGTTCCTGATCGACCGCGCCGGCCAGTGATGGCGGTGTTGACGACGCTGCGGGTAGGCGGGCAATGACGCGGATCGATTTCCACTCGAACGTCGGCGATTCGCTCGCATACGCGTGCCGGCTGCTGCGCAAGGCCTACCAGGCCGGGCAGCCGGTCGTCGTGCTCGCCGAGCCCGCGCGCCTGCGCGCGCTCGACGAGCGGCTCTGGACGTTCTCGCCGCTCGATTTCATCCCGCATTGCGGTGTCGACAGCGAGCACGCAGCCGGCACGCCGATCGTGCTGGCCGCGGATCTCGACCGCGCACCGCATCATCACGTGCTGCTGAACCTCGGCGCGGCCGTGCCTGCGCAGTTCGCCCGCTTCGAGCGCCTGCTCGAAGTGGTCGGCAACGCGCCGGACGAGCTGGCCGCGGGCCGCGACCGCTACCGGTTCTACCGCGACCGCGGATACGCGCTGAACAACTACAAGCAGGGCAGCTAGCCGCAACCGTCGACGGAGTGTTCCCGTGACAGAAGCCGATTCATCCTCGATCCCGACGCTGACCGACGTGCTGGTGCCGGGCAAGCCGGTGCCGGCGCGCGCGCCCGCGCCCGACGCTCCGCAGCCGCCCGCCGGCGCGGCGATTCCGGTGCTGACCGACGTGGTCGCGCCACGCACCACGGGTGCGGCGCCGGCCGATTCCATGCCCGCCGCACTCGACCCCGATTCCGTCGTGGTCGAACCCGTGCCGACGCCGCACGTGCCGGCGGTCGAACTGCCCGGAGACGAGGCGGTGGTGACTGCGACTGTCGTCGCCGCCGCGCTTGGCGAGACCGATGCGCCGGCGGAGCCCGGCGCCGCGGAGCACGTGGTTGCCGAAGACTCGGCGGCGATGAGTGCGCCGCTGCGCTCGTCGCTGGCCGACGACGATGTGCTGCCGCATGCGTTCGCCGCGGTGGCGCGTGAGGCTGTCGGGCACGCGCGTGAAGCGCACATGCCGGAGGCCGTCGCACCGGCCGCCGCAGTGGCCGCAGCGGCCGCTGCGCCGCAGCAGGATGCGCAGGCCGTGGCCGGGCTGACGCCGGAAGATGCCCAGCACATCGCCGAGCGCCTGCGCAATCGCCTGACGAACTATCTGACCGGGGAAGGGCGCGACGCCATCGAGGCCCGTTGTCGCGACGCGCTGCATGAGCATTCGGCCTGGCTGGTCGGCCAGATCACGCGCGAAGTGGCGCTGGCGCTGGAAACCGAGGTGATGGACTGGGTTCGCGACGCGGTCGACGAAGAAATCGCACGCCGCCGCGCCGGTCATGCCGGTTGAGTGCGCGACCGTTCAGGTGAAAAACAGGGTGCGATTCCAGTAAGGGCCGGCCAAGCGGCCGGCGAGGTGCGGATCAGCCTCGGCGGGCCCGCCTGCCGGCGGAACCCCGCGCGACGGCGGTTTACGCCCGTTGCGCCCGGATCAGCGCACCGACAGCGCCCATTGCGCGAGCGTGTGGGCTTCGGCGCTCGTCAGTTGCGTATTGGCGGGCATCGGCACACTGCCCCATACGCCGACGCTGCCTTTCACGATCGATTGGGCGAGGTAATCGACGGCGTCGCCGCGCGCCGCATACTTGCCGGCGATGTCGCGGAACGACGGGCCCATCAGCGGCTTGCCGATCGCGTGGCAGGCCATGCAGTTCTTGCGCTGGGCAAGCGCGAGCCCGTCGGCCTGGTCGGCGCGCGCCGCCGCCCCGCTGCCGATCAGCAGCGTGGCGAGCAGGACGCGCAATATCGAGTGTTTCATGCGGTTCTCCGCCGGCGGGGACGGCCGGCTTCATGACCCGCGCATTATAAAAGCAAAGGGAAAGCGCGTTTTGCGCGTTCCCCCGGCGGCCCTGCTTAACGGGGTCGCATGCGGCGATGCACCCGTGTCAACCCGTGACGGCACCCTGGTTCGCGGGCCGGGCGAGGGCCGCGAATTTCGCGAGCACGCCTCGCGTGTAGCGCGGTGCCGGCTGTTGCCACGCGGCGCGGCGGCGCGTGAGTTCCGTGTCGTCCACGTTCAACTGCAGCAGCAGCCGGTGCGCGTCGATCGTGATCGAGTCGCCTTCCTGCACGAGCGCGATCGTGCCGCCGACGAACGCCTCCGGTGCGACATGGCCGACCACCATGCCCCAGGTGCCGCCCGAGAAGCGGCCGTCGGTGATGAAGCCGACCGATTCGCCGAGCCCCTTGCCGATGATCGCGGACGTCGGTGCGAGCATTTCGGGCATGCCGGGGCCACCCTTCGGGCCGAGATAACGCAGCACGAGGATGTCGCCTGCCTGGATCCGGTCGCCGAGAATCGCATCCATCGCGCTCTGCTCGTCGTCGAACACGCGCGCCGGGCCCGTGATCACGGGGTTCTTCAGGCCGGTGATCTTCGCGACCGCGCCGTCTTCCGCGAGATTGCCTTTCAGGATCGCAAGATGGCCTTCCTTGTACAGCGCGCGGTCGATCGGGAAGATCACGTCCTGGTCCGCGCGCGGCACGGCGGGCACGTCCTTCAGTTCGTCGGCGATCGTGCGGCCGGTGATCGTCATGCAGTCGCCGTGCAGCAGCCCCGCGTCGAGCAGGATCTTCAGCACCTGCGGAATCCCGCCGGCCCGGTGCAGGTCGGTCGCGACGTACTTCCCCGACGGCTTGAGGTCGCAGATCACGGGCACGCGCTTGCGGATGCGCTCGAAGTCGTCGATCGTCCAGTCGACCTCGGCCGCGTGCGCAATCGCGAGATAGTGCAGCACTGCATTGGTCGAACCGCCCGTCGCCATGATTACCGACACCGCGTTCTCGATCGATTCCTTCGTGATGATGTCGCGCGGCTTCAGGTCGCGCTTCACGGCCTCGACCAGCACGCGCGCCGACTCGGCGGCCGAATCGACTTTCTCCTGGTCGGGGTTGGCCATCGTCGACGAGTACAGCAGCGACATCCCGAGCGCCTCGAACGACGAACTCATCGTGTTCGCGGTGTACATCCCGCCGCACGAACCCGACGTCGGGCATGCGTTCTGCTCGACCCCTTCGAAATCCTCCTGCGACATCCGGCCCGCGGTGAATTCGCCGACGGCCTCGAACGACGAGACGATCGTCAGGTCCCGGCCTTTCCAGTTGCCGGGGCGGATCGTGCCGCCGTACACGTAGATGCCCGGCACGTTCAGGCGCGCGAGCGCGATCATCCCGCCCGGCATGTTCTTGTCGCAACCGCCGACGACGACCACGCCATCCATCCATTGCCCCTGCACGCAGGTCTCGATGCAGTCGGCGATCACCTCGCGCGACACGAGCGAGTACTTCATGCCTTCGGTGCCCATCGACATGCCGTCCGAAATCGTCGGCGTGCCGAAGATCTGCGGGTTCGCATCGGAGGCCTTCACGGCCGCGACGGCTGCATCCGACAGGCGCTGCAGGCCCGAATTGCACGGCGTGATCGTCGAATGGCCGTTCGCGATGCCGATCATCGGCTTGTCGAAATCGTCCTTCTGGTAACCGAGCGCGTAATACATCGAGCGATTCGGCGATCGGGCCACGCCTTGCGTGATGTGCCTCGAGCGGCGGTTGTAAGCCATGGGGGACTCCATCGTTGTCTGGGCGGCGCCGGTGAACGGCGCGCCGGTTCGGATCAGTCAAGCATGGAGTTTCCGGATTGGGATGTCCAATATATTATTTGTCGCCTATTAAGTCGTTTCCTGAATGAAAGACGCATGGCTGATCCGACTCCCGACCTGCGCCAGTGGCGCTATTTCGCGACCGTTGCGGACGAGCGCCATTTCGGCCGCGCGGCCGAACGCCTGTCGATGACGCAGCCGCCGCTGTCGCAGGCGATCCGCGCGCTCGAGGACACGCTCGGCGTCGCGCTGTTCGTGCGCAGCAAGCGTTCGGTGGCGCTGACGGCGGTCGGGGCCGCGCTGTTGCCCGATGTGCGCCGGCTGCTTGCGTCGGCCGATGCGTTGCCGCCGTTGGCGCGACGGCTCGCGCGCGGCGAGGCCGGCTCGTTGTCGCTCGCGTTCGTGTCGACCGCCGATTACGGGCTGCTGCCTTCGCTGCTGCGTGCGTTCGGCGCGCGTTATCCGCAGGTGCGCCTGCAACTCGCGGAGGCGACGAGCGACGTGCAGATCGACGAACTCGTCGCTGGCCGCATCGACGCGGGGCTCGTCATTCCGCCCGTGCCGCCGCGCCACGCGGCCGGGCTGTCGTACCTGCCCGTCCTGCGCGAGCCGCTGGTGATCGCGATGCCGGCGGCCGCGAGCGACGCGCCTGAAGACGAGCCCGTCCATCTCGCGGAAGTCGCCGCGTTGCCGCTCGTGATCTTTCCGCGTCGTTTGGCGCCCGGCTTTTATGACATCATTACGGGCTGCTACGGCGCGGCGGGGGAAACCCCGTGCATCGGCCAGGAGGCGATCCAGATGCAGACGATCGTCAGCCTCGTGTCGGCCGGCATGGGCGTCGCACTGGTGCCGCAATCGCTGCGTAACCTGCGGCGCACCGGCGTGGTCTACCGGCCGCTCGCCGGTCACGCGCCGGTCGTCGAGACGGGCCTCGTGTGGCGTTCCGGCGACGTGAGCCCCGTGCTGGCCGGCTTCCTCGACGTCGTGCGCGCGCAGGGGCTCGCCCCGTGACGTGAACGATGGCGCGCCGGTGCCGTCCAACGCGCGGTGCTGCGCGTGTGCGACGGCCGCACCGCATTCGAAAACTTCTTCGCTAACCCATGATCATTCACCCGAATTTCGACCCCGTTGCGATCCATCTCGGGCCGCTGGCCGTGCGCTGGTACGGGCTCATGTATCTCGTCGGCTTCATCGCGGCGATCGTCGTCGGCCGGATCCGCCTGAAGCTGCCGCACGTCGCGGCGCAGGGCTGGACCGTGAAGGACATCGACGACATGATGTTCTACGGCGTGCTCGGCACCGTGCTCGGCGGCCGCCTCGGCTACGTGCTGTTCTACAAGGCCGATTTCTACTTCTCGCATCCGCTCGACGTGTTCAAGGTGTGGGAGGGCGGCATGTCGTTTCACGGCGGCTTCCTCGGTGTGACGCTCGCGATGGCGCTGTTCGCGTGGCAGCGCAAGCGCCATTGGCTGCAGGTCACCGATTTCGTCGCGCCGATGGTGCCGACGGGGCTCGCGGCCGGGCGGCTCGGCAACTTCATCAACGGTGAACTGTGGGGCCGCGTGACCGATCCGTCCGCACCGTGGGCGATGCTGTTCCCGGGTGCGATGCGCGACGATGCGGCATGGTTGCCGAAGCATCCGGAACTCGTCGAGAAGTGGCATCTCGCCGACGTGTTCATGCAATACCAGATGCTGCCGCGTCATCCTTCGCAGCTCTATGAAATTGCGCTCGAAGGCATCGTGCTGTTCTTCGCGCTGTTCTTCTTTGCGCGCAAGTCGCGGCCGATGGGCGCCGTGTCCGCGCTGTTCCTGATCGGCTACGGCCTCGCACGCTTCACGGTCGAGTTCGCGCGCGAGCCCGACGACTTCCTCGGCCTGCTCGCGCTCGGCCTGTCGATGGGGCAGTGGCTGTCGCTGCCGATGATCATCGCGGGTATCGCGTTGATGGTCTGGGCGTATCGCCGCCGCGCGGCGAATGCCGTTGCGTGATGTGATGGCGATGCACGCGCGATCGACGCGTGCATCGGCCCACGCATTGAAATGAAAAACGCCGGCCTTCGGGCCGGCGTTTTTCATTTCGGACTGCCGCGCGCTGCGCGTTACTTCATCTGCACGGAACCGTTGACGGTGACCGACACGGTGGCCTTGCCGCCTTCGACCGCGATCGGTGCGCTCATCTTTGCGCTGTCCATCGGTGCCGCGGCCATCGCCATCATGCGCGGATACGGCTGCACGTTGCGGCCGCTGCCGACGTTCACGTCGCGGATCGTGTAGCTGCTGTAGCCGAATGCCTTCGCGGCTTCGTCCGCGCGGGCGCGGAACGACTTGATCGCTTCGGTCGTCAGCTTCTGCTCGGCTGCGCGCTGCGCTTCGGGCGACAGCGAGAACTCGACGTTCGCGACCTGCATCAGGTTCGACAACTGGCCGGCCAGCTTCGACGCCGCGGCGAAATCGCGCGATTCGAGCGCGACCTCGGTGCGGCCGCGCCATGCGGAAATCTTGCCGTCGCGATCGGTGCTCGGATAGACGGAGAATGCGCCCGTGTGTGCCGTGACGCCCGATACGCTTTTCGCTTGCGACAGGGCGGCATCGGCGCGCTGGTTCAACTGCGCGGTGAGGCTGCCCGGATCCTTGGCCTGCTGCTCGTAGAACAGCGTGATGTGGATGATGTCCTGCGGCACGTCGGCGCTGGCTTGCGATGACAGCGACAGCACGCCTGCCGGCTCCGGAAAGTGCGGGTTCGCGGCCTGCGCGTGCGCGGCGGGTGACGCGAGCGTCAGCGCGACGGGAACGGCGGCGGCAAGGGCGAGCGACAGCGCGAGTGCGGATTTCTTGGTCATTGTTGGACTCCTTGTGCGAGGGCGCGCACGCGGATCACGCGTGCGCGACGCGGGCGTACCGCGCGACGAAAAAACGACGGCCGGCTCGATCGGCCGGCAGCGGTTGCTTAGGCCGCGCGAAAGTGCCGCGAGTTCCGTGGCGGCGGCGCGTACTGACCAGATTTGACGTTTGGCGTGCGCCTACTTCATCAGCTTTTCGGTGATGAACCGCCATTCGGCACGCGTGACGGGCGTGATCGACAGCCGGTTGCCGCGTGCGAGCACGCGCATGTCGGCGAGTTCGTCGTGTTCGCGCAGCGCGGCGAGCGGCACGAGCGGCGATTTTTTCACGTAGCGCACGTCGACGAGCAGCCAGCGCGGCGCTTCCCGGGTCGACTTCGGATCGTAATAGGGGCTTTTCGGATCGAACTGCGTGGGGTCGGGGTAGGGCGTCGACGATACTTCGGCGAGGCCCGCGATGCCCGGCTCGGGGCAGCTCGAGTGATAGAACAGCACACCGTCGCCGATCTTCATCGTGTCGCGCATGAAATTGCGCGCCTGATAATTGCGCACGCCGGTCCACGGCAGCGAGCGCTGCGGTGCGTTGGCGAGATCGTCGATGCTTGCTTCGTCCGGTTCGGACTTCATCAGCCAGTATTGCATGGATCGTGATCGACGCAGAAAGAGGCTGCTACAAAAGAAAACGGCACCGGGCTTCGCCCGATGCCGTTGGATAGGCCCCCGCCTTGGCCGCTAGGCCGGCATCCTGAACCTGAGGTTCAGAATTGGTCGCAGTTAGCAGCACTTCGGGTACATCAGACAGAGTGACGCGCGCGCCCGTGCTACAAATTTCCGCAACCGTGCACATGGCATTGGTTCAAGGAATATATGACCTTGGCGAACCAGGCAGGGAAGCTGACTGAACTGTGATTCGATGCGCCAATTTGACCACCGTTGATCGCCGAGATCAAGGGGAATCGACGCATCGATTAAAACGTTACTGCGTCTCGTGCTGTGCGAGCACCGCGCCGAGCTGTTCGTTCATCTGGTGCATTGTACGACGGATTTCCTCCGCCGGAAATGCTTCACCGTGCCGCACGCTCGTTTGCAGCCGCAGCAATTCGGAAGCGAGCGACAGCGCCGCCATCACGGCGATGCGATCGGTGCCGCGTACCGAGCTGTTCGAGCGGATTTTCGACATTTCGGCGTCGACGCGCGCGACCGCTTCGAGCAGTGCCGCTTCGGTCTCGGCCGAGCAGGCGAGCCGATAGGCCTGACCGAGAATCGAGACTTCGATCTGCTTGGTGCTCATGCATGTTCTCCGTGGCTGGCCGCGTCATCGCCATCCGTACGCGCCTGCGCATCCAGCAGGTCGAGCTGGTTGTCGGCTTGCTCCGCACTTTTCGAGCGCGGCAGCTTTTCGAGAATCGCGTTCAGTTTCACCTGGGCGTCGTCGATCTTTGCCGACAGCGTGTCGCGCTCGGCCGCGAGCGCATTGCGTTCGTCGCGCAGTTGCGCGAGTTCCGCGCGGACCGTGTCCGCGTCCGCGCGCAATTGCGCGACCTGCTCCTCGAGCGCGAGCCGTTCCGAGTGATAGCGCTTGTTCAGCGAAATCAGACGGCCAATATTTTGAGATAGGGTTTCGAGTTCGTTGAGCATTTGCTGCGTCCTCTAAAGACCCAGCATTTTAGCGCGGAATAACGCGCAAACCGACATCTGTAACGTTTCCAGTCGTAACACCCCTGCTTCTTGCCGCGAATCGGCGCGTCACGTGCGTGTCCGGATGCTTCCTTGACGCTCGTGCGACCCGCTCCTAAACTGGCGCCGCCTCGGTGCTCGCGCGTGCAACGCGCGGTTAAACGGGAAGCAGGGCGCGGGCTCCGCCAGGAAGCCGCCAACCTGCGCTGCCCCCGCAACGGTAAGCGGCCGCGTTGCATGACGCAGGCCGGCTCGGGCGCGTTCCGCATGCACGTTTCGCATGCGGACGCGGGCCACTGCGCGTTTTCGCGCGGGAAGGCGAGCCGGACCGCCGCCAGCCCGGATACCGGCCGAGGCGGGGAGCCCGCACGGGCTTCGTGACGCGCGGCCTGCGGGGAAGCGGGGCGCGCAGTGCTTCACGGGATTGATCTTCGATGCTGACCCCAATCGTCGGCGGCGCCGATTTCTGCCATCTTGATGACGTTCTCGAACCGGGCGACCGCCGGGAGGTCGCCGCGCGCGTCGATCACCTGACCGCAAGGACCACGAGCTTGGGTATGCCTGCAACACGCTGCACTGCGCCGATGTCGCGCCCGGCCCGCAGCGGTAGCGCACCGATGCGCGCAGTGTCGTCCGTCGCGCGGAGGGCCGCATGAGCGCCGCGCGCGCCACCGCGATCTGGGCCGCATTGGCCGCGGCGGTCGCGTTGCTGTTCGTCGCGTCGCTGTCGATCGGCAGCGTGCCGATGTCGCCGTGGCAGGCGCTCGCGTCGCTCGTGCCGCATGGCGGCGACGCGCTGTTCGCCGACATCGTCCGCACGCTGCGCCTGCCGCGCGCGCTCGCGGGCTTCGCGTGCGGTGCGCTGCTCGCGCTGGCCGGCTCGTTGTTGCAGGTGCTGCTGCGCAACCCGCTCGCCGATCCGTACGTGCTCGGCGTGTCCGGCGGTGCGGCCGGCTTCGCGCTCGTCGCGATGATCGCGGGCGGCGCATGGTGGCTCGTCGATGTGTCGGCGTTCGCCGGCTCGCTCGTGTCGGTCGCGCTCGTGCTCGGACTCGCGCGCCGCGAGTTGGGGCGCGGCGAGGCGCGCGATGCGTCGCCGCGGCTGCTGCTCACGGGCGTCGTGATCGCGGCGGGGTGGGGCGCGCTCGTCACGCTGCTGCTGTCGCTCGCGCCCGATGCGCGGCTGCGCGGCATCATCTTCTGGCTGACGGGCGACCTGAACGGCGTGAGCACACCGTGGTTCGCGTGGGGCGCGCTGCTGCTGGCCGCGTGCATCGCACTGCCGGCCGCGCCGCAACTGAACGTGCTGCTGCGCGGCGATGCGACGGCGCTCGCGCTCGGCGTGCCCGTCGCGCGCCTGCGTGTGCGGATCTATCTCGTCGCGTCGCTGGCCGCCGCGGCCGCAGTGACGACCGCCGGCACGATCGGCTTCGTCGGCCTCGTCGTGCCGCACGCGCTGCGGCTCGCATTCGGCAACGACCAGCGGATGTTGCTGCCGGCCGCGATGCTCGCGGGCGGCGGTGGCGTGATGGCCGCCGACCTGCTCGCACGCACCGCGATCGCGCCCGCGCAACTGCCGGTCGGCGTGATGACCGCGTTGATCGGCGTGCCGGTGTTCCTGTGGATGTTGCTCAGGAGGCCGATGCGATGACCCGTGCCGCATTGCGCGCCAGCGGCGACGAGATGAGCTGCGCGGCCGTCGGCCTGACGCTGAAGGCTGGCGCGCGCACGCTGCTCGACGGCTTCACGCAGGCGTTCCGTCCGGGCGAGATCTGGTGCGTCGCGGGGCCGAACGGCGCGGGCAAGACGACGCTGCTGGCGACCCTCGCGGGGCTGCAGCCGCCGGCCGGCGGACACGTCGCGATCGACGGCCGGCCGCTTTCCGCATGGCCGCCCGCGCAGCTCGCGCAGCGCCGCGCGCTGATGCCGCAGCAACTGCACGACGCATTCAGCGCGACCGTGTTCGATACGGTCTTGCTCAACCGCTTTCCGTATCTCGGCGGCTGGGGCTGGGAGCGCGACGGCGACCGCGCGGCCGCGCGCGACGCGCTGGCGACCTTCGACCTGACCGCGCTTGCGTCGCGCGACGTGCTGTCGCTGTCGGGCGGCGAGCGGCAGCGCGTCGCGCTGGCCGCGACGCTGTGTCAGGACGCGCCGTTGATGCTGCTCGACGAACCGCTCGCGCATCTCGACCTCCATCACCAGATCGATTGCCTGACCGCGCTGGCCGCCTGGCTCGACGCGGGCCCGCGCGCGGTGCTGTTCTCGTGCCATGATCTGAACCTCGCGCGGCGTTTCGCGACGCATGCGCTGTTGCTCGACGGCCGTGGCCACGCGTGGGCCGGCCCCGTGCACGACGTGCTGACACCCGAGCGCGCGAGCGACGCGTTCGGTTATCCGCTCGTGCTGATCCGCGAGAACGGCCGCGATGCGCTGCTGCCGGCGTGGCCCGAGCGACAATGACGTTTCCTTTTCCGATGCGCGGTGCACGCCGCGCCCACGACACGGTTTCCCGATGACGACCCCGACCCACTTCCCGCCCGCGATCGCACCGCTCGACGATGCGCTGCGCAAGCGCCTGCAGCATGTGATCGACCACAAGACCAAGCCGCCCGGCAGCCTCGGCCAGCTCGAGGCAGTCGCGCTGCAGGTCGGCCTGATCCAGCACACCGAGCGGCCGGTCGTGCAGCGTCCCGTGATGATCGTGTTCGCCGGCGATCACGGGATTGCCGCCGAAGGCGTGAGCCCCTATCCGCAAGCGGTGACCGCGCAGATGGTCGCGAACTTCCTCGCCGGCGGCGCGGCAATCAACGCGTTCTCGGGCGTCTCGCAGAGCACGCTCGAGATCGTCGATGCGGGCGTCGCGTCGCCGCTGCCGCTGTCCGACCGCCTGGTGTCGCTGCCGGTCGCGCGCGGCACGCGCAACTTCGCGACGGAACCTGCGATGACGCGCGACGAGGCGATGACGGCGCTCGCGGCCGGCGCGGCGCGCGTGCGCCTGCACGCATCGCTCGGCACGAACGTGATCGGCTTCGGCGAGATGGGGATCGCGAACACGTCGTCGGCCGCGTGCCTGATGAGCCGCCTGCTCGGCGTGCCGATCGACGCGTGCGTCGGGCGCGGCACGGGCCTCGACGACCAGGGCCTCGCGCACAAGCGCGCGGTGCTCGGCCGTGCGCTCGTCAAGCACTCGCACGCGATCGCGCCGCTCGACGTGCTCGCGACGTTCGGCGGCTTCGAGATCGCGATGATGACGGGCGCGTATCTCGCAGCCGCGAGCGAACGGATGACGATCCTCGTCGACGGCTTCATCGCGACGGCCGCATTGCTCGTCGCCGAGCGCATCGCGCCCGGCGTGCGCGACTACTGCGTGTTCTCGCATACGTCGCACGAAGCCGGGCACCGGCGCATGCTCGAGCATTTCGGCGCGAAGCCGCTGCTCGCGCTCGACCTGCGGCTCGGCGAAGGCACGGGCGCGGCGCTCGCGCTGCCGCTCGTGCGTGCGGCTGCTGCGTTCCTCACGGAAATGGCGAGCTTCGAATCCGCCGGTGTCGACGATCGTGACGCCTGATCGCGCGCGCGGCGTGCGGGCCGAACTGCGCTACTTCTTCGTCGCGCTCGGCTACTTCACGCGCGTGCCCGTGCCGCACGCGATCGGCTACGCGGCCGGCGATCTCGACCAGGCCGCGCGATATTTCCCGCTCGTCGGCGCATGCGTCGGCGCGTGGGGCGCGCTCGTGTATCTGGTCGCGCTGCGCGCGCTGCCCGTGTCGATCGCGGTCGGGCTGTCGATGGCCGCCACGCTGCTCGCGACGGGGGCCTTCCACGAGGACGGCCTCGCCGACAGCTGCGATGCGTTCGGCGGCGGCTATACGCGCGACGACGTGCTGCGCATCATGCACGACTCGCGGATCGGCACGTTCGGTGCGGTCGCGCTCGTGATCGCGCTCGGCGTGAAATGGCAGGCGCTTGCGTCGATGCTGCCGTTGCGTGCCGCGTGGACGATGATCGCCGCGCACGCGGCGAGCCGCGCGGCGGCCGTGAGCCTGCTGATGACGCTCGACTACGTGCGGCCCGAAGGCAAGGCGAAACCGGTCGCGCAACGGATGGGGGCACGCGCGGCGTGTGTCGCCGCGCTGTTCGGATTACCGTGGCTGTTCTGGCCCGACTGGCGCATGGGCGTCGCCGCCTGCGTGGCGCTCGTGCTCGTGCGCGCGTGGGCAGCCCGCTATTTCGTGAAGCGGATCGGCGGTTATACCGGCGACTGTCTCGGCTTCACGCAACAACTGTGCGAACTGGCGATCTATCTCGTGGTGCTCGGATGGACGTCGTCCTGATCCGTCATCCGGCCGTCGGTGTCGAGCCGGGCATCTGCTACGGACGCAGCGACGTGCCGCTCGCCGCGCCGGCCGACGCCGGCGCCCAGGCCGTGCGCGCGCATCTGTCGGTACTCGGCGCGCCGCTTCCCGAACAGGTCTGGACGAGCCCGCTGACGCGCTGCGCGTCGGTTGCCGAGCGGCTCGCGCAGGCATGCGGCGTGCCGCTGCAACGCGAGGCGGACTGGCAGGAAATGGATTTCGGCGCGTGGGAAATGCGGCGCTGGGACGATATCGATCGCGCGGCACTCGATGCGTGGGCGGCCGACCTGATGCATGCGTGCGCGCATGGCGGCGAAAGCGTCGCGCGGTTCGCTGCCCGGGTCGCCCGGCAGGCCGATGCCGTCGCGCGGTTCGACCGGCCGCAATGGGCGGTCACGCATGCGGGCGTGATCCGCGTGTTCGCGGCGCATGTACTGTGCGTGCCGCTCGATACGCTGTTGTCGCGGCCGGTGCCGGCCGGTGGTGTCGTCTGGCTGCGCGCGGATGCCGCCACGGGAACGTGGGAAGTGGTGCACTGGGACGAATAGGCGCACCGGCGTCCGCATCTGGACGACGCGGCGCGCGGTCGATCTGTCTCAAACACCGACAGGTGCGCGACGGGCGCTCAAGCCGCCGGAACTCAGCGCGCCGGCCGCCGCCCACGCGCGGCTTCGAGATCCTCGCACAGCGCGGCCGCGCCCTGCGCGATCCGCGGCGACGGCCGCGTCAGCAGATCGCCGTCGATCGCGAACAGGTTGTTGCGCACCACCGCCGTCAGCGCGGGCCACGTGCGCCAGCGCGCGAGGCTCGGCAACGGTTCGTCCGTACGCGACGCACCCGCGCTCGTCGTGACGATCGCTTCCGGATTGGCCGCGAGCACGGCCTCGTCGGTGACGGTCGGCACGAGCGGCCTGAGCGAGGCGAACACGTTGCGGCCGCCGCACAGCTCGATCACGTCGTTGATCAGGTGCGCGCCATTGAGCGTCATCAGCGGCCGGTCCCAGACCTGGAAGAACATCGTGACGGGCGCCCGCGCGGCATAACGTGCGCGCAGCGCCGCGATGTCGCGCGTATAGGCGGCCGCGGCCGCATCGGCAGCCGGTTGCGTGCCGAGCAGCGTGCCGAGCCGGCGCAGCGACGACGATACGTCGTCGAGGTGCTTCGGTTCGCTGAAGAACAGCGGGATATGCAATGCGCGCAGCGCGTCGGTCTGCCGCGCGGCGTTGCCGTGCCGCCAGACGACGATCAGGTCGGGCTTCAGCGCGGCGATCCGCTCGAGGTCGAGCGCCTTGTTGTCGCCGACGCGCGGTATGGCTTGCGCGGCGGGCGGATAGTCGCTGTATGTGACCGTGCCGACGAGCTTCGCACCGCCGCCGGCTGCGTAGATGAGCTCGGTCGCGTGCGGCGCGAGGCTGATCACGCGCTGCGCGGGCGCAGGCAGCGTGACGGTGTTGCCGGCGTCGTCGCGCGTCGTGACGTCGGCGTGGACGAGCGGTGCGTGAGCGAGTGCGGTCAGCATCGCGACCGGTGTCAGCCGGCGCAACAGGTGCGGAATCATGCGGATTCCCGTTGCAGCAGCGGCACGCAGTGCGCGAGTGCGTCGCCGAGGCGCTGCCATTCGGCTTCGCTGCCCGGCAGGCCGACGCGTACGCTCGACGGAGTCGGGAAGTACCGCGTCCAGATTCCGCGTGCCGCGAGTGCCGCATGCAGTGCCGCTGCCCGCGGGTCGTCGGTCCAGCTGAAGAGCGGCGTCGTGCGGGCCGCGAAGCCGTGCGCGCGCAGCAGTGCGGCCAGCCGCTCGCCGTCGGCCGCGAGCCGCTCGCGGGCGGCGGCCTGCCATGCGCGATCGGCGAACGCCGCGGCGACTGCATGGCGCGCGGGGCCGCCGACCGTCCAGGCGCCGAGCATGTCGCGCAGCGCGACGATCTGGCCGGGGCACGCGAGCACGAAGCCTGCGCGGATGCCGGCGAGCCCGAAGAACTTGCCGACCGAACGCAGCACGACGAGCCCCGGGCGATCGACCTGCGGCGCGAGCGACTGCGTTGCACCCGTATCGGCGAACGCCTCGTCGACGATCAGCGTGCCGCCGCGCGCCGCCAGTTGCGCATGCCAGCCGAGCAGGCGTTCGACCGGCACGAATTCGGCGGTCGGATTATTCGGATTCCCGACGATGACGTGGCGCAGCGTCGCAGGCAGCGTATCGGTGCCGACGTCGAGCGCGACGACGCGATGGCCGTGTCGCGCGAAAGCGGGTGCGTATTCGCCGTACGCGAGCGTCGCGACGCCGGCGTCGCCGGCCGGCAGCAGCGCGGGCAATGCGCGGATCGCAGCCTGGCTGCCGGCCACCGGCAGTACGTGCGCGGGATCGGGCACGTGGTAGTACTGCGCGGCGCAGGCCGCGAGGCCGTCGCCGTCGTCGGGCAGCCGGCGCCACGCGTCGGCCGGGACGGGCGGCACCGGATAGCCGACCGGATTGATGCCGGTCGACAGGTCGAGCCACGTGTCGTACGGAATGCCGTGGCGGCGTGCGGCTTCGTGCAGGTTGCCGCCGTGCGTGATGCGGGTGTCAGACATGATGGGTGGCCATGACGAGTGCGCCGCTCGCGACCAGCAGCGCGAGCCACAGGGCAAGCGTGCGCGTGACGAGCGACAACGCGGCGACGATATGGACGGCGCTCGCCGTCGCGCCGGTGCCGAGCGCGGGGCGATCCTCGATCTCGCCGTGATAGACGGCCGGGCCGCCCAGCTGCACGTTCAGGCTGCCGGCGCCGGCGGCCATCACCGGGCCCGCGTTCGGGCTGTCCCAGTGGCGTGCCTGCGTGCGCCAGCAGCGCCATGCGGCGGCCGTGTCGCCGAGCAGCGCGTAGCTCGCGGCCGTCAGGCGCGCGGGAATCCAGTTGAGCGCGTCGTCGAGGCGCGCGGCGGCCCAGCCGAAGGTCAGGAAGCGCGGCGTGCGGTAGCCCCACATCGCGTCGAGCGTGTTCGCGAGCCGGAACAGCAGCGCGCCGGGGCCGCCTGCGACGACGAACCAGAACAGCGCGCCGAAGATCGCGTCGTTGCCGTTCTCGAGTGCGGATTCGACGGCCGCACGCGACAGCGCGCCTTCGTCCGCGTCGCTCGTGTCGCGCGACACGATGCGCGCGGTGAGCATGCGGGCGGCGCCGAGGTCGCGCCGCAGCAGCGCCGCGGCGATCGGCGCGACGTGGTCGGCGAGGCTTTTCGCGCCGAGTGCGAACCACAGCAGGGCGATGTGCAGCGCGGCCGCGAGCGGCCATGGCAGCACGGCCGCGAGCCATGCCGCGACGGCGACCGGCGGCACGACCGCCGCGATCCATGCGGCGACGCCGATCACGCGGCCGCGCCGGCCCGTGTTCAGCGCGCCTTCGATGCGCGCGGCGAGGCGGCCGAACGCGACGAGCGGATGCCAGCCGGCCGGTTCGCCGATCGCGCGGTCGATGATCGCGGCCGCGACCGCAAACATCGCGACTACGGGCAGCGACAGCATCAGCATGACGGCGCTCCCGTCTTGAGGTCGAGCGGCAGCCCGGCGACGAGCAGCGTCACGCGCGTCGCGAGCGCGGCGACACGCTGGTTCAGGCGCCCGAGTTCGTCGACGTAGCGGCGCGTGACCGACCCGAGCGGCACGACGCCGAGCCCGATCTCGTTGCTGACGACGATCACCTTCGCGCGCGCGCCGCGCAACGCGTGCTCGAGCCGGTCGACCTGTGCCGCGTACTGCGCATCGTCGAGCGGTTCGCCGTCGGCCGGGCACAGCAGGTTCGTGAGCCACAGCGTCAGGCAGTCGACGAGCAGGCACGCGTGCGGATCGTCGAGCCGCGCGAGCGTGCCGGCGAGGTCGACGGGTGCGTCGGCGAAGCCCCAGGCGGCCGGCCGGCGCGCGCGATGGTGCGCGATGCGCTGCGCGAATTCGGCATCGGCGGCGGTTGCGGTGGCGATGTAGGTGACGGGGCGGCCGCTGTCGGCGGCGAGGCGCTCGGCGTGCGCGCTCTTGCCCGAGCGTGCGCCGCCGAGGACGAAGGTGAGGTCGTGCGGAATCATCGCGTGATTGTAACGGCGCGGGCATACCGGCGCGGGGGATAATGCGGCCTTTGCTTCGCGACGACCTTTACACGATGAATGCACCCGAGCCGCGGCCGCGCGGCACGCTGATGATCCAGGGCACGACGTCCGACGCGGGCAAGAGCACGCTGGTCGCGGGCCTGTGCCGGCTGGCGCGCCGCGGCGGCGCGCGCGTTGCGCCGTTCAAGCCGCAGAACATGGCGCTCAACAGCGCGGTGACGGCCGACGGCGGCGAAATCGGCCGCGCGCAGGCACTGCAGGCGCTGGCCGCGGGCGTTGCGCCGCATACGGATTTCAACCCCGTGCTGCTGAAGCCGACGAGCGACCGCGGCGCGCAGGTGATCATTCACGGCAAGGCGCGCATGAACCTCGATGCACGCGCGTATCACGGCTACAAGCCGGTCGCGTTCGAAGCGGTGCTCGAGTCGTACGCGCGCCTGCGCGCCGGCTACGACACGGTGATCGTCGAGGGCGCGGGGAGCCCGGCCGAGATCAACCTGCGCGAAGGCGACATCGCGAACATGGGGTTTGCCGAACGCGTCGACTGCCCGGTCGTGCTCGTCGCCGACATCGACCGCGGCGGCGTGTTCGCGCACCTGGTCGGCACGCTCGCGTGCCTGTCGGACAGCGAGCGCGCACGCGTGCGCGGCTTCGTGATCAACCGCTTCCGCGGCGACGTCAAGCTGCTCGAGCCGGGGCTCGACTGGCTGCGTGCGCAGACGGGCAAGCCCGTGTTCGGCGTGCTGCCGTACCTGCACGGCCTGCTGCTCGACGCCGAGGACATGCTGCCGGCACAGGCGCGCAGCGCCGCCGCACGCGGCGATGCCGGCCTGCTGCGCGTCGTCGTGCCGGCGCTGCCGCGCATCAGCAACCACACCGATTTCGACCCGCTGCGCGCGCATCCGCAGGTCGAATTCACGTACTGGAAGAGCGGCCCCGTCCCGGACGCCGACCTCCTGATCCTGCCCGGTTCGAAGAGCGTGCAGCGCGATCTCGCATGGCTGCGCGACGCGGGCTGGGACTCGCTGATCCGTCGCCATCTGCGCTACGGCGGCAAGGTGATCGGCATCTGCGGCGGGATGCAGATGCTCGGCCGCACGCTCGACGATCCGCTCGGCCTCGAAGGGGCGCCCGGCAGCGTGCCGGGGCTCGGGCTGCTCGATTTCGACACGACCCTGCAGCGCGACAAGACGCTGAAGAACGTGACCGGGCATCTCGCGCTGCCGGGCGGGGCGGCCGTGCGCGGCTACGAGATCCACATGGGCGATACGCACGGGCCCGCGCTCGCGTCGCCCGCGCTGACGCTGGCAGCCGACGCCGCACCCGCCGCCTCCGACGCCACGCGCCCGGACGGCGCGGTGTCCGCCGATGGCCAGATCCTCGCGACCTACGTGCACGGGCTGTTCGACTCGCCCGACGCATGCGCGGCGCTGCTCGCGTGGGCCGGGCTCGACGGCGCGGCGCGCATCGACTATCCGGCGTTGCGCGAGGCATCGCTCGAGCGGCTGGCCGACTCGTTCGCCGACCATCTCGATCTCGACGCGCTGTACGCCGAGTTTCGTTGACGCGGGCCGGGCCGTGCTCGCTTTTTCCGCCGGATCGCATACAACACAGGAGGGCGGATGTCCGCCTGGAGGAGTGCGACGATGAAGGCTCGATGGTGGTGGAGCGTGCTGCTCGCGGCGCTGCTGGGCGTGTCGGCGGTTGCGCACGCGTGCGATTCGTACGCACCGGGCGGCGGCCAGTCCGGTTCCGGCGACGCCACACAAGGCAAGAGCGGTTACTGAAGCAGGTCGCGGGGCATGATCGGTCATGCCCCTTTTTATGTCCCGATTGATTCCATCCGGGAATCAGTTAAAGCGAATTGGCGCGTTTATCGGTTGAATCGATTCGAATAGAGTGCGATCCATTCACACCACTCACGAAGGAATTCGCCATGAACCCCAATCGCCTCAACGATTTCGCCGCGACCCTGCTGCGCGTCGCGCTCGGCGTACTGTACCTCGCGCACGTCGCGCAGAAGGTGTTCGTCTTCACGCTGCCCGGCACCGCGCAGTTCTTCGCGTCGATCGGCCTGCCGGGCTGGCTCGCGTACCTGACGACGTTCGTCGAACTGGCGGGCGGCCTGGCGCTGCTCGCGGGCTTCCGCGTGCGCGTCGCCGCGCTGGTGCTGCTGCCGTTCATGCTCGGCGCGACCGCCGCGCATCTGCCGAACGGCTGGAGCTTCGCGTCGCCGAACGGCGGCTGGGAATACCCGGCGTTCTGGGCCGTCACGCTCGCCGTGCAGGCGCTGCTGGGCGGCGGCGCGTTCGCGCTCGGCGCACGGGAAGCCGCGGTCCAGCGTGCGTAATGGGTAAATCGGCGTACACGGCGCGGCGCAACCCGTTCCGGTGACACCCCGTTTGCCGATATCATCGCTCCCTGTATACGCAATCGAGCGGCGCCTGCCCTGCGGCAGGGGCCGCGCGGCTTTTTCGGGGGAATTCATGACGGTGATCGTGGTGGCGAATCCGAAGGGCGGCGTGGGGAAGAGCACGCTGTCCACCAATCTTGCCGGCTATTTCGCGGCGCAGGGCGCGTGGGTCGCGCTTGCCGACCTGGACCGGCAGCAGTCCGCGCATGCGTGGCTCGAGCTGCGGCCGGCCGGACTGCCGGCAATCGAGGCATGGGAACTCGATCCGGACGCGCCGACGAAGCCGCCGCGCGGCCTCGAATATGCGGTGATCGATACGCCGGCCGGGCTGCACGGCAACCGGCTCAACGTCGCGCTGCAACTGGCCGACAAGGTGATCGTGCCGCTGCAGCCGTCGATGTTCGATATTCTGGCCACGCAGCAGTTTCTGGAGCGCCTCGCCGGCGAGAAGGCCGTGCGCAAGGGCAGCGTCGAGGTCGGGATCGTCGGGATGCGGGTCGATGCGCGCACGCGCTCGTCGGACCAGCTTCACCGGTTCGTCGAAGGGCTCGGCCTGCCGGTGCTCGGCTACGTGCGCGACACGCAGAACTACGTGCAGATCGCCGCGCACGGCCTCACGCTGTGGGACGTCGCGAAGAGCCGGGTCGAGAAGGATCTCGAGCAGTGGCGGCCGATCGTCGAATGGGCCGAACGCCGCGCGCCGAAGGCCGAGAAGACGGAGAGGGCCGCCAAGGCGTCCTGATCGCGCGGCCGCAGGGCCGGTACGCGGGGAAATGAGAAAGGGCCGGATCCCGTGGCACACGGCATCCGGCCCTTCGACCCTTCGACCGCAAGCGGCACAGCCGCTCCCGCGCGCAGCGGCACGCGGGCGGCCGGTCAGTCAGGTCAGGTCCAGTTCTGCGTCGGCACGTGATCGCGGTGGCCCTTGATCTTGTTGCCGTCGTCGATGAACACGAGCTTCGGCTTCCAGCCGGCCTGAATCTCGGCTTCGTCGACCATCGCGAATGCCGCGATGATCACGAGGTCGCCGAGCTGCGCGCGACGCGCGGCCGAGCCGTTCAGCGAGATCATCCCGCTGCCGCGCTCGCCCTTGATCGCGTACGTCGAGAAACGCTCGCCGTTGTTGATGTTCCAGATGTCGATCCGTTCGTTTTCGATGAGGCCGGCCGCTTCGAGCAGGTCTTCGTCGATCGCGCACGAGCCTTCGTAGTGCAGCTCGCAGTGCGTGACGGCCGCGCGGTGGATCTTCGATTTGAGCATGTGGCGCTGCATGGTGTCTCCGTGATGCGTCGTGAGAGGCGCGGGCGGGCGGCTCGTCAGATTTCCAGGTTGTCGATCAGGCGCGTTGCGCCGAGCTTCGCGGCCGCGAGCACGACGAGCGGCTCGCCGGCTTCGAGTTCGGCGGCGCTCGGTGCGATCAGGTTCGCGCGGCGGCGGATCGCGATGTAGTCGGGCGCCCAGCCGCGCTCGGCCAGGTGCGTGCGCGCGTGATGCTCGAGCTTGCCGAGGTCGCGCTCGCCGCCGAGCACGCTGTCGCGCACGCGTTGCAGCGTTTTCGCGAGTTCGGGCGCTTCCTTGCGCTCGTCGGTCGTCAGGTAGCGGTTGCGCGACGACAGCGCGAGGCCGTCCTCGTCGCGCACGGTTTCGGCCGCGATGATCTCGACCGGCAGCGCGAGCTGCTGGCACATCCGGCGCACGATCATCAGCTGCTGGTAATCCTTCTTGCCGAACACGGCGACGCGCGGCTGCACGCAGGACATCAGCTTTGTGACGACCGTGCACACGCCGGCGAAGAAGCCGGGCCGGAATTCACCCTCGAGAATCCCGCCGAGGTCGTCCGGCGGCAGCACGCGGTATTCCTGCGGTTCCGGGTACATGTCGCGCTCGGTCGGCGCGAACAGCACGTAGACGTTTTCCTGCTGCAGCTTCTCGATATCGTCCTGGAGCGTGCGCGGATACTTGTCGAAATCCTCGTTCGGGCCGAATTGCAGCCGGTTGACGAAGATGCTCGCCACGACCGGGTCGCCGTGCTGGCGCGCGAGGCGCATCAGCGACAGGTGCCCTTCGTGCAGGTTGCCCATCGTCGGCACGAACGCCGTGCGGTTCTGTCCACGCAACTGGTCGCGCAGTTCCTGGATCGAGCTGATGACTTTCATGATCGGGTAGCGGTTTCCTCGCGCATGCGCGCGTTGGCGCCGCAGCAGCGGCGTCGGGGTCGAAGCGGAGAACGCCGGCGCGCGGGCGGCGCATCGGGCGTCGGCGGATTGTAGAGGATTTGGCCGCCAAACGCATCGAAAAAAGTACGGTCGTTCACTTTTTAATCGGGCGTGCCGGCAGCGGCCCGCGCAGTCGCGTCGGGCTGCGGCGAGGCGGCATGTGTGCCGGAATGAATCGGGGGGCGGGAAGGGCGGACGCGGGCGCCAGGCCGGTTACGCGGGCAGGTACGCGAGGCGCACGTAGATCGGCGCGAACGGCTCGGCCTGCGTGATCTCGAGGAGCGATTCGCGCGCGAGTTCGAGCATCGCGATGAAATTCACGACGACGACCGGCACGCCGCGCGACGTGTCGAACAGCTCGGCGAATTCCATGAAGCGCGCGTTCTGCAGCCGGCGCAGGATCAGGCTCATGTGCTCCCGCACCGACAGCTCCTCGCGGGAGATCTTGTGGTGCTGGACGAGCTTCGCGCGCTTGAGCACGTCGGCCCACGCGGCGCGCAGGTCGTCCGAATTCACGTCGGGGAAGCGCGGCGTGACGCTCTGCTCGATGTAGACCTCGGCGCGCAGGAAGTCGCGGCCGAGCTGCGGCAACTGGTCGAGCCGCTGCGCGGCGAGCTTCATCTGCTCGTATTCGAGCAGGCGGCGCACGAGTTCGGCGCGCGGATCCTCGGCTTCCTCGCCGGTGTCGGCCTTCTTGACCGGCAGCAGCATCCGCGACTTGATCTCGATCAGCATCGCGGCCATCAGCAGGTACTCGGCCGCGAGCTCCAGGTTCGACGTGCGGATCTGGTCGACGTAGCCCAGATATTGCGCGGTGACCTGCGCCATCGGGATGTCGAGCACGTTGAAGTTCTGCTTGCGGATCAGGTAGAGCAGCAGGTCGAGCGGGCCTTCGAAGGTCTCGAGGAACACCTCGAGCGCATCGGGCGGGATGTAGAGATCCTGCGGCAGCTTGAACAGCGGCTCGCCGTACAGGCGAGCGAATGCCGCGACACCGTCGACCGTGTCGGGCGTCGAATCGGCGCCCGCGGGCGCGGCGATCGCGTCGTCCTGGCGGGCGGCGCTGGCCTCGTCGGCGGCGCTCACGTCGTCAGAAGTTCTGGTAGTAGACGTACGACGTTTGCTTCACGCGCGATTCCTGCTGCTCGGCGCGCTCTTCGAGGTCGATCGGCTGCTTGTCCCACAGCAGGGAACGGCCCTTGCGCTGCTCTTCCTCGAGCGTCGGCTTCTGTTGCTTGAGCTGGTTCAGGAACTGCGTGACATCGGACTGGTACGGCATGGCTGGATTTTCCGTTTCGGGCGGCGCACGATGCGCCGGATTCACGATGGCGGGATTTTACCGCATCGCGGGAACGGCCGGCGGCAATCGCGCGTCGAATCCGCGGGTTGGCGCGCAGCCGGCGGCCGCAAGCGCACCGCCGGGCATGACGCCGCGGCCACGCGCGCTCGCGCGGCGGTTTACAAACATTAAGCTTTGGCGCCGGCACGCTGTGGTCAAATACAGGGTTTTCCACAAAACCGTGACAACCGAGGGCGAGGTCATATTTGGCGGGGCAGTCGAACCAGCAAGCACATCCGGCACATGACGCGGGCCCGCGCGTGGAACGCAATCGCGCCGGCGCCGCGGCCCGTGCCGCACGGGCGACCCTCGCGGGTTGCCTGGCCGCGTGCTTCGCGCTGCCGGCCCACGCGAAGTACGACGTCGACATCGACGCGCCGCGCTCGGTTCGCAAGCTGCTCAAGACGCACCTCGACATCGCGCGCTTCGCGAAGCGCGACGACATCAGCGACGACCAGTTCGACTTCCTCGTGAAGGCCACCCCGCAGCAGGTGCGCGACCTGACCGCGACGGCCGGGTATTTCTCGCCGGTCGTGCGCACCGACGTGCGCACGCGCGACGGCAAGCGCGACGTGCGCATCGCGGTCGATCCGGGCAAGCAGACCGTCGTGTCGAGCGTCGACCTGACCTTCAAGGGGCCCGTCGACACCGAGGACCCGAAGCAGGAAGCCGCGACCCGTTTCGCGTTTTCGCTGAAGCCGGGCGACCCGTTCACGCAGTCCGACTGGGACGGCGCGAAGGGCGCGGCGCTCAGGCAACTGCAGTCGCGTCGTTATCTCGGCGCGAAGATCGCGTCGTCGGAGGCGCGCATCGATCCGCGCACGCAGCGCGCGACGCTCGCGGTCACGTTCGACAGCGGTCCGACGTTCACGATCGGCAAGGTCGACGTCGACGGTGTGCGGCGCTATCCGGAGAAGATCGTCACGAACGTCAATCCGCTGTCGGAAGGCGAGATCTACGACGTGCAGCGGATCACCGAATTGCAGCGGCAGTTGCAGAACACGCCGTACTACGCGAGCGTCGCGATCGACGTCGGCGACGATACGGCGAAGCCCGAGCGCACGCCCGTGCACGTGAAGGTCAGCGAGTTCCCGTACAACAACATCCGCGGCGGCGTCGGCTTCGCGACCGACACCGGGCCGCATGTGCAGGGCTCCTACACGTATCTCGACACGTTCGGCGCCGCGTGGCCGCTGACCGTGTCGGGCCGGCTCGACCAGATCCAGCAATACGGGCAGGTCCAGCTGTCGATGCCGCCGGGCGAGAAGGGTTGGACCAACAGCGTGCTCGCGTCGTACACGAACACCAACGTGTCGGATACGCGCATCTACAGCGCGCGGGTCGGCGTGCAGCGCACGCGCACGGGCCAGTTCATCGACTATTCGTATTCGCTGATGTACTACCAGGACCGGCTCGACCAGAACGGCGCGGGGCCGACCACGAGCCGCGCGCTCGTGCCGCAATGGGCATGGACGCGCCGCAACGTCGACGATCCGCTGTTCCCGCGTTCGGGCAACCTGATCCACGCGGAGGCCGGCTTCGCGGTCAAGGGCGTACTGACCGACCAGACCTTCATCCGCGGCTACGCGCGCGGCCAGCAGTACCTGCCGGTCGGCAAGCGCGACCTGTTCGTGTTCCGCGCGGAGCTCGGCGGCGTGTTCACGAGCGGCAGCTCGACCGGCGTGCCGGCGTCGCTGCTGTTCCGCGCGGGCGGCTCGAACTCGGTGCGCGGCTACGGTTACCAGAGCATCGGCAACAGCGTCGACGGTTCCGTCCTGCCGACCAAGTACCTGATGACGGGCACCGCCGAATACCAGCACTGGTTCAACCGCGACTGGGGTGCCGCGACGTTCTTCGACATCGGCACGGCCACCGATGCGTGGGGCGAACGCGTGTTCTACCCGGGCGTCGGCGTCGGCGCGCGCTGGCGCAGCCCCGTCGGCCCGATCAACGTCGACGTCGCGTACGGGTTGCGCAACCATAGCGTGCGCCCGTACCTGACGCTCGGCATCGCTTTCTGAACGTACCGCTTCATCGACGAACCGCATGACGAAGGACCCGAACGATACGAACGACACGCCGCCGCCTGGCGATCCGGACACGCCCGGCGGCGCGCCCGACGCGCCGCCGCGCGCGCCGCGCCGCGGGCCCGTCGCGCGCATCGGGCGGTTCGTCGCATGGACGCTCGCGACGGTCGTGCTGCTCGTCGTGCTGGCCGTCGGGCTCGTGCTGGCCGCGGTGACGACCGAGCACGGCACGCGGCTCGCGTGGCAGGTGGCGGAGCGCGTGCTCGGCGCGCGGCTCGCGGGCACGCTCGACGGCGGCTCGCTCGCGACCGGCGTGCGGTTGCGCGGGTTCGCCTGGACGAGCCCCGACGGCACCGGTACCGAAATCCGCATCGACCGGATCGACGGCCGCTGGGCATTGACCCGCGCGCCGTGGCGTCTGTCCATCGCGTATCTTCGCGCCGGCACGATCGACGTGCGGATCCCGCCGGGGCCGTCGACGCCGAGTACGACGCCGCAGGACCTGAGCCTGCCGCTGCAGTTGCGGATCGACGACCTGCGCGTCGATCACCTCGCGATCCACGACGGCGGCTCGACGACGCAGCTCGACCATCTCGCGCTGAACGGCCGCAGCGACGGTCGTCACCATGAACTCGTGCTCGACGGCGTCGATACGCCGTACGGTGCGCTGACCGCGCGCGCGAAACTCGACGGCGTGAAGCCGTTCGCGCTGACGGGGGAGGCCACTTACTCAGGCAAGCTGGCCGACGAGCCGGTCGATGCGCGCGCTCGCGTGTCGGGCTCGCTCGAGGCGCTCGTCGCGGAAGTCGACGCGAGCGGGATGAAGCTGAACGGGCGCGCGCACGTCGAGGCCGCGCCGTTCGGCGCGGTGCCGCTCACGCGCGCGTCGCTCGCGTTCGATCACGTGAACCCGCAGGCGCTCGCGCCCGGCGCGCCGGCCGCCGATCTCGCGGTGCGCGCGGAACTCGCACCCGTGACCGCGCCGGCCGGCTCGGCGCCCGCAAAGGGGTTCGCGGTGACGGGCCCGGTGTCGATCGTCAACGCGAAGCCCGGCACGCTCGGCGATCACCTGTTGCCGGTGATCGACGCGCACGCGAACGTGCATCTCGACGCGCACGCGCAGCGGATCGACGCGCTCGCGCTGAAGCTGATCCGCGACGGCAGCGTGACGGGCAACGGCACGCTGACGGGCGGCAAGGGCCGCTTCGACCTGAAGGTCGCGAACCTCGACCTGAACGCCTTCGTCGCCGAGCTGCGGCCGATGCGCCTGGGCGGCCCGCTCGGCGTGACGCTCGCGGCCAGCGTGACGACCGTCGACTTCAACCTGAACGATCCGAAGCTCGCGCTCGGCGCACGCGCGAAGGTTGCGCTGACGCCGCAGCAGACCGTGCTGACCGACGCGCGCGTGACGGCGGGCAAGGGCCGCATCGACCTGACGGGCGTGTTCCGCCACGATGCGCATTCGAGCTACGACGCGAAGGCGACGCTGACCGGATTCGATCCGCTGCTGCTCGCCGCGCAGAGCGCGCCGAAGGCCGGCAGCGGCAAGGCGCCTGTCAAGGTCGCGAAGGCGCCGCCCAGGCGCGGCGAGACGCGCGTGTCGGGCACGCTGACGGCGTCGGGCGCATTCGCGCCGCAGGTGTCGACGAAGGCGACCTTCAAGCTCGGCGACAGCCTGTACGACGGCGTGCCGCTGACCGGCGCCGGCGTCGTGCAGCTCGCCGGCTCGCGGATCCTGCCGAGCAACGCGAACCTGTCGATCGCCGGCAATCATGTCGACCTGCGCGGCAGCTTCGGGGCACCCGGCGACCGGCTGCGGTTCGTCATCGACGCGCCGCAGCTCGACCGGCTCGGCTTCGGCGTGGAAGGGCTCGTGCAGGCGCAGGGCGACCTGACCGGCAGCTTCGCGCACCCGAACGTGACGGCCACCTACAAGGCCGAGCACGTCGTCGTCGGCTCGAACCGGATCGGTGCCGCGCAGGGTCGCGCGGACATCCGCGACGGCGCGCACGGCGCCCTCGTGTTCACGGCCGACGCGACCGACCTCGCGCTCGGTTCGCTGAATCTGAAATCGCTGCGCGCGAACCTCGACGGTACGCGCGCGAAGCACACGCTCGACGCGTCGGCACTCGGGACGGCCGGCGGCCGCGTGATCGACTTGACGCTCGCGGCGAACGGCGGCGTGGTCGAGAGCCGCGACGGGATGCGCTGGGACGGTACCGTGACGCGGCTCGCGAACCGCGGCACGCCGGCCGTCGCGCTGCAGGCGCCGCTGACCGTATCGGTCGGTGCCGGCCGCGTGACGCTCGGCGCGACGCGGCTCACGCTCGAGGGCGCGGCGATCGACCTGAAGTCGTTCGTGTTCGATCACGGCCAGATGCGCTCGGCGGGCTCCGTGAGCGGCGTGTCGGTCGCGCGTTTCCTCGAGGTCCGCCAGGAGCTGACGGGCCAGCGGCCGCCGGTACGAACCGACGTCGTGCTCGACGCCGACTGGGATTTCTCGCTCGGCGCGAACTCGACCGGCCATGTGCAGGTGAAGCGGCGCGGCGGCGACGTGACGATCGAGAGCGGGCGCGGCATCGCGTCGCTGGGGCTGACCGACCTGTCCGCGCGCGCGAACTTCACGCCCGGCAACCGGCTCAACGTGACGGCGCTCGCGAAGGCGAACCGGATCGGCACGCTCGATGCGAACGTCACCGTGCCGTTCGCGTTGCGCGACGGCATGTTCGGCGTGGTCGACGATGGCCCGCTGTCGGGCCGCATCGACGTCGACGTCCCGGCGCTGAAGACGACCGGCAACCTGTTCGGGCCGAGCTATCTGCTCGGCGGGCGCGCGGCGCTGAAGCTGACCGTCGCGGGCACGCCGGCGAAGCCGAACCTGTCGGGGATGCTGACGGGCGACGACCTGTCCGCGACGCTCGTCGACCAGGGCGTGCAGCTGAAGGACGGCATCGTGCGCATCAAGCTGTCGGAAAACCTCGTCGAATTCCAGCAGGTCGAGTTCCACGGCGGCGACGGCACGCTGCGCGCACTTGGCCGCGTGCGTCTCGACGGCGAGGCGCCCGACCTGACCGCGAGCATCGTCGCGGACAAGCTCGAGCTGTTCGCGGCGCCGGACCGGAAGCTGTCGCTGTCGGGCAAGGCGACGGTCGCGAACGACGGGCCGCGCGGCGCGCTGTCGATCGACGGCAAGTTCGTCGTCGATCGCGCACTGTTCGACCTGCCCGAGGAGTCGGCGCCGCATCTGTCGGACGACGTGGTGATCGTGCAACCCGACGGCACGGTGCGCGGCGAGACGCCGACCGGCACCGCCGTTGCCAAGCCAAAGCCGGCCGCGGACAAACCGGCGCCGTCGCTCGCGCCGCGCGCGAACATCGACATCGGCCTCGGCAACAACTTCCGCTTCAAGGGGCACGGCGCGGATCTCGGGCTGCGCGGCACGATTACCGTGATGAGCGCGCCGGGCGTGCCGCTGCGCGCGGTTGGCAACGTGCGTGTGACCGAAGGGTCGACGTACACGTCGTTCGGCCGCAAGCTCGCGATCGAGAACGGCTTCTTCACGTTCAACGGCCCCGTGTCGAACCCGGGCGTCAACATCCTCGCGATGCGGCGCAACCAGGAAGTCGAGGCCGGCGTGCAGGTCACGGGCACGATCCAGTCGCTGACGGTCAAGCTGGTGTCGGAACCGAACGTCACGGACAACGAAAAGCTGTCGTGGCTGCTGTTCGGGCACGGCACCGACCAGGGCAACAACGTCGGTCAGCAGGGCACGATGACGGCGGCGCTCGGGCTGCTCGGCAGCGTGACCGGCAAGCGCGTCGCGCAGACCTTCGGTCTCGACGAGGTCTCGGTCGGCCGCAGCGAAGTGGGCCTGACGGACCCGCAGGTCGTGCTGGTGTCGAAGGCGATCAACGAGCGGTTCGTGCTCGGCTTCGAGCAGGGGCTGCAGTCGGCGAGCAACGCGTTCAAGGCGACGATCAACCTGACGCGCTTCTGGTCCGTGTCCGCGTACGGCGGCACGTTCCAGGGCGTCGACCTGAACTACACGCGGCGTTTCGACCGGTGGTTCGGCAGCGACGCGGCGCGGGCGCGGCGTGCCGAGCAGCCATGAATGAAAAAGCCCCGCACGAAACGAATCGTGCGGGGCTTTGTTTGGCGCCAGCGGCAGCGCGTTCGGCTTACTTCACGCGCATGCCGGGCTTCGCGCCGCTGTGCGGCTCGAGGATGTAGAGGCCCGGTTCCGCCTTCTCGTCGGTGGCCGACGCGGCGAGCACCATCCCTTCGGACAGGCCGAACTTCATCTTGCGCGGCGCGAGGTTCGCGACCATCACGGTCAGCTTGCCCACGAGCTGCTCGGGCTGGTACGCCGACTTGATGCCCGAGAACACGTTGCGGGTCTTTTCCTCGCCGACGTCGAGCGTGAGCTGCAGCAGCTTGTCCGAACCCTCGACGGCCTGGCACGCGACGATCTTCGCGATGCGCAGGTCGATCTTCGCGAAATCGTCGATCGAGATGGGGGCATCGTCGGCGCCGTTCACGGCGGCCGGCTTCGCGTTCACCTTGGCGTTCTTCGCCTCCTTGGCGGCGTTCGCGCTCGCGGCGGCCGCGCCGGTGGCCTCGGCCTGCAGCGAATCGCGGTTCGCGGCGAGCAATGCCTCGATCTGCTTCGGGTCGACGCGCGTCATCAGGTGCTGGTACGCCTTGATCGGCTGTTCCGACGACAGCGGCTTCGCGGCATCGGCCCACGCGAGCGGCGCGATCCCGAAGAACGACTCGACGGCCTCGGCCACGCGCGGCATCACCGGCTTCAGCGCGAGCGACAGCAGGCGGAAGGACTCGAGGCTCACGCTGCAGGTTTCGTGCAGCGCGACCGCGTTGGCCGGATCCTTCGCGAGATCCCACGGTTTCGCGCCGTCGACGTACGCGTTCACTTCGTCCGCGAGCTCCATCGTGTGGCGCAGCGCGCGGCCGTACTCGCGTGCTTCGTAGTGCGCGGCGATCCCGGGAATCGCATCGCGCAGCTTCACGACGAGCGGATGGTTCATCGCGCTGTCCTGCACGCGGCCGTCGAAGCGCTTGATCAGGAAGCCTGCCGCGCGGCTCGCGATGTTCACGTACTTGCCGACGAGATCGCTGTTCACGCGCGCCTGGAAATCGTCGAGGTTCAGGTCGATGTCTTCCATCGTCGCGTTCAGCTTCGCGGCGAAGTAGTAGCGCAGCCATTCGGGGTTCAGGCCCGTGTCGATGTAGCTCTGCGCGGTGATGAACGTGCCGCGCGACTTCGACATCTTCGCGCCGTCGACCGTCAGGAAGCCGTGCGCGAACACGTTGGTCGGCGTGCGGTGGCCCGAGAACTCGAGCATCGCGGGCCAGAACAGCGTGTGGAAGTACAGGATGTCCTTGCCGATGAAGTGATACTGCTCGGTGGTCGAGCCCGGGCGGATCCACGCGTCGAAGTCGACGCCGTTGCGGTCGCACAGGTTCTTGAAGCTCGCGTAGTAGCCGACGGGCGCGTCGAGCCACACGTAGAAATACTTGCCGGGCGCGCCAGGGATCTCGAAGCCGAAATACGGCGCGTCGCGCGAGATGTCCCAGTCGGCGAGCTTGGACTCGCCGGCGTCGCCGAGCCATTCGCGCATCTTGTTGGTCGCTTCGGGCTGCGCGAGGCCGCTCACCCATTCGCGCAGGAACGTTTCGCAGCGCGGGTCGGACAGGCGGAAGAAGTAGTGCTTCGACGTCTTGCGCACCGGCGTCGCGCCCGATACGACCGAATACGGGTTCAGCAGTTCGGTGGGCAGGTAGGTCGAACCGCACACTTCGCAGCTGTCGCCGTACTGATCCTTCGCGTGGCACTTCGGGCACTCGCCCTTGATGAAGCGGTCGGGCAGGAACATTTCCTTGACGGGATCGTACGCCTGCTCGATCTCGCGCTCGGCGATGAAACCGGCTTCCTGCAGCGCGACGTAGATCTTCTCGCTCAGCACGCGGTTCTCGTCCGAATCGGTCGAGTAGAAATTGTCGAACGACACGCCGAAGCTGTCGAAGTCGCGCTTGTGCTCGGTCCACACGCGGTCGATCAGCTGCTTCGGGGTCAGGCCTTCCTTCTCCGCGCGCAGCATGATCGGCGTGCCGTGCGTGTCGTCGGCGCCGATGTAGTAGACCTCATGGCCATGCATTCGCAGCGTCCGCACCCAGATGTCGGTCTGGATGTACTCGACCAGGTGGCCGATGTGGATCTGCCCGTTGGCATAGGGCAGTGCGGACGTAACGAGGATCTGGCGGTCACCTTGCGGCGCCGCAGCCTGCACGGAAGTGAGGTCGGATGCGGACATAGGGTCTGTAGAGGAACGGCGGAAAACGACGGGAAACTGCGATTCTAGCAGGGGCGCGCGCCGGGCGACGCGGGCAGGGCGCCGCTGACCGGGCGCCGGAACGGGCGGGGCCGCGCAAGCGGCGTGCCCGGCGGTGACATGCTGCGGCGCAGCACGAATTCTGCGGGCAAAAAAAACCGGGGCGGATACGGCCCCGGAGCAACAACGACAAGAGGAGAATGGTGACGCGCCGGCAACACCAGCCGCGTACCGTAAATACTGACCACGGCCTGCGACAGAAGTTCGAAAATTTTTTCGATTTGTTACCGGCTCCGCCGGAAGTCTTGTCCGGCGGGGCTGCGCGGGCGGCGGGCCCGCGCCTTCCCCTCGTCGTGCGCTTACTGCGCCTGTGCTGCGCGCAGGTAGATTTCGACGCGGCGGTTCTGTGCGCGGCCGGCTTCCGTCGCGTTGTCCGCGATCGGGTTCGACGGGCCCATGCCCTGTGCCGACAGGCGGCCGCCGGCAACGCCGCGCTGCACGAGCGCGTTGACGACGCTCTGCGCGCGGTTCTGCGACAGCGTCTGGTTCAGCTGCTGCGAACCCGTGCTGTCCGTGTAGCCGACGATCGATGCCGTCACTTGCGGGTTCTGGTTCAGCGTCGTCGCCAGGTCGTTCAGCAGCGGCGTGAAGGCCGGCGTGATCGCGTACTGGTTCGTCGCGAACGTCACCGAGCTCGGCACGTTCAGCTTCAGCGAGCCGTCCGGCTGCTCGGTCACCTGCGTACCCGTCTTGGCTGCCGACGGCGCGAGCTTGTTCTTGATCGCCTGCCAGTTGTAACCCGTCACGCCGCCGACCAGTGCGCCGACGCCCGCGCCGATCGCCGCGCCCTTGCCGCCGCCCGCCAGCGCGCCGATGCCTGCGCCCAGCGCCGCACCCGTGCCGGTACCGACGGCCGTATTGTTGCCTTGCTGCGTGGCGCAGCCTGCCAGCAGTGCGCCGGCCAATGCGAAGACGGACAGACGGGTCGCGATTTTCATGTTCATCTTGGATTCCTCTCTTGGTTGAACGAGTCGACAACGACGACAACAACAGTTACGGCTCCACGCGCGGGCCGCCCGAAAAAGGAGGACAGGCCTGCGCCAGCGGCAGCCGCCGAGGTGGCCGCATGCCCTGTCCGTCAGCGTGGCTGTTCGGGCAGTGCGACGCGTCAGCCTCTACAATATAGGCGGTTGGTGGCCGATTTGGCCCATAGCATGCCGCAGGCGAAGAGTGCGCCGGGTCGCGCGTTCGCGCAATGGCGTGCAACAGATTCTTTCACTTTTCCCGATTTTCGCAGCGTAATTTGATATTTTTTGACGTTTGCGCGCGAGAAAAACGTTTTCACGGAGTTTCGATGAGCATTGACCGGGCACAAGTCGACGCCGCTTTGGCGGCTGTCGTCGACCCCAATACCGGCCGTCCGTATGCGGCGAACAAGGGCGTGCGCAACGTCGCGATCGACGGCGGACGTCGTGGCGCTCGACGTGGTGCTCGGTTATCCCGCGCGCAGCCAGCACGACGACGTGCGCGCACGCGTCACCGCGGCGCTCCAGGCCGTGCCCGGCGTACGCGACGCGCGCGTCGCCGTGTCGCAGGAGATCGTCGCGCACACGGTGCAGCGCGGCGTGAAACTGCTGCGAACGTGAAGAACATCGTGGCGGTCGCGTCGGGCAAGGGCGGTGTCGGCAAGAGCACGACGGCCGTCAACCTCGCGCTCGCGCTCGCCGCCGAAGGTGCGTCGGTCGGCATCCTCGACGCCGACATCTACGGCCCGTCACTGCCGACGATGCTCGGCATCCACGGCCAGCGCCCCGAGTCGCCCGACAACCAGTCGATGAATCCGCTCGTCGGCCACGGGCTGCAGGCGAACTCGATCGGCTTCCTGATCGAGGAAGACAACCCGATGGTATGGCGCGGCCCGATGGCGACCTCCGCGCTCGAGCAGTTGCTGCGCCAGACCAACTGGCGCGAGCTCGACTACCTGATCGTCGACATGCCGCCCGGCACGGGCGACATCCAGCTCACGCTCGCGCAGCGCGTGCCGGTCACGGGCGCGGTGATCGTCACGACGCCCGCAGGACATCGCGCTGCTCGACGCGAAGAAGGGCCTGAAGATGTTCGAGAAGGTCGGGATTCCGATCCTCGGCATCGTCGAGAACATGAGCATCCACATCTGTTCGAACTTGCGGCCACGAAGAACCACATCTTCGGCGCTGGCGGGGCCGAGCGGATGGCTAAGGATTACGACGTGAACGTGCTCGGCAGCCTGCCGCTCGACATCGCGATCCGCGAGCGGGCCGACAGCGGCACGCCGACGGTCGCGGCCGATCCCGAAGGCGCGCTGGCCCGTCGTTACCGCGACATCGCGCGCGGTGTCGCACTGGCGATTGCCGAGCGATCGCGCGACATGACGTCGAAGTTTCCGTCGATCGTTGTTCAAAATACGTAAAACCCTTGCGGGGCGGGGCCTCACGCTGTTTACGGCGCCGCGAGGCGCGGTATCATGGCGACTTTTCCCGGGTCCCTTTACCCGCCCGGCGCGGCCGTCGTGTCAAACGGCCGCCAGCCGGCATGAGGATCGAATGAAACAACGACATCACGGCGTGCGCGCCGGCCGCGTGCGGTACGCGCTGCTGGCCGCCGCCGCGCTGGGCCTGCTGGCCGGCTGCACCTCCTTTTCCTCGTCGCACGAAAAACGGGCCGACGCACAACTGCAGCCGACGGTCGGCTCGCAGGCGCGCGGCGCGGTGACGTTCGTCGAGCGTCCGGACGGCGTTCAGGTCACGTACAACCTGGCCGGCCTTCCGCCCAACAGCGATCACGCGCTACAGGTGCATGAACGCGGCGACTGCAACGCGGGCGACGGCTCGAGCGCCGGCCAGGTGTTCGCGCCGGCCGCCGACCGGTTGCGCGCGGGCGCCCGCGTCGCCGGCGATCTCGGCAACATCCATGCGGACGCGAACGGCGTCGCGGCCGGCTTCATCGTCGCGCCCGATCTGGCCCTCGATGGCGTGCGCTCGGCGATGAACCGCGCGGCGCTGGTGCACCGCGACTCGAGCGATCCCGCGTTTCCGCAGCATGGCGCGGGGCCCGCGCTCGCCTGCGGCGTGATCCGTTGACGGCCGCCGCGTGCGTGCGCCGATGATCGCGT